>NZ_JBMOUI010000019.1:0-67739 GCF_049319765.1 Paenibacillus sp. S29 | reverse complement strand
CTCCAGAGACCAGAGCCTTATGATGTAAAGAAAAAGAAACCCACGTCTCAAAAGACGGGGTTTCTCGACAATCTGAGAGCCTGATTTCAGGCTCTTTTTCTTCACCGCTATCGTGATCTACAACTGGAGTTCTACCATTGTAAAAGCTGCTTCCTGCCCGTTTACGAGCAGCGCAATCCGGTGCGCTCCCGCATAATGGCGACGAGTTGTCAGGTCTGCAAAACGGTGTGTCCGTGTACCTGTAAGACGGGTTCCTCCGGGGACCGTTTTGTCAGATAGCAAAAACAGTTTACGTGAGACTTGTCCTCTCGCCTTCACAAAATCGATGCCGTACTCGATACGGACTCGTACTGGGTCACCTTCTCGAAGCTGAAGCGCGTAGCTCAACTCACAGTTATCACCGAGCCTTAGCAAGGCAGGGTCTGTGCTGAAAGAGGCATCAGTGACTAACGGCGACCCGTCTGTTTCATCCGCATAGCCAAACATTGCCATCACTTCGGGTATGGATTTGCGAATCAAGGTCCGACAGCCATGACGCACAATCCAGTCGGTGTCAGGATGTGTCCCTTTCCACCGTTGAGCCGTAGCAATGACCACATCAGGATGATCCTTGGCAATATCGTTCAGGTTGTTGGCTACACTTTTACGTACATATAGCGAAGGATCCGTCTTCAGTAATTCCAATATGGTCAATACTGGAGCAGGATCGCGCTTAAACACAGGCAATGCTTGTCCCCATGGTAGCCGTGGACGGCAGCCTTCGCTGGCAAGACGGCGAACGTGTTCACTATGGTGTCCCGCCCAGGTCGTCATCTGCTGCATCATCCGTTCCGGTTCACGCAGGAGGAAGGGTCTCACGGCAAACTCCGCAGAGGATTTAGATGTGAAGCGCTCCAGTGCCTTCATGGACAGGTCCCAATGCTCTTCTCCCTGCCCATACACCTCCACAAAATCGGGGAAAAACAAGTACGGAAAACCACTGCAATGCTCGTCTATAGCAAAAAGAATATCCAGAGCTTCTTCATAATTGCTGGGCAAAAATGCCCCTAATGTAAACGAAATACGCCGTATTCGTTCTTTTAGCTCCAGCTCATTCCATTTTTCATCCATTACTTGATGGATGAATCCGTTGGTATCGAACGGCATGTACGCAGACTGTACTTTTTCACCGAATAGTTGAAGAAAATTCTCCGTGTACATATTTTTTAAGGGCTCGGCCATTATATATCTCCTTTTGAATGAGGTTGAGAGAATTGTAGCAAGGCATACTAAAAATGCCAAGTCCTATGATTAGGACCTGACATTTTTACATTAATACAAGAAAGCGATTTACTTATAATTCGTGTTGGACAAACCAATTGGTAATACGTTGCAGTCGTTCCACGCGAAGCTGCGGGTGCCCTTTTCGTGAAAGCTCGTGACTTGAAGCTGGAAAACGGACAAATTGCGTAGGTTTCCCCAAGCGACGCAATGCTGTAAACAGCTGTTCTCCCTGCTCTATAGGGCATCGCAGATCCTGCTCCCCGTGCAATATGAGCAGCGGTGTGTTGATTTGCTGCACATAAGCCAGCGGAGATTGCCTCCACAAGAGCTCGCAATCGTCCCACGGATTCCCGCCGACTTCATCTTCAGTAAACGAGTATCCTATATCACTCACTCCATACATGGACAGCCAGTTAGATATGGATCGCTGGGTCACAGCTGCACGGAAACGATCGGTATGGCCGACAATCCAGTTTGTCATAAAGCCACCATAGCTTCCTCCTGTTACACCCAACCTTTCTGGATGAATGAATGGAAATTGACGTATAGCCTCGTCAACTGCGCTCAGCAGATCGGTGTAATCGCGTCCGCCGTAATCTCCAAGGACGACATTGGTAAAAGACTGTCCGTACCCTCGGCTTCCTCCCGGATTCGTGTAGATGACTGTATATCCCTGAGCGGCCAGCAACTGAAATTCATGAAAAAAAGAATTGGAATACATGGCATGAGGACCACCGTGAATCTCCAAAATAGCAGGATAGGATACCCTCTCCTTAAACTCAGCAGGCTTCATCACCCATCCCTGCACCCGTCGTCCATCCTCAACCTCAGTCCAGAAGCTCTCAGGCACACTGATCTCAATCTCATCAAGCAGAGAATCATTCACTCGTGTCAGCTGTTCCTCAGTTCCTGAATGAATCGCAATCCGGAACAAATCACCTGGTAAAGCTACATCGGTGGAAGCGGCAATGATATGCTGCTCATCCGAAGTAAGCTCGAATTGGTAAATTTCCCGTTCTCCCTGGGTTAAAATTTTAAAAGTTCCATCAAGCGCAAACTGATATACGTGTACATTGCCTTCAAGGGTTACCAGCGTATACAGGGATTGACCGTCCGCACTAAAGCGTGGTGGTCCTACATGAAGATGTGAACGCATGTCGCTCATACCCGCGTTACCGAGGTGAGCGTCAAGCGTCTCACTAACGCATACTGCCGTCCCCCCACTGGAAGGAACCGTGTACAGTCGGGTCTGTGTAGCGTCTTTGGCATGTCGATCATGACCGTAAAAGGCAATCGTTGAACCGTCGGGAGAATAAGCAGCACTCTCGATGTGCAGTTCAGAATGGGTCAGCTTAAGCGGTGCTGCTGCATCACCATTTGAAGTCCCAAGAGCTATCGTAAACAAATCATTCTGCTTACGTAAATCCGTATCCTCTTTCGAATGCTCTGCTATTCTGGCGACGAATAAAATACGTTGACCATCCGGTGACCACACAGGCTCCGCCACATCATAAGCGCCGGAAGTCAGTTGAACTGTGTACCCCGAAGTCACATCAGTTACATACAAGTGATCACGAGTATCATCCCACAGTCCATATCCGTCGGATTTAGCTTTCGTTCGATTAACGACTCGTCCCTTAAGTTGTGCCTTCTGAGTTCCTCCATCGGATGTAGAGCTTGACGGGTTCTCGGCCGTTTTAGCTACAAACGATATGCAGGTCCCATCAGGAGACCAGGCTAATGAACGAACGTTGTTCTCTACGTGTGTAAGCTGTCGTGCCTCCCCCCCGCGTTTCGGAATAATCCATACCTGGCGCTTGCCGTCTATTGTACGGAGAAAAGCTAGTTGTGTTCCATCTGGTGACCAGACAGGCGTTTCATCTTTGGGTCCATATGTAAAGGGTACTGCGCTAGCGCCTTCAGACGATAATAGCCAAATTCCTGAGTTATAATCTGTCCGCTCTTTATTAATATGCTGCTCTACGTAAGCGATTTCACTGCTTAGAGGATGAATAGCTGGATCGCTAACCCAGTGAAGTCGATATAAATCCTCGGCTGTTATACAGCGCTTGGTCGTACTAGATTGTGAGTCGCTCAAAAAAATTCCTCCTTTATATCATTAGATTCCACATCTTTAAATTTTAATTAATCCGATTAATTTTATGCGATTTTAAATAAATATACAATTACGTTACTCTTTTTATGTATCTCTGTCAATTTGTCTAAAACTAAAAAGCACCTCTCTCAGTCGCTATCGACCCGAAAGCACCGCTACTTCGGTTGCTTTCATGAGAGAGGGTAACGTTATTCATCAATCACAACTGAAAAATAGGAGAAATGGAGGGAGCACCTTTAGGAATAGCAGCCAGTGATCCATTTTCTTTGTGTAGGTTCGGCACCTGCTGCCAAATAGTGCTGGGAATCTCTCGCCGCAGCACAGGGATGATATCCTCGGCAAACCGATGCAACTGTTCAAGTTGCTCCTGCTCTTCCAGCCCATCCACGCTTATGCTAAGTACCTGATGGCCGAACGCAGTATAATAGTTTCGTATTTTTTCAAGAACGCTGTCCGCAGAACCAATCAGAACTGGACCGTTGCGGATATTGTCCTCCAAACTTGTAAACGGGGATTGATTATGCTGAGCCGCCGCCGTCGAGTGGTAAGCATCATAATACGGGCGATAGCGTCTGATCGCTTCCTCGTCTGTATCCGCCAGATACAAACTCCCGGCTCCGGCACCAATTACGGCCCGATCAGGATCATGACCGTAATAAGCGAGCCGTTCACGGTAATGATCAATTAGCGTTTTATACTTGGCCTGAGGATGGAAAGAATTTGAGGAAAATAACGGCTCTCCATATTGTGCAGCCAGCTCCGTCGATAATGTACTGGAGGCACTTCCATGCCATATCGGAATTTGCTTTTGATACGGGCGTGGCTGTGTCGTGACCTGATACAGCGGGGACCGATAGCTGCCCTCCCACGTAACCTCTTCCTCGCTCCATAGCCGTTTGAGCAAACGATAGCGTTCTGCTAGCGACTCCCACTGCTCTTCCTCCGTAATTCCAAACAACGGATAATGGCGTGGATCATTGCCTTTTCCGATAATCAGTTCTAATCTTCCACCCGATAAATGATCCAGTGTCGCGTAATCCTCAGCTACGCGTACCGGGTCAAGAATACTAAGCACCGTTACCATCGTCAGCAGACGAATCCGTGCAGTTCTCGCTGCTATAGCGGTCAGAACGAGTGGAGGTGAAGACGACAAAAAAGGCGCACCATGCCGCTCCCCCACACCATACGCATCAAAACCAAGCTCCTCTGCGAGCACAGCCTGCTTTATTACATTTTGGAATTTTTGCTGCGAACTCCAGGCTTCTCCGGTAATCGCATTAGGCAGATTAGCCATTAGGCTGAATAATACAAACTTCATAAGCTCCTGCCCCCCTTCTGCGAACGAATCGGCTTCTTCGTTCCCTATGATCGCGTCTAATTTCGATTGGCTGTCTCGGCTTCATTTTTTTCACGAATGTAGGTGGAGAATAATTCAGGATTCACCACTTTACGCAGTAAATGCATCGTCCCGTCCCCTGTTCCATGGTCAAAAGCATGGATACGTTCATATCCCCAACGCTCGTACATGGATAGCAAATAGGGATGCTTTTCCGCAGTCGCCAGTGTCACAGCAGGAGCACCGACCTTGTCACGAATAATCGTTTGCTCTACCCAATTCAGCAGTTTTTTCCCATATCCTTTGCCCTGGGTAGCCGGGTCTACAGCAAACCACATCACAAACGGTAGATCGGTTATAAAATTAAGGGCTCTATTTTTGAGATGGCTAACGGTAGCCTGAATAACACCGTCTACTTCCAGCACATAGCAATCATTATTTTTAATGTTTTCTTGAATGAGAGCAACGTCTGCCTGAGCGGCAGGCCATCGAAGCTCCAACTGCCGAATTGTTTCATACGCCTCATACGTCACATACTGCAATCTTTCTGCGTCCTCCTGGAGTGCCAGACGATAGATTTCACTCATACTAACCCGCCTCCTTCTAATGTTTTTATAAATCGAGTGAACCACTATATAACTATTCCTATCTATTTAATAAGATATAAAAGTTAACATAACTGTAGCATGCTCACCATTCAGCGACAAATTAATTTTTTCTATAACTCCATTTAAAATAACAATAGCCCCTCGAAAGATGGGAATTCGTTCATTAAAGTCAACGCAAAAAAGCCCGAAAATCGGGCTCCTCTACTTTCTAGACGAATAAAATGCTGGTCTTAGCTCCGGCATTCAAAACAAACCATGTATGCTGTACTACTCCGCAGGGGCAGTAAAGCTGCGTTTGGCAAACTCGCTGTCCAGCATATAAAAGGCGTTGCTGTCTCTTTCAATGCGCTTAAGCTTCTGGATAACACTGTCGAACAGAGCTTCCTCTTCGACTTGCTCGTCAATAAACCATTTCAGGAAATGGATCGTTGCATGCTCACGTCCATCGAGGGCCAAGTCAGCCAGATGATAAAATTTTTGCGTGTTTTGCTGCTCATGCTTGTAGCCATGCTCAAATACGTCCAGCATGGAATCGTAGCTATTTTTCGGCTCCGGCAATGCAGCCAATGTGGCGCGTCCTCTACGGTCATTAATGTATTTATACAGTTTCATGGCATGAAACCGTTCCTCCTCAGCTTGTACCAGGAAGAAGTTTGCAAACCCATCCAGACTTTCACTGGAGCAATAAGCAGCCATCGCCAGATATACGTGAGCGGAGTAAAATTCAAAGTTCATTTGCTCATTCAGAGCCTGTGCCAAATTGTCATTCATGTCTCAGGTCACCTCGGTCATGTATGTAGTGATGTAACGATCATAGTGTACCACGAATCCGATCACAAAAAAATGGACGGAAGTGAATTCAGTGCTCTCACGTTCCGCCCGCATTTTCCACAATCAGTTCACAATCAAGGCTCCAGACCCCAGACACGTTTGTCGTTTATATACAAAGGTGCTTTGTCCCAATCCATATAAGATGTCTTGGTTGGATCATAGGAAAAATCATCACTTTCGTTATAGTTACTCCAGTCCGTCTTGTTCATGCGAATTTGAATATCTCCTGTATTTTCCCCTGCTGCCAGACTTCCCGCACCAGCTCCAAAGGAGATTTCCAGATAATAATCTGCGCCTGTAACGGCCTTATCCAGTTTCACAAAACGTCCCTGAACGTTACTACTGCCCAACTGTGCATAGTCACAATGGAATTCCTGTGGCTTGTCACCATCTACGGTGTAGTAGTATCGCAGCTTGACATTTTTCAGATCAACTGCCTCTTTACCCTTGTTTACTACACGGAACAGTGGCCGAATCTGGTTATCTCCCGGGTTGGTGTCGCCCACGCGATATTGTGCAATCACATCTCCCGTTGCTGGAATGGGTGCTGCCGTAGGCTTGGCACTGACCTCGGCAGAATCTGGGCTGGTTCCTAAAGAATTTGTTGCATTTGCCACATAATAATAAGTGGTTTCATTCACCACTCCTGTATCCTTGTAAGTGCTGTCTGTTACCGTTGCTACTGTGGTATAAGGGCCACCACTGGTTGTCGAGCGCTTGACCGTATAGCTATCGGCACCCGTCGCTTTGCTCCAGGTCAGTGTGACCTGAGCGTCCCCTGCATTTGCCTTCACATTTGCCGGAGCTTTGGGAGCTGTCGGCTCGGTTGGTCCACTACCGTTAATGAGACGGTCATACTCGGCATAAGCCGTTGCCATATCCACTTGGGACCAGAAACGATGATACGTAAATTCTGGAGCACCTTTATCCCATTTTTTGATCTGATTGTTCCAAGAAGTCGTGTATTTATCTTTGAGATAAGACCATTGTGGATCTTTAGTGATATTAGGCCGGATGTCACTATAGCTGGAATACGTACCATTGCCGCCTTTGGACGGATCAGAAGCCGTAGCGTCGGTGCCAGGGATCGTGTTGCCTTGTCCAGTCTTACCACTCCAGCCGCTCGGAATATACACTTCTTTCGTGAAATAGCGATAATAATCCTCGCGCGCTTCCTTCGTTGTAATGCCTATACCATCGTTATAACCCCAGGCAGCATCAAGCAAAGCTTTAGACAGATCCTTAGCTTCCTTGCCTAACTCGGAATAGTCTCCTTTTTCAGCTTTCGTTCCAGCAGCAAAAAAAGTAAGTGCTTTAACATAGCTGCCCAGCACTCCGGCATCCTGCCCTGGATTCTTTGTTACCACATGGAGATTGGTATTCCCTTTATGATTGGCAAATCCGCTCCAGGTTTCAGGCTTTCCGCTCCATTCCAGATTGCTCGGCAGCCAGAATTCCCCTTTAGCTGCTGTAGTAGCCACTTTCGGATTCTTGCCACCCAGAATACGCTTACCTTGAGCGTCCAAATAGTATCCCTGTGCATCAGTCACAGGCCGTTCGTTGGCAAATACATAGCTCTTGGACCACGCTATCCAGTTTTCCGTCACTTGTTTAGCCATTTTAAACTGCTCGGACGAAGTATCCCCTTTCTTGGCTAAAATGTAGTACAGCTCGGCAACCCGCTCGACAGGCCAAGCCTGCATCCCGAACCAGTTGTTCGACGGTGGATCGTTATATACAGGAGCCCCTGTATAAGCCATGCCATAAAAGGTACTTGTGCCAGATGGATAAGCCTTGTAGGCACCATCCCAGCTATTCGTCGCTCCGCCTGCAATGGCCCCCTCATCGGATTGCAGCCAAGTATAAAACTCCAGTTGGCGCTTCAGCGAGGTTGCCCAGTCCTGTCCCGCCGTTGGTGAATTCGGTATTAATCCACTATCTTGATCGGACAACGCATACGCCGCGACGACATTTTGGTAGCCCTGATGCGCATGGCTGGCACCAATTCGCCAAGCCCAGTTGCCGCTTTGGCCAAGTCCGCCGCCCCAAGCCGTATACCATGCCATCAGGTAAAGACTGGCATCCTTGCCCGTACCAGCAATAGGACTTCCATTGGAAGCGCTTCCGGTTTTCTGGAAGTATTTATCGTACATGCCGTACCGCAAAAAGTCTCCCATCTTTTTGGCTTTATCCAAATATACGGAGTTGTCATATCCCAATTCCTTAGCCCAGTACATCGCTTGAACTGCCCGTGCATCCGCATCGGTGGCATTCGTGTAGCGCCATTGCTGTGCCGGGGCATTATTTTCCTTGGTGAACAAGCTCATAAAGCCTTCATTAGGCTTGCCAAACTTATGATTATCTTGTGATGGATGCGGTACAGCCTCCCATACTGATTCCTGTTCCCCACGCTGGAAGGTGTTTACATAGGCAGCTGTATGCGACGGATTCAGAAGATTGCCGAAGCCGTACCAATTATCCACATCCAACAACCAGTGCATCAGATAAGTCTGGTTGTTGCCATAGGTTGCCTTCAGCTCAGAGTCCAGTGGATCCTTGCCAGCACCATACTGACCACTCAGACGGCTTGGGTACTGATCCGGCTGCGAATATTCTGCGGCATAAGTGGCGGGGCTGTTCGGATTATAGTTACTCATTGTCGGTTGTTCTTCCTTACCGTCGCCTTCATTAACAGGAATGATATATTTCTCCATGTTGTCCCATGCGGATTCCAAATGTCCCCAATCCCCGGTATAATGACCATACAGCACTTCCAGCCACATCCAGTAGCTGTACGCTTCCGAAGTCGTTAAGTGTCCGTAATCCGGAGCCTCGCTCATGAGCGTTTCAACGGAATGATAAGGGATGCCTTCTTTTGAAAAGTATCCGCTAGCCGGATCCTTCAGCTGTTTATATAGTTGTAGAAAACGTGTCGATTCCGGTGTTGCGGCTGATGCACGGTCGGGTCCTGCCTGAAATAAGCCCAAGGTTAACGGAAGTACCAAAATGGCTGACATGACCATAGAGACAGATTTCCTGAACACGGATTTTCTGCTGATCACTTTTGCATTCATCCTCTCCATTATCAATTTTGGCTTTACACAAGATTTTATTCTGAAAAACGACAGCACAAAAAGACAGCATCATCACCTCACTTTCCCGTAAAAAAGGTGGAGGACACGCTGTCTATTGCTCCAAATGCTTCGCATTGGCCCTGGAAAAAATATATCATACTAGGCGCCAGATGAGAGTCGAAAAATTCTATAAGTTTAGAGATTCACAAGGAAAATTGACGAAATCGATTGGAATCGGTACTATTTCACAGGGAGGCGTTAAAACATGAAAATTTTGCTATTGCTTGGTTGTATCGTGATGTTTTTAGCCGTAGCTCTGGGAGCGTTCGGCGCGCATGCATTGAAAAAAAGACTTTCCGCAGACATGCTCAGCATATTCCAGACAGGAATTCAATATCAAATCGCTCATGGACTGGGTTTGCTACTGCTTGGAGTTCTTGCTGACAGCCTTGTCCATTCTTCTCTCATCGTAACCGCAGGTTGGGTTATGCTAGTGGGTATTCTCCTGTTTTCCGGCAGTCTGTATGCCCTTAGTATATCCGGTGTGAGAAAGCTTGGGGCAATCACCCCCATTGGCGGGTTGGCTTTTTTGGCAAGCTGGGTCATTGTAATCGTGGCGGTTGTGCAAGGTTAAAGAAGGATAAAGGAACGGAGACTTGGAAAAGGAGGCGCTTCCAAGTCTCTCAATTATTAACGAAGCATTCCTGATTATATGAAAGAATGCACTATCTCGTCTGCACTTGTTGCGCTTTCTGAGCGGCTATCCGATGACCTTCGATATAACGTCTGGATTCAGCCATCTCATGCTCCTGAGCAGCTTCCATAATAATATGAACCCCCGGCTTGTACTGCTCCAGTAGTTCCATGTAGAGGCCATAGTTCATGTCTCCAAAACCCGGCGGCACCGTCTCAATTTCACCTGACGATGACAACCGCCGGTCTTTGGCATGCGCTGCGATAATCCGGGGGCCCAGCAGTTGGAAAGCTTCGCGGATGATCTCATCCTGTTGCGCCAGATTTTCCGTTTTCAGCAAATTACCCGGATCAATCACAACACCGATGTGTGAAGAAGGTACTTCCTCCAGAAAAGTAGCCAACTCTACGGCGGTTCCGACCAAGTGATCGTTTGCAGCTTCCAATCCTACGAATACGCCCCACTTCTCCGCTTCATCTGCTAATTCACGCACTACTTCCCTTACAACTCTCCAGTCACGTTCCGTATAGGCAGTACCGTCCTCATTACGTCCGACTTCAGCTGCAACCATTGGTGCTCCTAACAGACCCGCATATCGGATCAGCTCTTTGAAGCGCTCTACATTTTCACGCAGCAATTCCTCATCCTGTATAAAAAAATGTAAATAGCACCCGAGCACCGATATGGATACACCATGCTTACGAAATTCTTCTGCGATAGACAGTGCCAATCCCGGATTGAACTTACCCGGTTTATTAAAATCTACATCACTGATCGCTCTCCACGGAGCCAGCTGAACATGAGTAAAGCCCGCTGCGCCTACCTTTGCAGCCAATTCACGATAAGGCAACTTGCCAAACAAATGTGCCAATACACCTACTGTCACTAAAAATCACCTCTTATTTTTATTGTTGTATGCTACTTGTTACCGTACTCTGCTCAAAGGTCTCATTGATGATGTGCGTAATCCGTTCCACTTCATCATGAATAAAAAAGTGTCCTCCCTCAAAGGTAAACATACGAAATTGCTGATCCGTATGGTGTGCCCATGCCTCCGCATCTTGTAAGGTCACCGTGTTATCGGTCATTCCCGTCAAAGCGGTGATAGAACAATGTAAAGGTGCGGCTTTAGCCATGTACTTATACAACTCGACAGCTTTGAAATCCGCTCTTAACACTGGCATAAAATAGTCGTATAATTCCCGATTGTCAAAAATCGCTTCCGAAAGCTGACCGTACCGCTGCAAATGCGTCCTGAACTGATCTGCGGGCAGATCGTGTAACCATGGGGAATTTCTTGGGACATGCGGTGCCCGTCCACCTGAAACGAACAGATGTGCAGGCTTTCCATATCCACTCGCCACCAGCTTGTAGTACAGCTCGAATGAGATCATCGTCCCCATACTGTGTCCGTATATGGCATAAGGATCGCCCGGGGCTATCTCTTCGCTGATCTTGTGCAACAGATCCTCGCTCATCTCCTCAATGCTTTCCTTTAGCGGTTCCCCAGAACGAATACCTCTGCCCGCTAATTCCAGTGGAACAAGCTTAATTTGCGGAAGCAGCAACTTTTTCCATTTGAAGCTGACCGACGCCGATCCGCCTGCATACGGGATGAAAAATAATGTGATAGGTGCCATTCTTGCAACCTCCTGCCTTGCTAAATTCTAACTTTTTCATTTTAGCATAAAAAGGTATATTTACCCATTTCGGATATTTTGCAAATTCCAGAAGAATGGTTGAGAAAATCAAGTACATTTTGTATAAGGCAGGAAATGTCTTTCTAAAGAAAGAACGGCTTTATGTTTGAATATAATCATGTGTTGGGCCTTTTGACGGGTACAGCGGCATGGAACTTTATAGCTATCACTCAATCCATTCTCGGTATTCAGCCCGAATGGGATGGTCTGCGTATTGATCCGTGCATTCCTACAGCCTAGGACGAATTCACAGTCACCCGTGTCTTCCGCGGTGATACCTACGTGATTCATATCACGAATCCACAGCATGTCTCCAAGGGTGTAGTTACAGTTACCTTAGATGGCACCGTCCTTACGAATAATATCCTGCCGGTTGCAGGGGACGGGGCTATCCACCAAGTAAAAGTGTTGCTAGGCTAACAAGTTCATGGCCTTCAAAAAAATTAGCTTCAACTTCATCACATAGTATCTTATAATACGAGAATGGCTAAAGATACATTAAGTGTGGTGACATCATGAACAAGACAAAACGGCTTACTCAAACCATGGATTACAAAACAAAGCAAGCCCGCTGGGTACGCAAAATGTTATTACTGTATTGGATGATTATAGCTGTACATTTTATCGTCCAGCTGGGCAGCTACTTATTTCTTGATTACCACGCTTCGCCTTATGAATTTTACGTCGGAACCCTTATTGTTCCCACGCTAATCATGAGTGGTTCCAACTTACTGGCAGAGTTGGCTCATTTTAAATTTAACAGGTATTCTTTTGCGATCCTGTTTATGGCAAGCACCGTCATTTGCTGGATGATTATTCGCCTAAATTATGATATTCGGATTATTCCTGCGCTATGTTTGTTGCCTATTTTCTCTTCTATTCTGTTCTTCAATCGTCGCTTAATATGGCTTTCCTTTGTATTGCAAGTGGTCGTCTTTTTTCTGTTGCTGGCAGCAGATGGATCATTCCGCAGCTATTTGTCAGACTTTGATATCGTGGCGATTCCAACCTTTTTAATTATGTCCACCTTTATTGCTCTCATTATTCAGGCCAGCGGCCGCGATTTGTTAGTGGATTTGTATAAAACAAAGCGTGCCCAACAGGAATTAATGATCAGTAACGCGATTATCAGCAAAATGTCAATGACTGATGGTTTGACAAAGCTGTACAATCATTTGTCCTTTCAAAACTTTTATGAAAAAGCACTCGAATATGCCGAACAAGGCGCGATCATCCATCTGGCGTTAGTGGATATTGATAATTTCAAGAAGATCAATGACACTTACGGACACCAGTTCGGAGATAAAATTTTGGAAGGCATCTCGCAAATCATTACAGAACAGATTACCGCAAATGACATTGCAGCTCGCTATGGCGGTGAGGAATTTGCTATTTTGATGTTCGAGCATACTTTCGAAGAAGCTTATCAGATCGTCGAAAACATCCGGCGTGAAGTGGAGAAAATGACCTTTCAGGAGAAATTGCAAATCGTTTCTGTAACCGTAAGCATTGGACTGAAAAGCTATACAGAGGAAATGAACAAAGATAAAGATGTATTTTTTCAGCAAGCAGATGACTATCTGTATCAAGCTAAGCGCTCCGGGAAAAACAAAATTGTTGCTCTTAATCATATCGCTTAATGTAAAAACACTTCATTTGTTGAGACTCCGGCATGAGCTTGCCGGAGTCTTTTGAATATAGAGCTTAAAATGTAATAGAGTTGACAATTCCATAAGTTGAAACTAAAATTGTTACATATGTATTGGTTATTTACTTACATTAAATAAGTTCGAAGGAGATGGTTTTTTAAATGTCAACCCTCGTTATTGTCGTTCACCCTGATCTTGCGGAATCTCGCATTAACAAAAGATGGGTGCAAGAACTCAAGAAACAATCCGACGTGACCATTCACAACCTGTATGAGGTATATCCAGATGAGCAAATCAATGTCGCCCAGGAGCAGGAACTGCTAGAGCAGCATGACCGTATCGTTCTGCAATTCCCTTTTTACTGGTACAGCACTCCTTCCCTGCTGAAAAAATGGCTGGATAAGGTTCTAACCTACGGCTGGGCTTATGGAAGCGAAGGTGGCAAGCTACAGGGCAAAGAGTTGTTGATCGCCTTGTCTGCTGCCAGCGTTGAGGAAAATTATCAACATGACGGACGGAACAGGTATACGATCGAAGAGCTGTTGAGACCTCTGGAAGCTACAGGCCATATGATTGGTGTCAAATTGCTCCCTTATTTCGTACAATATGGTGCTGCAGTATTGACCAATGAGCAACTAGAACAATCCGCACAAAAATACGCGCAAACGGTTATTTCTTAATTTTTTTACTAGAAAGCCCCTTGGACGGCGCCCGCCATACCTGCTTTACAGCAGCCGGCAGCTCCAGCCAAGGGGCTTTACTGATCGATTTACATCGTAACCAAGGTACTGGTTACCTGTGCCATACTTTCTTTAATAATTTCGCAGCCCTTACGCAAGTTTTCCAAGCTTATCGTTAACGCTGGCATAATTTTAATTACCGTATCGTTACGCCCAGCACGTTCAATAATGAGTCCCCTACTAAAGCAGAGAGACGCTACCTCCTTGGCGAACGCTTCTCCCAGATGAGACACATCAATCCCCCAGATCAATCCCATGCCACGAATTTCAATAAGAGGATCTATCGATTGGATATGTTCACGCAAGAACTGCTGAACAAAAGCCTCTTTTTCCTTTACTTGTGCTTCCAGCTCTACCGTATCTCTGAACTCCAGTGCAGCCTTTGCCCCGACGAAAGCAAGCTGATTTCCACGGAAGGTGCCGTTATGCTCACCCGGACTCCATATATCCAATTCTGGCTTCAGTAGCAACAGAGACATTGGCAATCCGTATCCACTGATCGATTTGGACAAAACAACCATATCAGGAACAATTCCCGCCCGCTCGAATGAGAAGAACGATCCAACCCGGCCGCAACCGACTTGAATATCGTCAACAATGAGCAAAATATCATGATCATCGCACAGCTGTCGCAAATCACGCAGCCATTCGGTCTCTGCAATATGTATACCGCCTTCAGCCTGTACCGTTTCCAAAATGATCGCGGCAGGCTTTTCCACACCCGAATGGGTGTCTGTTAAAAGCTGCTCCATATACAAAATGGTATCCATTCCGTTAAATGTGCTGTTATAAGGTATGAAGGTAACATTGTTCAGGGGGACCCCTGCGCTCTCTCGCATGGAGTTGTTGCTGGTAATAGATAAACTACCCAGCGACATCCCGTGGAACGCACCCATAAAAGCAAAAATACCATTTCTGTTTTTCACCTTGCGTGCAAGTTTCAGTGCTGCTTCCACTGCATTAGTTCCGGTCGGTCCGCAAAATTGCAGCTTATAATTCAAGCCCTTGGGCTGGAGAATACGCTCTGAAAAAGACTCCATAAACTCTTGCTTGGCCGTCGTGTACATATCCAGACCATGCATAATCCGATCGGAAGTTAAATAATCCAATATCCGGTTTTTCATAAAATCATTATTGTGCCCATAGTTCAAAGCCCCTGCCCCGGCAAAAAAGTCAATGTAACCCTTGCCTGCCTCCGTGTACAGTACATCGTTTTTAGCTTTGTTGAAAACAACTGGAAAACTTCTGCAATAGGATCTTACATTGGACTCCAGCACTTCGAATGTGTTCATGATCTCTCGTCCTCCCGCTGACCTGATTTTAAAAAATACAAGCATGGAAAGCAAAAAAATGTAAATATGTAATCTAAAAGAGTAGACAGTCTGAATTCACAATGGGATATCCACACCAAAGAATCATAAGTATGATCGCAAGAACAATTAAAGTACGAAAATTAAATACAGAGATAGCACATTGAGAGTAAGTTAGTAGAAGATTAAATAGTGGGTTTTTCTAAGAGGCCTATCAGAGGATGTCAACTCCTATGTAATAAAATACCATAATTTTCATTTAAGTCAATGCATGTTTCTGAGGTGTTTTGTTAATTTTTTGTAATTTATCATCAACGACTTGTAGTATATTGTTATAAAAAAACGAAAAATGTCGTATTATAGAAATAAATCTCAAAAATAGTACATTCCCATATCAAATAGATATACATCTGGACTATTTGTCCACAGGATTGCCACAACAAGCCTGATCTTTTGACAGACTGTCCAAAGGAGTTTACTCTATCAACAGGACCTGCCAAAAACTTGTTGTAAACATTGCAGCTATCCTAACTATTTGGCTCGAATTTGATAGAAAGATAAGGAAATATGATCATGGCTAATGTTTTAATTATTGAAGATGACAATATGCTGGGAGATACCCTTTCCTTGTATTTAACAGGAGAAGACTACAACGTTACTCGAGTGGAACAAGCGTCTGAGGGTATAGCTAGGCTTGAGATCGTACAGCCCGATATTATTTTGCTGGATCTGTTGCTTCCAGATTTGGATGGAATGAATCCCTGCCCACTGATACGCAAGCATACGGACGTGCCCATCATCGTGATTTCTACAGAAAACAACATATCAGAGCGCATTCGTACACTTACGTTGGGAGCAGATGATTACATTTGCAAGCCTTTTAGTATGCAAGAGCTAAAAGCACGGATAGAGGCTCTTTTCCGTCGTATTGAAATCACACGCTTGCAAGGAAGAGGCAGAGCACCTGAACCTGAAACGGGCATTACTTTGGATCTAGCGAAAAGAATGATTACCGTTAACGGACAGGATGTGGAGACAACATATTCAGAATTTGAGCTCATGAAGCTTTTTTATTTGAACCGGGGAATTGTATTCAGTAGGTATGCTTTGATTCAGGCTCTCCGTGGCACAGACTCCTTTATTAATGAGAGGGCTGTGGACGTACATATTAACCATTTACGCAGAAAAATCGAAAAAGACCCCAAGAAACCGCAATTGATCAAGACCATCTGGGGAATCGGCTACAAATTTATGCAATAATACGGTCAGCTCCAGGGAAGTGATGACTTGATCTGATTAATCTCCTTCTGAACCGTACTGAGTTGCTCTTTCCAGTCTGAATACAGTTCACCTGTTGAGGTTTCATTACTGCGCTTCAATGCCTTTTCCAGCTCTATTACCTTTGCCAGCAACTCAGGCACACACAGGTTCCCCGTCCCTCCCTTAAGCGAGTGGATTAATCGAAGAGCAGAAGATAACTGCCCATTGCCCATTTTTTTCAGAACTCTCTTATCAAGATGCTGGTATTCTTGAATCCATTTATAAAGGGCAAATTGAAAAATGTACACCTTGCCATCCATAGCGGCTATCGCCTGATCTGCGTGAATACCATGTAAATCTTGCAGCCATGCTAAGTTAATCCAACTAGTTAACACTCTAGCAGCGGTCAGTTCATGGATAGGCTTGAGAAGCACGGCATTAATACCGGCACGAAGACAAACTTCCTGTTCATGCTGCACAGCATCAGCGGTAAAAGCGATAATGGGAAGCCTGTTAAAAGCTTTGTTTCTCCGAATATGTCTCGCCGTCTCAAAACCATCCATCTCTGGCATATGCAGATCAAGCAACACCATATCCCAGTAACGCAGTTCCAGTAACGCTATTAGTTCTCTTCCGTTCGTGACCATCGTTACCTCAAAGTTACGCTCTGCTAAAAACTCGGTAATCACCACCTGGTTAATTTCGTTATCCTCTGCTATGAGAATTTGATACTTCTGTGTTGTATCCCCCATCTCATTGCGGGAACTCATGGTCACATGAGTCTCCAGAGTATTACCATCTACAGGCACTGACTGTTCCTTCTTCCAGCAGAGAACCTCCAGCAGAGCGTTCCGGGTAACAGGCTTGGACAAAAAGGCATCGATCCTATGATCCATGTCCCCAGCAGCTATGGTTTCCATCTGAAACACGGTTGTAAGTCCAATGATCTGAGTTATCTGCCTATCCAGCATTTGAAGCCATTGCCTCCGGGAGTCTAGTTCTCTAAAACCTTCCATCCCCATATCAATGATAACAAAATCAAAATGCTCACCCTTTTGAAAAGCGTCCATACTTTCTTGGAAGGATGAAATAGTGAATGGTTTTAGCCCCAAATCTTGCAGTAATTCGTTCAAACTGTACCTCACCAGTTCATGCTGCGCAACAATTAAGGCTTTGCCTTTGATTTGTTTTTCTATTCGTGTGCTTCCCGCATTCAATTCCCCGGTATCCAACTCGACATTAAAGTAAAATTGACTGTACTCTCCTAATCGGCTTTTCACTTCTACTTTCCCGCCCATAGCTTCAGCCAAATGCTTGCTGATGGCCAAACCCAGCCCAGAGCCCCCATATCTGCGGCTGGTTGAGGTACTCGCCTGGATAAAAGGGACGAATAGCTTGTCCATACACGTCTCGGAAATTCCTATTCCCGTATCTTCTACCATAAAAGAAACGCCTACTCGTCCGCCCTGCTGACTGAGCATTTTCACCTGTAACAATACATGTCCCTGATCCGTAAACTTGATGGCGTTGGTCAGAAGATTTGAAAGCACCTGCTCCATTCGAAGCGGATCTCCCTTAACCCTTTTCGGTAACGCCAGGTCCGTTATAAATACGATCTCTATTTCCTTATCTTCCAGCAAAGTTCCAACGGTATCTGCGAGATGCCGAAGCATTTTTTCCGGCTCAAATTCTACCTTTTCCAGTTCCAGACTGCCGGCTTCCATTTTGGAAAAATCCAATACGTTACTGAGCATGGATGAAAGGGTACGCGAGGAGGCAAGAAGCTTGTGGAGGTAATCTCTTTGAACGGCAGTTAGTTCAGTCTTATTCAATAACTTTGACAGACCGATGATTCCATTCAGCGGGGTGCGGATTTCGTGACTCATATGAGCCAAAAAAATGCTTTTCGCATGGTTAGCCTCGTCCATCTCCATTCTCTTCTGCTCGGAGGCTTTATACTCTGTAATATCCAACACGTGACCGATAACATACCTAGTAATCCCGTCCTCCTTAACCGGATGTAAGGTAATGAGAGCCGAATATTCCCAAAACTCCAATTCAAATACGGTTCGATCACCAAACCAGGCTTGCTTGTAGTATTGACTAAGCTGCTCCATCGTTTCAGAGGAAAGCTCCAATATGTCCCCGAGACGCTTCACATGCTCCCTTTTATTGTAGTTGACTTGCAGATTCAGACCTACGCGCTCCAGCAATTCCCCTTCAAGCAGCCTATAATAAAATTCATCACCACTTTTCTCCAGCCTGAAGGTAAAACCCGGCTGGACCCGAAGTAAATTCAGTAGATCACGGTCTTTGTTTAACAAACGTTGTCCATATGTATACTTAGCGGTCATTAAAGTGTGCACAAACAGAGTCATGAACATTAGACCAATCCCTAGCTCCAGCAAGCAGGTCAGCAGTGTTTTATCACTTATACCAATACATAAGAGCAGAATTCCTGCCACTCCACAAAATACACCTGTGATCGTCTGACGAACAAGCTGACGCTGAAAAATCAAAACTAACAATAATATCACGATAGCACATAGCATTAAATCTCTAACCAAGTGTTCGCCCCCCTTATAATCTTCCATGTTTTGTACAATAAATCGAAAATATAAAAAAACTCAGGACAGATTCCTTATGCCATAAGGCTTAAAGAACTGTCCCGAGCATTCATTGTACTATAGATTCCATAGGGTTCAAGCTCGTTTTAATATTTGAAACGACTGATCATCACCTTCAAATCAGTAGCCATGGTTGAAAGCAACTGTGCAGAAGCTGATATTTCCTCCATGGAAGCCAGCTGCTCTTGTGAGGAGGCGGCAACTTCCTCAGATGTGGCGGCATTACCGGTTGCAATCGTCGCCAGTTCGTTGGCTGTCGCTGCAATCTCTTGTACACTGGCTGATATTTGCTGTGCAATCGCAGCGACCTCCTCTACCTGAGGTGTTGTCTCTCGAATACCTTCCATCGCATGACCCAACTTGACAATGGTTGCTTTGGAAATCTGCAGTCCATCCTGCACCTCAGTCGTAACCCTGTCCATCGTCTTCACTGTTGTTTCGGTTTCATGCTGAATTTCGGCAATCAAGGTGGCAATCTGTGTGGCGGATGTCTGAGACTGCTCTGCCAGCTTGCGCACCTCATCAGCAACGACGGCAAAGCCTTTTCCATGATCACCCGCTCTGGCTGCCTCAATAGCTGCATTCAATGCCAGCAGGTTTGTCTGATTGGAGATATCGCCGATAACCTTCGTAATTTCACCGATTTCATGAGAGCGGGCTTGCAAGGTTTGAATCATCTGGTTGGAACGCTCTACTGATTGATGAATGGAATTCATTTGCTCACCTGTCTGCTCAACAGACTTTCGTCCTTCCTCGGCTTGCAAGGCAGATCGTTTGGCCAAATCGGCTACCGAAATCGAGCGTTCAGCGATTTGGGTGATTCCTTGTGCAATTTCATCGAGGGCCACCGAATTATTTTCCAGCCCTGTAGTCTGCTTCTCTGCACCACTGGCTATTTCTTGCACAGCCTGGGACACCTGCTCACTTGCAGCACTGGTTTGTTCCGCGCTTATTGTCAGTTCATTCGAAGAAATTGCCACATGATCTGCACTGTTCCCTACGTTCTGAATGACAGATCGCAAGTTATTCTGCATATTTTGAAAAGCCACTCCTAATTCTCCGATCTCGTCCTCGCTCTTTACTTGAATGTCCTGTGTCAGATCTCCGGCGCTCACATTTACCGCTTGTTCTTTTAACTTTAAAATCGGTTTGATGATGGAACGGATCAGGAAATAAACGATGAAAATACCAATCACAAGACAACCGACGATGGTTAGTAAAGTGCTGATCAAAATCGGTCCTGCTGTCTCATCGACTTCAGACAAATATAGCGTTCCGCCTATCTTCCAGCCAGTTAGCTTGTTAGTCGCATAGTTCATATATTTGGGCTGTCCTTCATACTCATACTCGTATTCACCAGTATCGCTCTGAAACATGCGTGATTCAATATCTGTAATTTTGGTGCCTGCTTCCTTCGTCGGATGTACAATGTAAGTATGGTTGCTGTCCAGCAATATAGCATAACCCTCATGACCTACTTTAATATTGTTCAACGTCTCTTTAATACCACTTATTTTCAGGTCAATGCCAATAACACCCGATCCATCTAACGTTGCCTTGGACACCGTAACCGTCATTTGCTTCGAGCTTGCCGAAAGATAGGGAGAACTAATCGCTGTCTTTGCTTGCTCCTTTATCGCTTTATCGTACCAAGGTCTGACTCGTGGATCATAATTATCCGGTAATTGCTTCTGTGGATAGGTTGTAAATTTACCGTCCTTCGTACCATAAAAAATGGATTCTGCTTCAGGATGAAGTGCAGCATATTGCTTAAAAAACTCTTCCAGTTTGGCCGCTTGTTCCTCCGTCTCTACCCGATTGCCTTTTAGTCTTTCTGCAAAATATTCTGCGTTATGTACCTTGGGTTCAATAGTACTATCAATAATAAAATTAGTGCGGATGATAGCCTGCTCGGCACTTTCTTCAATCTGGTTTCGAATCTGCTGACTAGCGCTCACAAACGACAAAGCCCCCACGATCATGGACGGTAAAATCAGAAATGCAATAAAGGCGACCATTAGCTTCGTTTTAAAATTTTTGCTGAGCATCCTTGCGACTAGCCACTTTTTCCCCGATAACTTCTTCATTAATAAACATCTCCATTTCATTACCTGGATTTCCTAACCTATGGCGAACCTCTTCGTCTTGCCGATGACGACAATCACCCGACAGACTCTCTTTCACATTTTTCACATCTGCTGCTAAAACGCTTGGACATAAAAGATATAAACACGCTAGTTAAATAGGTATATGTACTTATTTTCGAAAACAGAAAGGCTGGTCGGAACCGGTTCTTTGATATAATATACCTAAAAAATATTAAAAAAAATGCGTAGCATATGTTAAGAAAATATTAGTTTCATCTCACTATACCTACCTCTTAATATGAAAATAATCCCCTTGAAGGTAGCAAACATAGGGTCATTTTCGAAAATCACCTTATGCTTACTACCCCCGAGGGGATTAGGTTTGATCGCTTTATTCAGTTCAATCCAACAACACCTTCAGATCTTCAAGCCTGGTAACAGGTGCTTGACAGGTAAAATGCTCACACACATATACAGCTGGTTTGCCTTCCACAAGATTGTAATCACGGATATAAGAAACCGTCTCTGCAATCTCCGACTGTCCTTCATCTTTCAAAATAACGACCGTATTCGGCCTGAACCCCGCTCGAACCGCCTGAATGAACTGTACGGTCTGCGGATCGTCCCTATGACCTACAATCACAATCTCCTTCGTCGTTCCTATTGCATACAGCAACGCGCTGAGCAAGGCTGAGCAGCCTGACGGGTAATGAGCAACCATGCCGCCAAAAGCCTTAAACTGCTTGGCTGCATAATTCTCCAATCGGGATTCACCCGTTAGCCGTGCAAGCCGCACAAAATTATGAGCCGCAATGCTGTTACCCGACGGAATCGCACCGTCATAGATTTCTTTAGGCTTGGCAATTAGCTGCTCACTATCTGACCCATAAAAGAATAATCCGTCCCGTTCCTCATCCCAGAACAAGTCGATCATATTTTGATTGAGCGTCAACGCCCGTTGCAGATACTCTATATCGAAGGTCGCCTGGTACAGCTCGATCAAGCCCCACACATAAAAAGCATAATCATCTACATAACCGGGATAAGCTGCTTCTCCGTCCCGATAACGTGCTAACAGCCGTCCGTTCTCCTGTCTCAAATGGTTCCACAAAAACGTCTCAGCCTTCCGAGCTTGCTCTGTATATCTCGGGTCTCCAAAAGCTTGTCCCGCCTTCGCCAGTGCAGCAATCATCAACCCGTTCCACGAGGTCAAAATCTTGTCATCCTTATGAGGATGAACCCGCTGTTCTCTGGCAGCAAACAGCTTGGCGCGTAGCTCGCTAACCCGCTGTTCCAGTTCCTGCTCAGTCAAGTCATGTTTGATCCCATAGGCTTCCAGATTGATATCAATCAGGTTTGGAATGTTGTGGCCTTCAAAATTGCCGTAAGGTGTAATCCCATACAAATCGTTGAAAAAGGCGGCATCCTCATCGCCTAGTACAGCCCTTACCTCAGAGTCGTCCCAGACATAGAATCTCCCCTCTTCTCCTTCGGAATCCGCATCCTCCGCCGAATAAAAGGCACCCCCTGCATCCGTCATGTCTCTTGCGATATATGTAAAGATTTGTTCTGTAATCCGTCGGTACAGTTCCTTGCCTGTCACCTGCCAAGCTTCTGTATACGCGATGGCCAACAGAGCATTGTCATACAGCATTTTTTCAAAATGCGGCACCAACCATTTCTCGTCCACGGAGTATCGTGAGAACCCCATGCCTACGTGGTCGTAGATTCCACCACGGGACATCGCATCTAGCGTTTTCTCTGCCATTTCCAGTGCCTGTTGATTCCCCGTATGCCGTGCATATCGCAGCAGAAAAGACAGGTTATGCGGAGAAGGAAACTTAGGAGCTTCCCCGAAGCCGCCATATTCCTTATCGAAGGTGTGGCTGTATTCATGGAAAGCTTTATTCAAGCTCTGTTCATCCAGTTCACCGCGATAACCTGCAAGCAAGTCCTGCCGCTCATGCTTGGTAAGCACCTGCTCACTCAGCTCCACCAGCTCTTCGGGCTGTTCTTTCCACCGGGCGCCCACCTTGTTCAGCAGCTCCAACAGTCCGACACGGCCATACTTTTGCTCCTTGGGCAAATACGTCCCCGCAAAAAAAGGCTTCTGATCCGGCGTCATCAATATTGTCAGTGGCCAGCCTCCATGCCCTGTCATCGTCTGGCAGATGGACATATAGATATGATCCACATCCGGGCGTTCTTCACGATCCACCTTAATGGATACGTAATCCCTGTTTAATACCTCAGCCACTTCTTCATCCTCGAAAGATTCTCTCCCCATTACATGGCACCAATGGCAAGTGGAATAGCCAACAGATAGGAAAATAGGCTTGTTATCACGTTTAGCAATTTCAAAAGCCTCATCTGACCAAGGGAACCAATTTACCGGATTGTGAGCATGCTGTAGCAAATACGGTGATTTTTCCTTGGATAGTCTATTCGGTTTGCTGCTCGTTGTCATGGGACATCACCACTTCCGTAGTTGGATTTTATGCTTGGTACTATTTTACCCTAAATGGGTGGTAAAAGTCGGAAGAGATGAAAAAAAGATGATATCAGATTAGAATTAATATATTGTTAAGAAGTATCAATGACTCTCAACCGTATCTATCTATAAATTGTTTATTCAGATCATAAGTAGGTATGAAAAAGCACCGATGGATATTCTTCATCAGTGCTTTATTTACTGCAGTCGTACCTTATTAGCGTTTAGCATTATACTCATTAGAATTTATATCAAAGATCTCCAGCGCTTTCAGTAAGGCGTATTCACTTGTTCTGGCCCCTTCTTTTGAAAAATGTGCATCCGGAAACGCAGGAGACATATGATGGTACCCGGGATAAACATGTAATTCCACTAAGACTCCATCAAAAGCCAGTTGTTTTGCAAAAACCAAGGCTTCATCAATGAATAAATCAATGGTACCTATATTTATATAAGTCGGTGGTAACCCCGCCAATGACTTAGCACGGGC
This sequence comes from Paenibacillus sp. S29, assembly GCF_049319765.1. Classification (NCBI taxonomy): domain Bacteria; kingdom Bacillati; phylum Bacillota; class Bacilli; order Caryophanales; family Paenibacillaceae; genus Paenibacillus; species Paenibacillus sp. S29. The sequence continues at coordinate 43,463 of NZ_JBMOUI010000019.1, read as the reverse complement.
CGGCGCATAATACTCATTTACCTCCTCTTGACCCGGTTCTTCCCCCAATACAGATTTCCAGCCAAAATAATTACTTTGTTTTGTCCATATAAACTCTCCTGCGTATGGATGCTCTGGTGCGGTACTTGTGCGATCATCTAGCATTGGCCTCATCAATCTTAGATGATGGATTTCGAATTCCTTCTGATCACGAATGTACAAGGCTAGGCCAGCCGCCAGACCGCCGCCAGCGCTGCTGCCCCCTACGGCAACTTTCTGAGTATCTATCCCTAACTCTTCCGCATGTTCAATACACCATTTTAGGCCCGAATAACAATCCTGTAACTGACTTGGCTGCACATGCTCTGGTGCTAGGCGATAGTACACGGATACACAACAGAAACCATGTTGTGCAGCAAGAGATGCATTAGCAGGACGATCCACGACTGGACTTCCTAAGACCATCCCGCCTCCGTGTATCGAATAATATAGAGGCATCTTATGATGCTTTGAATGTTTGGGCTTAATGATTTCTATTTGAATATCTGGACCACTAAAGTAACTTGGCACAACCTTTTTTTCTAATGTAATAGGGAACATCTGCGTTACATCTATTTGTTGCATCATTTGAGATTGATTTTTACGTGCTTCCATTAGTGTAGATTCGGTAAGATCGGTTGTTGGTATTAAATCAACTGCACTGATAATTTCCGGATCAATCAGATGCCTACTTCTACTTTTTTGCTCTCCCATAGTAATCGTTTCCTCACTTTCTTGTTTTAAGACAATGAATCAATACATTTTTCCCTTTAATTGTTGCTGTTGTTTATATTCATATTTTAAAGATTAAAATAAGCTTAATAAATGAAAACAACGATTTAGAATCATTTTTGGCATAAAAACAATAATGAAAAAATGAAGTACAGCCTTTGAAATAGAATGGGTCTGTTGGATCATCGGGGAGGGTGAACGGAATTTTGGGATCAAGAACGGTATGTAAAAAAGCTCAAGAGAGAAAATGAAATGCGAACACACATCAAACCTTTTGCCAAACAAAAAAGACGTGACCGGATTGATTTTTCACCACGATCATCCGGTCACGCCCTAGGCTCACCATGTTATGAGGCCAAAATTAAATTCATTGACGCGAGTATAGCACCACGCCACTTTGCAAACTAGGTATTTTTATGTGAATACACAATTTTCTTAATGGTTTCGGTAGAGAGGAAAAACTCCTTAGCTAATTGCTCGATACTGCTGCTATTTTGAAAAGCATTTCTGATTGCAGCATTTCGCTGTTCAAGCAACCTTCTCCCGCCACTCAAACTTCCCCAATCCATATATTCCGTTTTTGGCTTAGGAATATACAGCGTCTCTCCTTGAACATATTTTTGGATTTCCATAATTAATTTTTGAGGTAAAACTTTTGTAGCATTCGTATATCTCAATTTTGCTCGCCCCTTATTTTGATTCTTTAAAATAAGGTGCAAAGCCAAAAATATTAAAAAAGCTTGTAGCGTTAAAAATTGTTTCGCCCCATACAAAGTAACGCTTTCCTAATAATTGGCTTTGCATGAGTGTAAGAAGTCACAGACAATCCCAATAGATTCTCCATCAGTAGGCACCCCCTTTTACTTCGCAAGTATAGCATAACTTCTGCTCACCTGGGACCAGCTAAATGATATCAGTACAATCAAACCATTAAAATTGAGCTGATAAATAACTGATCTTCATTCGTTTATGAGGTGTTGCCGGGACTTTTGTTTGCCCGACTCTTGTTATTCGCAAGCCGATGTTTTATATTGACATAAGAGTATGTCAAAAATAAAAGAGGTGAACGGACGAGATGTCTCCACGTACGAAGGAACAAAACGAAGAGATCCGGCTGCGGCGTCTGGCGCAAATCCGAAAAGCCGCTGCCGATGTGTTTTTGAATAAAGGGCCTTTACTGGAAATCCGCGATGTGGCCGTGCAGGCGGGACTCGGCTATGGCACGGTATACCATTATTACAGCAATAAGGGCAATTTGCTCCACGATCTGCTATGGGACGCGTTGGAGCGGGCCGGGGGATGGCTGGAGGCCCCGCGCGCTTCGGCTTCAGGGGAGGCGCCGGCGGGCGGGCATTTCGGCTTGGTTGCTGCGGCGGACACCGGGAACTCGGCTGCCGCGGATTCCCAAAGCAGCAGCCGCGAAACAGCCGCTTCCACAGAGTTTGGCTCCGTCGCCGTCGCCGGTATTCGGCTGCTGCAGCTTTGGGCGGAGGACCACGCCTTGTACCTGCTGCATAAGCTGGCCGGTGAGGGCTTTGCCTCGCTGCCTGAAGCGCGCTCTGCCCCACTTTCGGCTGCCTTTCGCCGGGAGGTGCTCGCGCCGCTTGCCGCGCTGCTGGAAACCGGTCGTGCGGCGGACGGGGCTGCCGCTTCCGGCGGAAACGCGGCTGAGCCACCGTATCGGCTACAGCGCGCGGAAATGCTGCTGGCCGCCTTGGTCGGCTGCGCGTCGCTTTCGCTTCGCCGCGGAAAGCTGCACGAAGAGGCCAAAGATATCGTCCGGTTTTTAAAATTATAGAATTGATAAGGAGCGAATAGACAAAAATGATCATTTTAAAATCACCTAGGGAAATCGAAGAGATGAAGCCGGCGAGCCAAATCGTTGCGGACTGCTACCGCGAGGTGGCCAAACTGATCGAGCCTGGGATCACCACCCGGGAAATCAATGACTTTGTTGCCAGACACATCACCAAGCTGGGTGGCAAGCAGTTTACGAAAGGGTACAACGGTTTCCCCGCCGAAACCTGCATTTCGGTCAACGATGTGGTGGCCCACGGCATTCCTTCGAACCAGGTGCTTATGGACGGCGACTTGCTGAAGCTCGACATCGTCGTGGAATACGGTGGATGGTTTGGCGATTCGTGCTGGTGCTATGCGGTGGGCAATATCCGGCCGGAAGCGCAAAAATTAATGAAGGTGACAAAGGAATGCTTGGATATGGGGATCGCCCAGGCACTCCCGGGGGGCCGGCTCGGCGACATAACGTCGGCGATTCAACAACATGCGGAAGCGAACGGGTATTCAGTCGTACGCGATCTGCTGGCGCATGGGATCGGGCGGAGCCTGCACGAGGAGCCGAGCTACGAGCATATCGGCGTAGCCGGCAAAGGCATTCGGTTAAAGGAAGGCATGGTGTTTACGATTGAACCGATGCTCAATGAAGGTACGTTCCGTATCACGATCGACGACGATCAGTGGACGGCGAGAACGGCCGACGGCAAGTTGTCGGCGCAATATGAGCATACGATCGCAGTTACTGCGGACGGACCACTGATTTTAACGGCCCAGTAAGAATAGAGGAGAACGGACGGCAATGCGTCATTTTAGGAAATAAGTCACCAACCCGCCCTCCTTGGCCTGACGAAAGTTCATAATCCGAAACGCGAACAAGCGATGGTTCCAGCTTGGGACCATCGCTTTTTTTATATGGTTTGTAACTTTACCGATTTACGAAAAACCACGTTGTTATACGGTTTTTTTATTATGCCTTTGGTATCGTGTTACGGATTTACACTCTCTGCTTTGCTAGCCTGTCTTGCGTGTATTTTTTTCATTGCAAATCTTGCTATTGGCTGAGCGACCAATAGCTCAATCCAAAATGCTACACCAAAATTTCTAAACCAACTGTAAAAGAAGTTCTGAAAAGGTTCTAGGCTTATTTGTTTCGTACCAACCCAAGTTCCTATAATGGTTAGAAGCATAGATAAGACTGTAACATTCAATAAAGTATTCAATAAAACTCTAGCATTAAATCCATCTGTTTGTCCTACGAATTTGGGTATCACTTTACCCACTAACGGTCCTGCAACCAATCTTACTAACAAAACAACGATAATCCACATAAACGGAATAATCTTAAGCGTTTCTAAATAGTTTTCTTTACTAAAGCCTCGTTCCAATCCCATAATAATGGGGGCGATCGTGTTTACTGAAATAATTGAAATAATCAATAAAAATAATATACCTTCTTTTGCGTTTTGAGGCAGTCTTTCTTCCTTATACATATTGTTTCCCTCCGAAATAAAAATATTTCAGATGGTAGACGTATCATGCGACATATATTTTTGGTCATTAAAACTAGTACCAATATCTCTACACACTGATCTAACAATTATAACAACTTTTTTTAAACAAATAAAAGGGTTTTCTAAGTTTATCAAGCTGACATTCGTTAACTGTGACGATCCTTGGATTGTCGCTACAAGACAAGAGTAGCAAGAGAATGAACGCTAGGCTACATGGTCGTGCTAATAATGTAAAATATAATCAAGTATAAAACTGATAAAGGAGTATATGAACCAGATGAACAATTTTCTAAATGAATTTGAGGAAAGATTTAGGGCAGGATTTTGGGATGATCTTAAAAGCATACTGGAAGAAGTGAAGAATGAGCAGGTTTACGCTTGTGCTTTTGGCACAGACAGCGATTTTATCACCTTGTTTCTTGCTGTTAATACGGAGGAATCACTTGTTAGACATATCACAAACATGAAAGCCCAAGACCTGTGCAACAGCAAGGAAGATGAAAATTATTATAGATGGGGATTAAGCGAATATCAATATGGCGATACAACACATCTCAATCATATTAGCAAATTTCTGTATGCAACCGAAAATGTGTTTGACTATAAAGATGAAATGATAAAAATTATGGCCAAGGTAGTTAAGGAAACAGACGATGTACTTTTTAATCAATTCGGCCAATCCAAAGAAGATATTATTTTTTTCGTGTCCATGACGGATGATGATATGGCCGAGGAACTGGAAAATCAGTCCGTAATTCAGATGACAAACGCCAAATTAGTTGATGGCTTCTTGCATCGTTATCAATAAAAGTGCGTTTGGAATATTACACTCATTTCGTTTAGGTAGGTTGCTTTGCTAGACAAATTCGCAATGTGCTTGTCCTATGCATCGCTAGTACTCTCTTGATCTACACGGGGTAGTACTAGCGAAGCTGATACTACCCCCGGGTCAGAAACAACTACTATGATCAGCCCCGCATTTCTCTTCGCAAACTACGCCGCTATCATACTCATGGTATGGGAATCCGTTTGTTTTACTAATGCGAGACTCCGGTGCAGCTTGTGATTGACGATTCCGATCACCACGTCCGGCTCCATTTCATCCTGATGGGAGAGCATAACCATTGCTGCAATATCTCCCATCTGATATGCCGCCGTCAACGCCCTTAGAAAAGTCTTCGAGTTTTCACTTTCCGGTAAGGATAACTCTCCTTTGAGGAGATCCTCCTTGACTGCTTCAAGCGATTTTCGTGCCCGGTGGAGTGCAACTTTTACCGCTCCCTCCGTTGTTTCGAGCATGTCGGATGTCTCGCTAATCGAATATCCAAACACATCTCGCAGCAAAAAAACAGTTCTCTGAAGCGGAGATAAATGTTTCATTAAGGACTGCAACGCTATCTCGATTTCAAAAGATCCATGATCCGGTACAGTTACTTTCGCTTGTTCCCTATTCAATATTCGAGTGTAGACTGCTTTTCTCCGTATATCATCAATCCAGGTGTTCTTAGCAATTCGTAGCAAAAGCGCTTTGGGGTTTGTATGCTCGAAGCTATTTAACTTACCTAATGCTTTTATCCAAGTGTCCTGAGCCAGTTCTTCCGCATCCCAATTTGATTTCGTAAGCGACAGACAGTAACGTTTCAGGACCGCCTGTAATTCCTCCAAGTTCTCGATGTTTATTGTATTATCTGTCATTTGTATAGAATCATCTATGCGCATAGGTCCTCTCCTCCACGGTCTTATTCTGCCCTTTCCTAGAGCAAAGCCATTTGTTACCTCCAATGTAAACGAACAAGTGGTTGTAAAAGTTACACCTTTTACGCAAATCGTTTTCCCATTGAAACCTCCGTATCTTTTTACGACCTCGGTTCGTTTACAAGGAGAAATCAACTGAAAACAGGGAAATTGGGGGTATCAGAATGAGTGTTTATGTTCCTTATGTTGTTGAGCAAACCGCTCAAGGTGAAAGATCGTACGATATCTATTCCAGACTCTTAAAGGATCGTATTGTGTTTGTCGGGGCAGCCATCGATGATCATTTGGCTAACAGTATTATTGCTCAATTATTGTTCCTGGCGGCAGAAGATCCGGAAAAAGAAATTTACATGTATATCAACAGCCCGGGTGGCTCTACTTCCGCAGGATTTGCCATTTATGATACGATGCAGTACATCAAACCCGATGTACACACGATATGTACGGGATTCGCTGCTTCGTTTGGCGCGATCCTGTTGCTAGCGGGCGCCAAAGGGAAACGTTCGGCGTTGCCGAACAGTGAAATCATGATCCATCAGCCGCACGGGGGCGCACAAGGTCAGGCCAGCGATATTGCGATCAGCGCAAAACGAATTTTATGGACTCGTGAAAAGGCAACCCGTATCACAGCTGAACGGACCGGGCAATCTTTTGAAAAAGTCGAAAAAGATATGGACCGGGACTTTTACATGTCCGCTCAGGAGGCACTGGAATATGGTGTTATTGATCAAGTGATAACTTCTTTGTAGAGTATGCTCAAAACCTAATGATCTGCAAGAAACTTCAAGAAATAATACGAGGTGATATCATGTTAGCAAGCTTACAAGGCCAGGAAGTAACTATTCATTTTATAGATGGGACCCATGTATGCGAGGGGATACTGGATCAGATTGACGACAAGTTCGTTAAATACCTTACGCAATATCAGACGCTTGTTATTCCTATTACATCCATTCGCACCGTATCCATTGACATTAAGGAACGGCAACGCCACAGAGTTGGATTCGCCCCTTGAACCTATTTTAGCATAGGTGGTAATTTCATTTTACGGAGGCCCGATATTTTGAAAATTTCACAGGGAGTAGAAATGCTTCAGCTAGATTTTCATGGGAATATGATTCACCCCATTCTTTTGTGGGATCAAGAAGCGGCTGTTTTAATAGACACAGGATTCCCTGGGCAAATGAAAAATTTACGCGAGGCTATGGAAAAGGTAGGCGTGTCGTTTGACAAACTAAAAGTTGTGATTTTGACGCATCAAGATGTGGATCATATAGGTTGTCTTCCTGAGATTTTGCAGGAGTGTGGCCATCATATCAAAGTCTATGCACACGAACTAGATAAGCCGTATATTCAGGGGGATATCCCCCTTTTAAAAGATAGTCAGCTTGAGAATCCCCCGAAGGGCAAAGTGGACGATACCTTAATAGATGGTCAGGAACTGCCGTATTGCGGCAGAATTCGAGTCATCCATACACCTGGGCATACTCCTGGTCATATCAGCCTTTATTTAATGCAAAGTAAGACTCTTATTGCCGGGGATTCGATGTACAGTGTTAACGGGATTCTCGGGGGAATTCATGTCCCGACCACACCGGATATGGATGCAGCTTGTCTCTCATTGAAAAAGTATTTAGATCTCGACATTGCATCCGTAGTTTGTTATCACGGGGGATTAAGTAATGTACATGTGAATGATCAGATATTAGGACTTACCCAAGGATTATAAAGTTAAAGTTCCAGCAAGTTACCTTTGGTGAAACGATGTTGTGATCGAGAAGATTATTTAAAATAACACTTTGTTAATTCGTTATTGAACTTTAACAAAGTGTTATTTTGCATTTCACAAAATAGATCTTCATTGTTTATTCCTGCAACCCATACTCCACGCGTGCTAACTTGTATATAGATCAGACTTTAACTGAGAAAAAATATATTCCTGCATTTGATCTAAAAGAAGAATGATGTTAGTATCTTTACCATTTTTCAAAACCCACTGAATAGACGTCATTGAGTTAGCAGCATATAGTTCAGCTAAATACTCCAATGCGATCGAAGTTGAAGAATTCTGTTGCTTTAAATAATCTAAACAAGTCCGAAACAAAATTTGTTCAAATTCTTTACGTAAATCAGCGGATACTTCATGAACGGTTAACAATGTTGAAATTTCCAGCTTATTTTTAATCATATTATCGGTTACAAGTTCTATGGCATTGGCCACCTTGCCATCTTCCATGGAATCAAAACGCTGCTCAATTTCAACTTTAAAATCAGAAGCATACTGTTTAACTACTTTTTCTAGCAAGTCGTACTTATCCAAATAATGACTATAAAAAGTAGAACGTCCGATAAGAGCTTGATCACAGATTTTTTTGATCGTAATATCTTTAAAATCATGTTGTTGGAGTAATTCTATCAAAGCTCGCTCAATAGCTATTTTTGTTTTATAAATTCTGATATCTTCATTCATTTAACCACTTGCTCCTTATGTGTAAGTTTTCGAACACTTTATATATAGCGTGTAAGATATCCTACAGATTATGCGATACTAATTATTTTTTATGTAGTAACTATACTCTATAGTAAGCACATACCCAAATTGAAGGAGGACAATATATGTTTAAATCCTATGTCAATAACGAACAGTTCAATCTTCAAATTAATCGTTTTATCAATGATTATTATCAAGAAGATGATCGAGAACAAGCTGACTTGGAAAAAATAATTCCGAAATTAAAAGACACCCATAGCTGGTATGAAGCTTGGCTCAATTTTGCTAAGAAACGCGAATACAGCAAGGACTATGACTTAGCCTCAGTCTACTATCAAGCTGCAGAATTTTATCTTGCAACCACAGACCCCAATAAAGAAATAATGTATCGAAAATATAGAGAAACATTCTATAAAGGCTTTCATGATTTTGATTATGAATCCTACAAGATTCCCTATGAAGACTCGTATCTTCCTGCTGTGAAATTATTGGCGCCTGGAGCTACGAAAACATTACTTGTCTTTGGTGGGTATGATTCTTATATGGAAGAGATGCTTAAAATGATGAAATTCATGAAAGGAATTGATTACAATATTATTGTATTCGATGGCCCTGGCCAAGGAACTGCATTAAAAAACGGCCTAAAATTCATTCATAACTGGGAAAAGCCCATATCAACGGTGATTGATTATTTCAAATTAGATCGTGTAAGTCTCGTAGGTGCTTCTTGGGGAGGATATTTAGCAATGCGTGCGGCAGCCTTCGAAAAGAGAATCGATAAAGTAGTTGCTTTTAACATTTTTTATTGTGGCTTAGATGCCTTAAAAATGGGGATGCCAGAAGATACTTACCAGAGCATGATGCAACTCGTTGATCGTAATGAAGTAGACCAAGTGAATACATTATTCGAACAGATGATGACTCACAATATTGATTTGCATTGGAAGATTACCAAAGGGATGGAAAACACCGGTGAAGCAACGCCTTTTGACCTCATTAAAAATTTTGAAAAGCACACAATGCACGGCATTGGAGCATTCATTAATCAAGATGTTCTTTTATTAGCTGGAGAAGATGATCAATACGTACCTATTAGCCGACTCGTACAAATCCAACAAGAATTAATCAATGCTGCATCCATTACAACCAAAGTATTTACTAAAGAAACGGGCGGTGAGCAACATTGCCAAGCAGGTCACAGAGAGTTAGCATTTAATGAAATGAAGAAGTTCCTATAACAACTGTAAATATATATTTTTTATACGCAACATGCCCATCAAAATCGTAGTTCCATAGCTTCAATCGTTGTTATCCAATTGGCAAGTAAAGACCGACTCCAATTATGGAGTCGGTTTAGTCCATTCATTTTCCCCTGTTATCTCAATAGAGAAGTCCGTAATTTCCTCTGAGCTTTTTAATTCATGCGGCCTAGCATGGTTAGATTTTCGAACCGAAGAGCCTTGAAGGAGCGCAAGAAACGAACTTAAATCCACAGCTTCAAACCCTCTTGTTTGTCACTGCAAGTTTAAATAATCAAAATCAACAAAACCACCTGTTGATTTAGTAGCATAATTGAACAAAGCAAAACGGTATCCCATAAAGTGAGGGATTGTATATGACATCTGAAGTGTGTTGCCTATAGCCGTCCAATTTGTGCCGTCAAGACTGTAGTAGAAATATGCTTTATCCGTCTGATTTGTAAAATCACATATAAGCTTAAGATATACTCTGTTCTGGGTGAAAGGGACACTTGCCACTTCAGTCATTGCTCCAGAGCTGGCATTCACCATAACAATGGATTTGGAGGTCCCGTTCATCTTTATGCCTACAAATCCATAATTAGCCTGAAAAGCTGCAAGACCGGAATAGTCTCCGTCCTTCATCCCGCTTGTTTCCATTGCAATGATTCCTGTACTTTTCGGTCCAAATGTCCTTTGGGTAAGCGTATTTCTGGCATCCAGAATACTTTTACTCACTTTCCCTGTAGTCATTCTCATAAATCCAGGACGCTGTGTAAGGGACCAATGAGTATTGTCAGGATTGTGGTTCCATTGCCACTCCTTTTTAAGAGTCGCTTCAGAAGACGAGGTTCCTGTAAACGAAACATCGTCCACATAGAAATTCATCAAATCATTTGTTGGGTCTGGGGTTGAACTGTAGGGTGTCTCAATGAAAATAAACGTTTGTGAGAGGTCAGCACCTGCCGGAAGTGTATATGTTCCTTGAATTGTGCCCCATTGGCCCTTGGTTAGCGTGGTGGACCAAAGAATCGATATACCTGTGTAACTTGGACCATTCTGAATACCAAAATTAAATTGCTTAGTGGCAGGACCTTCAGTGTATTTAACCTTTGCAGAAAAATTATACATTCCGCCGGCTGTTACTTTTCCGGTAATTACTTGTTTTGGACCAGCAGCTGTTTGTTGTCTACCACTGACAAACAAGCTTTTTGAGCCGATGTAATAGTCTGTAGTGGTTGCTGCAACAATTACAGTGTTATTATTCGTCCACGGGCTTATGGTGGCATTTTCAAATCCACCGTTTGCAATAAGCTGACTGGAGGCTTGAGAAGATGAAAACTCATCAGACGCATAGACCTTCTTTTCGGGATAACCTTCAACAGGAACATCCATCGTAAGAGGAACCTTACCGTTAACACCGAATACCGGCCAATTATTTGACCATGTAACCGGAACAAGATACGGCATACGTCCAATTGCTCCGCTGTCTTTAAACAGCATAGCATACCAGGAGCCAGAAGGAGTATCAACAATCCCCCCCTGTGCAATGCCTGAATCATTCAATGAAACCTGACCTGTATAGGGTCCTGTCAAGCTACTTGCACGATAGGTTAATTGTGTGCGGTTGCCTCCCGATGGCCAGCATATAAGAAATATATAGTACATTCCCTTGATCTTTTGTATATGCGCCCCTTCAGCCTTGACTATGAAGCTGGAACCGGCAATATTACTGGCAGCGGAAATAATCACCTGATTAAGTCCCCCTGGCTTGATAGCCTTTGCATCTGCAGTAAGCTCAATAATGCTGATATTATCACTGCCATAAACCAAGAATACACGTCCATTATCAAACAGCAGCGATGCGTCATGATAATAGTTGCCAAGCACTGATGATGTCCATGGACCAGTCTCTATATTGCTGGTTTGATAGATGTATGTTTTGCCGGTAGAATTGGAGCCAAAGGACACATAGTAGATGCCGTTATAATATCTAAGGCTGCTTGCCCACGAGCCTTTTCCATATTCGTTCTCCCCGTTGTTAAGATTTTGTGCGCCATTGTTGGCATACGTATCGTAAACATAATTTACGATTTCCCAATTGACGAGATCATAAGATTTCATGATTGGAACTCCATGATTCATGTGCATGGTCGTGCTAGTCATATAAAAAGTATTACCTACCCTGATAACATCGTTGTCTGGAGAATCAGCATTTATAAACGGATTTGTAAAAGTAGTAGCTGCAAATACAGAAGTATTGGACATCATACTCATGAATAATGGTAAAACTAATAAAAGCACACTTATCCTCCTATACATATTAGAATCGCCCCTAATCTTTGATAGGTTCAAAAGCTTTTAGTTTTAGTTAATTAAATTGTAAATAATCCACATAGGCATCCCAAGTCCCGTTATCGGTGGTTACGATCAGTCTGACCTCTTGATTTCCGGTTACATGGGTGATATTAGACAAGGTTTGGACCGTCGGCGTAGTTCCAGTAAAATAAAAGGAACCAACTGTGGTTCCTCCTATTTGCAAGTCTACTCTGGCGGTACTGGAGTTATTCGAAGCACCCCTGACTGAAATACTATGAGTAGAGTTGGCAAAATACTGAGTGTATGCACTATAATCATCATTGGCGTATAAAGCGACCCCATTGAAAGGAGAACTGATCTTCCCAGCGTAAGTACCCCCGAGAGTCATATCCTCAGCTTCAACCCTTGTTCCAGTAGTATTGGGTGTAAACTGCCAGTAATCAATATTAAATAAGTTACCAGTCCCTGTTCCGGTAAACACTAAGAAAACCTTGTGGACTCCTGTTGCATTGCTTACAGTGGTTTCGACTTCCTTCCAGGTCTGTGTTCCTCCAGTAGAACTGACATTAAGAGTTCCAACCAGAGGACCCGTTGCACTGTCCAGACGTATTTCTATTTTACCGCCTGCATTGGATGCTATGTTTGCTTTAAACGTCTTGGCTCCACCGCTACCAAAGTCGGCATTTCCTACAGCGATCCAATCTCCATTGTGTACGTTTGTCACATTAAGATTATTTGTCGGTCCGCCTGATGCTTGACTCGCCTCGGTTGTAATCCCTGCATTCCACCCGATTGTTTCAGCCTCAATCCTATTGTATGGATTAAGATTGGCTATCTGAGGCACGCCTGCCATATTTCCCTGAACCTCTTGTATCGTTACATTCGTATTATGGATAAGCTTGTTAATATTAGGAGAACGATATCCTTTCCCTTCTCCCAACTGAGCCTTGCTGACAGTTTGGGAATGGTACACTACATACCATTGGTTATTAAAGTTAAACACCGAATGATGGTTATTTCCACCAACTCCAAAAAATGCTTGTGGATTTTTCAGGAAATGTCCTGTATAAGTAAAGGGTCCCATAGGACTGCTGCTCACCATGTAGCCTATTTCACCTGCTGGGTAATTTGACGGGTGTGTACCGGAGAAATTGATACAATAAGAATAATAATATTTGCCGTTATACTTATGAATTCCTGAGTCTTCAAACATGTAAGGAGCATCAATGGTTACTGCACTTCCAATAATACTGGTCATATCAGCGCCCAGTTTTAAAACTCTGGCTGTTTTAGGATTTGCAATTGAAGCTGGGTCCGAAGTATTGGGTATACCTCCACCAACATATAGATATCCTGTACCATCATCATCCACCAATACTGCCGGGTCAAAAAGCCATGTAACTCCAGACATTCCAGTTGTACTGTGTGTAACAAGAGCCTTTCCGAGTGGGTCTGTCCATGGTCCTATCGGAGTGTCTGCAGTTAGTACACCAATACCTGAGGCACCATTTGCAAAATAAAGGAAGAATTTATCCTTACCATTTATTTTTTTATGTGCAACGGCCGGTGCCCATGAGAGTGATGCCCATTTTGCAACACCTTTTCCATTATTTTCGTTATTGTATCCTGCGACCGGAATTGCACCGTGGTCTGTCCAGTTCACCATGTCAGCAGAAGATATGACGAATATTTTATTTAGTTCACTAAAATCATTCTCTTTCACCGTTCCATTACTGTTATATACATATGCATCACTCGACATATAGATATAAACCCTTCCATCATAGACCAACGCATAGGGATCCGCCCCCAATTTATGGTCCATAAGAGGATTTGAATTCCCTGGAAGCTTTGCAATTGCATTGTTAGCAGCATGTACAGGTACCATTGGTAAACAACTCAGCAATAATGTAAAAGCTAATAAAAACACCGAAAATTTTTTAATCATAAACATATTACCTCCATTTTTATATATCATGTCTATTAAAAGTTTACAAATTGCCTATGCATAGATTTAATTAGTAATTTTGTATCCTATTTGAAGGTTAGTGCTCCTAAACTCGGACTTGTAACATTTTCAGTAGATGTTATAGCCTCCCTTCTAAAATTGTAACCGCTTTCATTTTTGGGTGGGGATTCGCATCAAACCGAATTAGTTCATCATTTTATTTTCGCCCAATAAATTTCAGTTAATGGCTTTTTATAATTACCTTGGTTACGGTACATACAGCAAACTGCGTTGCACGGGTTCCAGGCATTCTTTTGGATATCAGCGCCTTAATTCACCGATGGCAAGCCATAACAGTCGTCTTCATGCAAGATGGTGCATTCGAGCTGTTTGTGCTCAAATGTCAATCTCCAAATTCCCCTCCCTTCTTTATCATTTCACGTACCGATTGAAAACTTTAACTTTAGAGTTGAACTTGAAAGCTTTTACATAATTACAAAGGAATATTATGTCGTTAGTAAGCGTGGAAGCGAGTTTTAGGCTATGCAGTCGGGGAAATGATATCCAGGAATATAATACCATAAACGCCAGTTTGGAACAAGTGCGACATCTTTGCAACTTGTGGAGCATGCTAATAATTCCAGGCTGTTGCGAAGCTTATATTCATGTCATTTTATGCGACTAGTTCTATCCAGAATAGCCATCAATCATGAGTTATCTTACAATTCAAACTTCAATTTATAAATAACATTTATCCCCTCTCATTAATGCCCGATCCTTTTCTTTTAGTCGCCCATTTAGATATAAAAAAACTTATTTCTGCTCAGCGTTCGAGGTGAAATAAGTTTTTAACTGAGTACATTTATCCAGGACCAGGAGACTTACCAATCGACTTCTTCAAAAAGACGGAAACGCATCTTTTTTTCAAATTTATCAAAAATTTTAAAACCAGATATTTCATCTTCATTTTCTCCAAGTTTTATCATAGTAGCTATTGCTAAGTCTCCCAACTTTTAATGGCCTAACAGCTTACCTTGATGTTCCCTTTTTAAAGATAATCCTTTTAATTTTTCAAATATTACCTCTGTAAGAATGCCTTCTTTTCCGATATGTGTCATTGCATGATTTAAAACTATGGGGTTCTTTTCTTCTAGCAAATTTTCCAACTCATCTATCGAACATTTTTCATCTTCAAATTTTTTTACTATTATCACCTATAATTTTTTTATTTCTGGGTAGGTTAAATGATCTAATCCTTTGTTTGCTCCTACTATAATTGTACCTTCATCTTTTGACTCAAAAGTTAAACTAACATCCATTATTTTTCCCATTTTAAACGTTGCCCCCTTTATCATTCTTCAATATAAAGTTCTCCCTTAACATCACGTATACGTAAATCAGCATTTTTTAAACGGGTTATGGCATCCCTTAGTAGTGTAATTTTCAAGAGATGTTAAATTAGGTTTAAAGACACGCTCTCGTCCAGTAAAAAGATATTGCCCCATCAGATCCGCTAAATTAGCGGCTTTTTTGTTTTAAAAGTGCTGGCGCGTCAGTCCTTTTTTTTATAAAACATCAACACCGTTTCCATATATCGCAAAACCGAGAATGGATGGTATAATGAAGGATGATTTAAAGAAATCTGTAGTGTAGTGGAGGGATGATTCATATTGATAAATCACGATAATCTTGAAGAGTATCGAGACCCGATTAATTATGATCTTGAATTTGGCGGCGAGACTAATAAGTACAATTTCTATCTTGATATGGCTAGATTGAACCCAGGCGAGGTTCTGGAACTTGCATGTGGTACAGGATTGACAACCATTCATTTATCAAAATCGGGGATACATATAACAGGTGTTGATATTTCTTCATCGATGCTTGAATATGCGCGGGTTAAAGCTCAAGGTTTGCCTGTGGATTTTATTGAAGCTGATGCTCGTACATTCGTTTCCGAAAAGCGTTTTTCCATGATTTATTTGACAGGAAATGCATTCCAGGCATTTTTGAGCGATGAGGATCAACGAGCCTTACTCGAAACCGTCTACAAGCACCTAGAATCAAATGGGATATTTGTTTTTGAAACACGAAATCCCTTGGGAACCGATTTATCCAACCAAGAGGAAAGCATTTGGGGAAATTTTATTGATAAAGATGGAATTAAAGTCAAGATATCTGGGACACAGTCGTATGATTCAAGTAACCAGATCATGCACTGGGTCACGTTCCGTGATTGGGGATCGGAGAAAACAATTTCTCGAATTGCATGTCGCTTTACTGATAATGACACGCTTCAGCGTTTATTAACGAGCCGCGGCTTTTGTATTGTAAATCAATATTCGGACTGGGATAAAACACCGTTCACTCCTTTATCTCCTTCCATCATTAGTGTTTGTCGAAAAAAACATGGAGCCTAAAACGAATAATCCCGGAATGTTCATCCCAAGTGTTTGACGACCGCGCGTAAGATATCCATGTCATTCGCATGTTTTTGAAGGAACAACAGGCTATTCCAGTGATTCCCGGAAAGAAAAATCGCCGAGTCACCCTAAAATATGATCAGGACGTTTACAAAAAAACGTTATTTGGTGGAATGCTTCTTTAATAAAGTAAAGAATTTATCGTCGTCTGGCGACTCACTATGATAAATTGGCGTGTACTTTCAAGTCTTTTTTTGCCTTGGCCACCATTATGGTTTGGCTTGCCTGAGTTTGAAGACACGCCCTAATTCATAAAAAATTCTATTGTTTTCTGCCAAGAATCTGATTGACCAAAAGAATTTCCTTTTAAAGTACCACCACAAGTAAAAACGCCTCCACCCATTTTTAAGTTCAATGTTTCGCTTAAAGGTATAATAAACGGTAATGGTAATGAGTGACCTAAATCCTTATAGTCTAAAAGATTGTATTTGTATTTATAATTGTTTTTTTCAAAATACTCATTATTTCTACACATGCCTCGTGAGTATTCCAAATATTATCTTGATGGCCTGAAATTAGCAATAAATTTGCATTTGCATTCTCTATTTTTATTCGAGCCTCCTCTTTATTTCTTGCCCTTTCCACACTTTTTTTATATGTAGTAGTAAAACCAAAAGGTATATTCTTTTCTAAGCAATGACGCTGATGATCGTAAAAAATATCATTATCAACGGGTATAAATGGTAATGATCTCCCTTCATATGACCATGATGAAACATTTTTACCACTCATCAAACCATCCAACGCTTGAAAACAATATGCATGGGGTGCAGAAGCCACAACTTTAGAAATGAAATTATATCGCGATGCCAAAAGTAACGCCAATTCTCCGCCTTTAGATGTACCGTGTACATATATTTCATTAGCACGTGTTAATGGATTCTTTTTAAGCCAAGAGAACACTTTTTCAAAATATTCAAGGGGAATTTCCTCTAGTTTTTTAGGCAATCCCTTTTCATTGAAATATCCAACGGTTAAAACATAAAAACCTCTAGATGCCAATGGTCCTGACAAAAGCGAAAGACCACTTCGTTCACCATCAGATCCACCCAATACTACAATCGTTTTATTATTTGAGTTTTCAGAATAAAATAACTCTCCCATAAATTCATCAGTGATCTGTTGTCTTTTCACTTCCGGTAACTTGAACATACGCTCTAGTCTTATACATTCTCGATCTTGTCCATTTTCACATACTATATCAATAAATACACTATCATCTATTGAAATATTAAGAGCGATATTCCCTCCCTCACTATTAATCTTTTGTAAAGAAGTAATAAGGCCCATACTATCTATATAATCATAAGTTCCAGAATCAGGTTTGTGTTTTGATAAATCAACACTGCCGTTTGAATCCGCAGTAAACCAAGCAAATGATTGATACTTTTCACTTACTGCCCATGGAAAATGCATGGATGCAGTTATTTT
Organism: Paenibacillus sp. S29; assembly: GCF_049319765.1. Classification (NCBI taxonomy): domain Bacteria; kingdom Bacillati; phylum Bacillota; class Bacilli; order Caryophanales; family Paenibacillaceae; genus Paenibacillus; species Paenibacillus sp. S29. The sequence continues at coordinate 25,743 of NZ_JBMOUI010000019.1, read as the reverse complement.
CATTTTGCCCTCTGGTGGTAACCCTGTGACACAAAAATCGATTTTTTCATCAATAAGTGCAACTCTTGGTTGTACTTGTAATTTCATCTCGTAGCCTCCAAAGAAAATATAGAACTTGAATGGAAATATTGCCTATTTTCAATTCCATCATTTAAAATGTTTTCTCCGCAAAATAAAACTATCTAAAGCTCGAATTTGTGCTCCTTGAAACCCTTCCAGGTCTTCAAATTTATAATTTACGTCTTCCTCAAAACCAACGTACTCTTCGTTGTGAGTACCATATATTCTTTTCAATAAACTCCATAACACTTCTAATTCTTCAGTTGTGAATTCATTAAAAATATCTGCCATTAGGCATATTGCTTTCTCACCACATTCCAGCATGACTCTTTTCCCTAATTCCGTGATTTCCACGTTAATGGCACGTTTGTCCCGTTTGCTTGGTGTCGTAATCAAGTATCCTTTATTCTCTAAATTGACTACAAGCTTTTGTGCACTTTGTTTGCTTGTTTCTAACTTTCTTGCAATATTAACAAGTGTCGTTTCATCCTCTGGCAAATGAGCTATTGCCAGCATGATCATGTACTGTCGTGATGTTAATTTCTCAAAATAGTTGTCGCCTTGTATTTGCAACTTATTAGTGACGGAAAAAAAAGTAGCGTAAGTTTGTTGCATTATATATAACTCTCTAAGCGCTTTAGAATATTCCATAAATATATCCTTTTCTTTTTATTGTCAGCATACTGACTATAATTACAATAACAGCATTTTGTATTATCGTCAACATGGTGACAATGATCATTTGGAAATTTACTACATTAAATAAACAATTGTTATTTTGTATCTGGAATCCCTAGTCGTTATGAACGATCAGCCCGGTCACGTCTTTTGCCTTGCAAAAGCTTTGGCAAGTCCTTATCGCAGAAAGATACCACCAGCGTTCGCCCACTCAATATTGCGTAATATCCGTTACCCATTTTTAGTTAGGCTTTTACTCTACACACTCAGCAGCTAAGTAGTTTCTCCTAGAGCGACGTTTTCGGCGAATTTTGGACTTGACTAAACTTTCAAAATGAATTGAATACAAACGCTCTACAGCTTGAATAAGTATTCTATTCATTTGGTTCACCTCCATTAGATATGAAAAAAACTTATTTCTCCTCATGGTTCGAGGTGAAATAAGTTTTGAATTAAGTGCATTCATTCAAACGAACAGGAGGCATTACCATTCGATTTCTTCAAATAAACGGAAAACCATCTTTTTTTCAAATTCATCTAATATCTTAAACCCAGTTATCTCATCTTCTTTTTCTCCAAGTTTTATCATAGTAGCTATTGCTAAGTCTCCTACTTTATAATGACCTATCATCTTATCTTGATGTTCCCTTTTTAAAGATAATCCATTTAATTTTTTAAATATTTCCTCTGGACGAATGCCTTCTTTTCCGATATGTGTCATTGCATGATATAAAACTATGGGGTTCTTTTCATCCAGCAAATTTTCTAACTCCTGTATTGAACATTTTCCTTCTTCTATTTTTTTACTATAATGTTCCAAACTGTAAATACTTGCCCCCACTTGAACAAGATCAGGAGATGCTAACTTACCAACGCATATTCCAATATTTTTCCTTTCAGCCATTGAAGTTGAAATTTGAACAGAGCTAACGCTTAATACCATTTCATTTTGATTTGCATATTTAATAAGAATTTTATTACCTATCATTTTTTTTATTTCTGGGTAGGTTAAATGATCTAATCCTTTGTTTGTTCCTTACTATAATTGTACCTTCATCTTTTGACTCAAAAGTTAAACTAACATCCATTATTTTTCCCATTTTAACGTTGCCCCTTTATCGTTCTTCAATATAAAGTTCTCCCTTAACAATTTGGATTAGAACAACAACCACCTACTCTTTTAGATAATGTATTTTTTGTATTTTTGCTGAATTCATCTCTCACATTAACCGACCCTCCTAGCAATATGTATTTAACAAGAACCTTATGGTAATAGTGATGAGAGGCGTATTTCTGCTAGTTACTCAAATGATTTGAGTTGTTATTAACATACTAAATATCTACTTTGAATAGATTTCATAGCTAAATATTACTATTACGCCCTCCAATCTTTATCAAATAAAAGTTTATCCTTTGAAAGTTGGATTACAGAATGTGTAATCAAAATTTCTTGTGTAGTACTTGAATATTTATTTAATTCATCAATTGAAATGAATGTTTGTTTTCGTTGCTCATCATATAATTCAATAATATTGTCAACCACACTATTTTCAACATTTTTGAATAGTACTGAATCATGTATCAAAATAGGTAGTGGTGTTAAGTCAAATATACATATATCTAAAATGAATAAATTTGTATATGCTTTCCCAGTTCCAGTATTATCAAAAACCTTATACTCATAGTCCTTTTCAAACAAAGTCAGTTCAGGTGCTCTCCGTTTTTCTGTATGAATTTTCTCATTAATAGAAATAATCTTTTTGTTAATCCGATCCATGACTGTTGACAATGACTGTTGTTTACTTTCACTAAGAACTGTTTCAGTACTAATAATTTCTTTTTGCAGTCTATTAGATTCTACAAAAAATTTATTTTCCAGCTCAATATTAGATACTTTACCAGATAACTCAAATAGTTTTTCAAATAAATAATTGTTATGTCTGCTATTTTCCACTAAATCATCTATTTTTATATCAATTATGTTTAACTCGTTATTGAATGCTTCTAGATTCTTCGATGCATCTTTTCTGGCTTGCAATAACTCTTGACTAAGTATTTTAGTAATACCATTATGAAATGAATCTATATTCTCCAATCTTTCAATATTTACATTTGGAAAATATGCTAAAAGAAGTTCAAAATTACTCGAATTAACCTTATTTTTAATACTTCTGTTGATTCTTTCTAGCCTTGACTTATAGTAATCTCTTTCTTTTAAAAATGCTTTTTTTTGACTTTGAAGCTGAAAAACTTCATCAGATAAAGCTTCAGACAATTTGACAGTTGTATTAACAATATCCTCTTTTAATTTAGAAATCTCTAATTCAATTTTATCTTTTTCTATAATATTTTTTTCATATTTTTTGGGGGTTATTTTAGGAATATAATCGAATTTCTTTGCCTTTTTTATAGCCCAGTCAGATTCCTTTAAATTTTTTAATTTCTTTTCATTATCTAATATTTCATTGTACTGATTGAATAGTAATAATAATCTTTTAACTGTATCAACATTTTTTTCTTTTGGAAAATTATGAAGGGGTCTCTTAACTTCTAAATTATATTTTCCCCATATCCTTGAAAAAAGACTTACTACAGATCTAAAGGTTTGTCCCCATGAGATGGAGTAATATTCTTTTAATAATTTGTTATATTCTGCTATAGAATATAAAGTACATCCAAAGAATATATAAATTCATCAATCTCTTCAAAAGAATTTTGAGTACTAAAGTATAATTCTTTAATTTGGAAATTAGATTGAGAAAGTTCGGTTAGTAGCACTAACATTTTATTTATAATCGAATCATTATAGTTTATAACTTTATTTGGTATAATCACGAAAACACCTCGCAATTTTGTATGAAAAAAGAGACTATAATTTTACATGCTTCTAGAGAACTATTCTCTGTCTTTTTACTTAACCATTCAGCCATATGATTATAAATCTCTTCTTGTGTATGTTTATTTTTCTTCAATTTTAGGTAAAATGTATTTACTTGAGAAGCAATTGTATCAAAGGAATATTGACATTCTTTGTCCAGCATTATAAATTGTTCCTTCACAAAGAAATAGTAGTCCGCTACATCACTTTTAATTCGTCTCTTTGTAAGTCTATTCAGAGTTATATTCGCCTTTTCATCAACTTTCAATGCATCTAAATTTAGAATCTGAGGAGATAATTCATTTTCGTTTTCCACAAGTTTATTTAGTATTATTTTAATTTCTGCCTCAATTTGATAACTATGATAGTCTGCTCTCCTCTCATTTCTTCTAATAATCTCCTTTTTTATGATGAGTAATTTTTTATATTCTTCTATAGTTCGTGGGGAATCAAATTTTTTATGACAATCACGACATAAGGCAATCGAATTATTCAAATCGTTTACATTTTGAGATAATTTCTCTACGTTTTTTAACAATAAGGATTCTTCTTTTGTTGGATTTAATGGGTAAATATGAGCAGCTTCAAATATCTTCCTCCTAATTCCATCTTTCACATATAGTAAGCTTTTAGAACAGAAAGGGCACATACCTTCTACCTCAGAAAAAAGGATCATATTATCATTTTCATTCATACTTTTTCTATTAGCTTGCATGAGTTCACCTCAAACTAATCAAATGTAATAAGATACAATTAAAGAATTTGCTTCCTTATTTCAACTTTATGTACTTATAGTATCATACAAATGAACTATTGGTCGATGTTACCTGATCTTTTTGCCTAATACTTAAGAGCCATTTTCGAAAAAAAATATTACATTAGTCTTCGTAATTGGCTAACTAAGCTAAAAGCTCACTCTAGTAAATTAAGGAGAAAGCTCTGGTTATAATCATTGTATTATAGTTTAGTTATGATCCAATTGTCATTTTATCAGGAAATACTCCCCTTCTTTAATGAAGCATCGAGCCATTTGTTGTGCTGCTCTGTCAAAATAAAAATGTGTTTGAATGATTTGAATCTTGTATAGGCTCAATCTCAGAAAATAACTTAGTATCTTTATTCAATAGGATTTTCTCTCATGAATTCTTTTTTGGACCTTATCTATACACAACCACAGTCTCATCATACTGTTTCTTTATAAAGTAAAATAAATCTTCCATTCTCAAAAATCCTCTTTACGTACTCCCCTTAATATTATTGATTGTTAACATAATCTGAATTAGATGTAATCCCCTTAACTAGAATTAATTTACAATATCTTCGATTTCACTAGCAAACTTTCTCATCTATAAAGAAAGCCTTCTGTCTACACGTATTTCCCAAGCCTCGTACTGCACCTCTTGTAATAAAAAAAGTAACTCCTAATGTGAGAGCTACTTTAAAAAACTAAAATGGCATCGCCATTTATTTCTACGATTCTTGTAAAGATAGTTTATATATTTCACTTACGATTCAATAGTAGTTTTTTCTACGAAGTTTCCATTCTCTTTAATAATCATTCTTGCCAACCTTCGTCCCGCTCTCTTAAAGAAAAATTCGTCAGCATAATTCTCTGAAACTATCGGTGAAATTTGATTTATAACCTCATTTTTTTTGTCATATTCTATTTTCCCCATTACATCTTCACTCGGTCCATAACTATATACAACTCTTTCCTCATCTTCGTAATCTTTTAACATGATTATATATACGGCCATTATTCTCACTCCTCATAAATCTTTTCCCAATTCCATGGTCTTCCAGATTCTATAGTTTTATCATGTGCTGTTCTGTAATTCGTATGGAATATGCCTTCAAATCTCGATTCAAAAAGCTCATGATGTAGTAATTGTACATCAGAATCCACATACTTCCCATCCATTAATCTCTCCCACGCTTGTGATAACTCAAAGTCTGGGTCAAATCTCCCGATTCCATGATCTTTAATGTGGGTATCGTTAAAAACATGGTCTTTGATTCTTTGAATTCTATTTTCTGAAAAACCAGTATTTTTAGAAATGGCTTCCACGTCTTGATTTCCTAAATTCCTAAATTTTTCATACAACTCTTCTGCAATAGCTTCTTCTCTAAAAAATTGCTCTGGAGAAATATTACGAGCACCAGTTTCAGCATAATTAAAATCGTCTGATTTTATATTAGAAAAGCGCTGTTCGCTTTCTTTTAAAATATTGGCTTTACTCTGAGTCGATTCAAACTTTACAGACCCCTCCAAAATATTTTTGGGCTTAATCAGCGCTTTAGTTGTCGTAGAACCTATCATCAAACCAGCTGTACCAATCAAATTTGCCATATGTTCTTTTGACCATGCATTTGTGGGATTAAATGCTCCCTGAATCATGCCCGATACTCCAAATGTACCGAAATTGAGCATGTCATTCCATGAATCGTTTTGTTTAGCTGCCCGTTCCATGTACCCTTGATACATTCCCTTCGGAATGCCGTACGACATATAATCTAGGAAGCTCCAGACTGAATCAAATTTTTTCTCATATCGTTCTGAATTAGCTGCTACAAAATCCTGACCAAGCTCCGTTAAGCTATCCGCCGATTTCTGGAGCGCATTTCGTGTATCTGCAACAGGAACTGCGCAAGTATTCGGTGGAGGCGGCAAGCAACCTGGGTCTAGATTCCCGTCCTCCACCATATCTGCTAATCTAAACTTATTTGCATGCTGCCGTAGTTCTCTAGCAATCGAATCTGTTAGTGTAACAAAGTCAGCCATATTCTTCTGAGATGTTTGGAATCTATAATAGAATTGCTCCTTTGTTATCCCCTCCCAAAATCGTTCCATAAACGAAATTTGCTGCGATAACTGACTATTCATTTGCATCGCCGTTTGCTGCGCAAGCTCAAATTTCTTAGAGACAGTTATAAGTTGTTCAGGTGTCACTTTAATTGTTGTCATAATTTACCTCGGTTGAGTTCATTAAGACATAATAACATTATTCAAATTTATGGAAAACCATCTTTATTACTAATTGTTATATGAATTAGAAGACTTAATCCCTACGACCTCTGACTTATATTTATAAATACAGCTCCCCCTTCATTATAAATAAGTACCTTTTTAATGCCTCGTCATCAGCAAATATTCGTAAAAATATATCTTTTTTTAGTCAATTCACAATCAAGGTAATCTCCCTAAGGAGCAGCACGCTATGACTAAGGGTTATCGAAAATTATTGTTGGAATATGGTTACCCGGAGGACTTAGTCGACGGATGGACTTTGGAAGACTGCAAGCTGAATGGCAGGAGTTTTTACAAATTAACGTTCAATATTCTGCCAGTCGACGAAAAATCAACCAGCCTTGCGGTGGAGGAATATTTGGAAACAGTTCGGCAGAATCGTCAGATTGGCTTTGTACGTCGGGAAGCTGCAATTACTCAGGCATATTCATATAGAGAGCATCAATCGACAAATGAAATATCCAAGCAGACGGAGAACATCGCCACATACAACGTGGACAGGGAGGCAAAGCTTCAAGGCTAAAGTTCGGCTGCTGGAGCTTGCAATGAGCAAATTGTCCCGTATACAACGAGAGGTTATCCAGCGCAGTTATTTGGATGATTAGGGAGATGATTACATTAGTTGCGGGGAAATGGGGATTAGCGAGAGCACGTTTAGGAGGATCAAGATCGAGGTATTGAGTATTTTAGCTACTGCATTGAGACTGGAAATGAGTAAAGAACAAACAAACTATGGAAGTGAAGTTGTTTGCTAAGCCAGGAGAAGCAGCGGTTATATCAACACGTACGACGAATAACTAAAAAGGGTGGAATTGATAAACTATATCAATTCCACCCTTTTTCTGTGTGACGAGTTCAGTCTCTTTTCTTGGTACCGCTTTTTACTGTGAAAAACAACAATGATAAGAAGAATAGAGCCTGTGAAGTTTTAACCATCAACCGGATTCCTTCACCTGAATCTTTTATATCAAACAGAATATCAGCTATGGATACCAAACCTGTAGTAATAAGTATAATCAATGCGAGTATGTACACGTTAGTCCCCCTTTTGTTCGGTTTTACAGCAGGAAGAAGACAATAGCTCTGGATGCGGGTTCGGCCAACCATGCAGGTAATCCAACATATTTTAAAGCGTAAGCAAGACCGTCCTCTGCTGTGCCTGTGAAATCTACCATGATATCCAAAGCTTGCATTATTACTTGATAACCAAGATAATATTTCAAAGTTTCTTTTGCACCGTCGGTCAAAAGTGGTATCTTATCTACATAAATTTTTATCTGTTCATTCCAAGCACATGATCCAATATTTTTTAGTTTAGAAATTAATTCTAACGCTACTTCTTTTGCGAACTTTGATCTCCAGCCTTGTGTACTTACTTCCCCAGATGGACGTTGAGTATCGACCATTCCAAGATTAGTGCCTACAGTTTTGAAAAGGTCATCATAATCAACTTGTCTTAATTCTTGTTCTACTCTTTCATCAACAATTCCATTTTCCAAGTCTATCTTAGTCTCTGAAGTTATAGAAGATTCTACGTTGTTTGCAGCTTGAGCATTAGCGAAAGCAGGAAGTGTAAACGATGATAACATAAGAGCTGATAATGACGTGATACCCAATTGCTTAAACTTTTGCATAAAATCAATGCTATCTTCATATATTTGGTATTTCTATCAATATACTAACATGAATTATATATACTTGTAAAATAGAGGGATATAGTAGATGATTTTTCCTGTAATAATATCTATTCATAGGATTTGGATAATAAATGGTTATTATAACCTGTGAAAAGAGACTGTTTATTGAATAATTTTTGACCGAATAATGGCCTTCGTTAGACTTTCAGCGTGATATATTTGTATCATGGAAAATCAAATAAGGAACACACCACAGCTTTCGAGCCTCGGTGAACCAGGTCGGCCAATGTGCCGGCCTTTTGATTTTTCAACAAACCATATTAGGGAACATAAATCATGTCTACAGAAGCAAGCGCAGTAAGAAACGGTGGTAAATATATTGAGTCTCAAAATCATATACTTCAAACAATAAATGGATGCGCATACGTCTGTTCCCTTCTTGCTCTAAACCTAAATGAAATCCTCCGACTAAGTAGCGAAATAATCGCTAATAATTAATAGCGATTATTTCGCTGAGATATTCTTGGTATGGAGGTGAGTAAGATGTACCAAAGAATCCGAGATTTGCGTGAAGATAGAGATTTGACTCAAACCCAAATGGCTGAATATTTGAATTGCAGTCAGCGAATATATAGCAATTACGAACGCGGTGACGTTGACATTCCCACGAGGATTCTAATTAAACTAGCTGATTTCCATAACACAAGTACAGACTACTTGTTAAACAGAACGAAACAAAAAAAACCTTATCCGGCAGGCTAGCTACTTTTAGAAAATAAAAAAGGTAACTCCATGAAGAAGGAGCTACCTTTCAAATTTTTTTATAATCGCCCTCTTCAATCTTCTGAACTACCTATTTTAACCCTTCTTTCCCGTCAAATACTTCAATCATTATTAGTGCCCCCATTTTATAACCCTCAATATAAGCCGAAGCGGACAATAAGGAAATTAAAACATCTTGTAAATCCGAAAGTTCTTCAATTAATTTGTAATCCTGCTCTGGCAATTTTATTTTGAGGGCTCCCTCAACATCGGCTATTCTCTGAGAGACCAGTTCAAACTCAGTGTCTTTCGATTTGATTCGTTCACTTGGGTTACATTTTCCGTAATAAAAGTTCTCCAAGATACTCATGATCTACTCCTTCTTGATATGTATTATTAACCCTCTGACTAATTTTAGCGAATTATTCGCTAAAAATCAATAGCGATTATTTCGCTAAGATATTCTTAGTTCGAGGTGAATATGATGTATCAACGGATTCGAGATTTACGTGAAGATAAAGATTTGACTCAAACTCAAATGGCGGATTATCTGAATTGTAGCCAGCGGATATACAGCAATTATGAACGTGGGGAAATAGACATTCCAACGGAGATTTTAATTAGACTAGCTAATTTCCACCATACAAGCACAGACTATTTACTAAATAGAACGAAACAAATAAAGCCCTACCCGGCGGGATAACATTTCTAAGAAATAAATATTAGGCTTAATCTAATTGTGCATTATTTCAATAAATGTTTTTCAACCAACGTAAAATTCTCTCTTATTGTAGATTTCCCATCCTCCGTAATCAGTTTTACACCAAGAGTATGGGTCATTTTATTGGCTTTACGAAGGAACGAGGAGGGACCATCATAGTATAGTCTATGTACATACCCAACTTCCCTTAGGCGACAAGCCGTTCGCAGACACAGAGCATCATTTGCTCCTAGTTCTGGAGGATGGTAAAGTCGAACTTACAGGCTGCCAGTCTGGTGCGGAATGCACTTAATTTTTATAGTAAAATCGAATTCAAACACAAGGAGCATTGCCCTGTCGACAACATCGGCTTGGACAATGCTCTTTATTTTATAGCAACTGCCCAGGGGACAGCATCTTCTACTCATTAACGTTAGAAGTCATAACAAGCGAATTTTTTAAAAAAGCCTCACTAATTACAGATTACTGTGGAGGGAACGAATACTTTTTGCCACCCCAAGCCACGAGAAGCGCAAGGAATAAGAGCGTGAATAATGCCCATGAAAATGATCCCGCACCAAAAGTTTCAAACAAAATACCCCCAGCCATCCCGCCGCCAGCGATAGCCAGATTCCATACGGTCGTGTTAATCGGCATCACCATATCCACTTTGCTCTCCCCTGCAGCCTGAGCAAGCGCCGTTTGCAATAGCGTTGCTGCGCCGCCGAAAGTTAAACCCCATACCGTAACAATGATATAGATGATAAGGACATTGGAGTTGCTAAAGCTCATGGCAATAGAAATTAAGACGAAGGAAATAAGACTAATAAGGACAAGCTTACGCAGCCAACGGTCGATGAATACGCCAGTTATCCATATACCTACGAGAGCAGCAATGCCAAAGAAAGCCAGCGCCAGACCCACTCTCTCCCCCATCCCATTGGCCGCAAGAAATGGAGCAATATAAGTGTAAAGAATATTATGTGCTGTCATCCAGGTCAGTACAACCAATAGTATGGGCCGAATCCCCGGTGTAAGGAAGGCTGCATAGATCGAAGCTTGCTTATCGGAGGACTGTCCCGGATAGTCCGGCACCTTCCAAAGCACCCACGCGATCAGTATAACAGTCAGTAGCGACATGATTCCAAAAACAGAACGCCAACCCATAAGGTTCCCCAGAAACGTTCCCGCCGGGACACCAATAGCCAAGGCGATGGGCGTTCCAACCATGGCAACCGCCATACCCCTCCCCTTCAATGTAGCAGAGACCATACGGAGAGCGTAACCACCGATCATCCCCCATAGAACTCCAGCCGAAACTCCTGCCAGCAGACGGGCAGCCAGCGTCAGTATGTAGCTGGAGGAAATTGCGGTGATACTGTTAAAAACCAGGAACCCGCAGATAGCCAGAAGTAACAGCGGACGCCTCCGCCATTGGCGGGTAACTATAGCTACAGGGATGGCAGCCACTAAAGAACCGATGGCATAGACAGTGACCAGTTGACCAGCCATTGCCTCTGAAATATAAAGTCCCTTGCTTATTTGCGGAAGCAAACCAGCCGGAATCGTTTCCGTCATAATACAGATGAATCCTGTCATAGCCAAAGCGAGCAGGCCAAGCCAGGGAAAGCGCTCAGAGGAGACGGAAGAAGCAATCTTTACAGTAGTAGAAGAGTTATTGCTGGACATTAGCGCAGCTCCTTAAAATCGATTTCAAAACAAGTTCAAGCGAAAAATCAAGCACATATACCAATGATTTGCCCTCCTTTTATTTCATTTATGGATCAATCATTCCATATTTTAAAGATGCCTCTCAGTCTTGTCAATTACTTTTGGATCGATTAGTATATAAGTACAAGATAAAAGGAGGCGACTCCATGGTTAGAACCGGAAGACCACGTAAATTCAGTCGCGACGAAGCGATCTCCCAAGCTATGATGTTGTTTTGGGAGCATGGATTTGAATCAACCTCTTTGGCTCAGCTCAAAAAGGCGATGGGCGGCATCTCCTCAGCCAGCTTTTATGCAGCTTTTGAATCAAAAGACGCATTATTCAAAGAAGCGCTGGACCAGTATTTGGCTACATACGGACAAGTATCGACAAGCCTTACAAACTATTCACTTTCATCACGCACAGCTATTGAATTAGCCTTAAGAAGTTCAGCAATCATGCAGACTGAGCAGACCCATCCCTTGGGTTGTTTAGTCATATTCTCTGCAAATACTTGTTCGCCGGAAAACACTCATATTCGAGAACTATTGACCATGCAAAGAGCAGTGACTAGGAACAAGTTCCATGCTCGTATTGAGCGAGCTACCAAGAACGGAGAACTTCAAGAATCCACAAATGTTAGCATGTTAACCACACTATTCGTTACCTTTCTAGAAGGTATATCTACGGAAGCCAGAGATGGTGTGCCCCTAGACAACATTGATGCAGCCATAACCAAATTGATGGAGCTTTGGGATACTTGTGCCTGAGACTGGCTCAGTTTTCATGAAATAAGGGCATACAAATAGAAAAGGCAATCCTCCTAAAAAAGGAGATTGCCTTTTATTCAGTAAGATTGCTTCTCTCAAAAACGGCTTTATTCAGCCTATCCTACACATCAGTTTGACTTAATTGGGTATCGAAGTGTGATTTGAAATAGAATCGATTATTAAATCCCAATCGTCGTAGTGAAGTTCATGTCCAGTACCTTCCAATGTCAGTAAAACCGCACCTGGAATTTCGTTAGCAAGATTGATTCCGTGTTCATAAGGGATAATCGGATCTTCAGTACCGTGTATAACCAGAGCAGGGACGGTTATTTCCCTTGTCCTAGCCAGATAGGATTCTCCACCTGACAGCATTGCGTGATTGTTCATGCTGGCTATATTGTTGCTTCTTTTCCATTCTTCTTTTGCTAATTTATAAACTTTTTTCTCATCGAAAGCGTGTTTTGAACCTACTAGAATTCTTGATCTACCTATCACAAAATCGACCACCGATTGTTCGTTCGTCCAATCTATTGCTCCCATATTCGAGAAATAGTCCATAACCTTTTCCTCCATCGGTGGAAGATCGGGAGCAAAATTGGACGTTGATACGAGGGTAACGGTTAGAACTCTGCCTGGATATCGCAGAGCTATCATTTGAGTCAGCATGCCGCCCATGGACATGCCCACAATATGCGCTTGCTCAATCTTATACGCATCCAATACTCGAATAGCATCATCTGCCATGTCTTCGAAAGTATAGTCCGGTTGCCCAGGTTCATAGGTTGTAGAACGTCCAACATCTCGGTTATCATAGCGAACGACAAAGCGACCTGTCTCTGCTAAACGCTGGCAGAATTCTTCCTCCCACCAGACCAGTGAGGATTGAGCCCCCATAATCAGTAATATTGCCGGGTTAACTTGCTTTCCAAAACTGTCAGTACAAATTACTATTCCATCGCTTTTTATGAGTTGTTCGTTCATGTAGAATTCCTCCCCTCAATGATATATAAAACAAAAAAACACAGAATATTAGTCTATGTTTACAGTAATCGAAAAATAATTTAGAAATGAATGCGAATTATCTTCATCACTTACCTCCATAAAGTACTTTCAGTTCCTCTTCCTTCATCGTAAATGTATGTTTTTCTTCAGGAAACGTTTATTCTTCACATCAGCAGTATAAGCTTGAATGGACTCTAATATAAACGGATTCAATGCCCTCCTCCTCAATTTAAATGGGATATATATTCAAATGCTGTTGTTCCATATACACTTCTACTAGTCCTGACTAGGCCCAGCTATGGAATTTAGAGTTTTCCGTAGTCAAACGGATGTTTTAAGCACACAATTGGTTTCTTTCACGCTGTTTGCTATATCAAAATTTCCCTTATCCAAGAGTTTCTTGTTGTCCGCAGCTGTCTTTTAAAAATTACTTAGCCCGAATCCTCCACCATTAAGATGTCATTGACCTTACCGATAACAAACGCAATTATGGATTATTGTGGTATTATTTTGGATTATTGTTAATACTACGTATCTGAGGAGGGTGAAAATGAAGTTACATACCAAATTTTCAAGACAATTATGCCGGAATATCGATCTCATTTGTGACTTCATGGGAAACAGTTCGGATTTTATTGTTCGTGAAATCACAGCTGGCCATAAACACGCCGCACTTTTTTATTTGGACGGAATGACTGACATGCAAAAGGTACAGGACAATGTGATCCGTCCGTTGCATGATCGTGTCTCCTCTGACGAGATCACTTTACCGTTATTGAAAAACGCAATTTTGGACATTGGTGAAGCAAGCTTTGCTCAAAACTTTGAAGATGCTTTGGAACAGATCCTCTCAGGTGGTCTTCTCCTACTCCTGGACGATATGGATGAAGGATTGATCATTTCTTTGCCTGGATGGGAAGAACGCAGCATTACAGATTCGAAGACACAGCCTGTGGTCAGAGGTCCGCAAGAGTCGTTTACAGAAACTTTACGTACGAATACGACTATGGTTCGTCGAAGGGTGAAGGATACAAGAGTACGTCTAACTACCATAAAAGTTGGCGAAAAAACCAAGACCGATATATCGGTCATGTATTTGCATGGGGTCGCTGACCCAAAAAAGGTGCAGGACATGATATCCAAGTTAAAGAACATGCATGTAGAAGGTGTGCTTGAAAGCGAATATTTGGAAGAATGTCTCCAAGAAAATAAACAACTCACGATATTTCCGATCTTTTATAATTCTGATCGCCCAGACTCTATTGCAGCAGGAATTATGGAGGGGAAAATTGCGATATTTGTGGATGGATCTCCCTTCGCCATCCTTGCACCTGCGGTGTTTGTAGACTTTCTTCAATCCGCAGAAGATTATTATCAATCCTTTATTTACAGTAGTATCATTCGAATATTAAGGTACATATGCCTGGCAATCTGTATGTTGGCTCCGGCCATTTATGTCGCATTAACGACATTTCATCAGGATATGATTCCAACAGTTTTGTTATTAAGCTTATCCGCGCAACGTGAAGGAGTTCCGTTTCCAGCATTTATTGAGGCGATGATCATGGAAGTGGTTTTTGAAATTCTGAGGGAGGCAGGTCTTCGTATGCCACGGACGGTCGGTCAAGCCGTTTCTATTGTCGGGTCAATAGTGATCGGCCAGGCTGCTGTAGAAGCAAACATCGTTTCGGCTGTTATGGTCATTGTTGTTGCAATAACTGCCATTTCGAGCTTTGTCATTCCCTCGTACACCTTTGCCATTCCAATCCGGATATTACGTTTCGCTTTCATAGGCATAGCCGCTATGTTTGGTGTGTACGGATTGACTGTTGGTATTCTCATGCTCTTTGTGCATCTCAATGGGCTTCATTCATTCGGTGTACCGTATTTAAGTCCCTTTGCCAATTACAAATCGTCTGAGCAGAGGGACGCCATATTGCGTTTTCCATATAGAACTAACAAAAAACATCGCAAAAACTAAAGGAGTAGACCATCATGAACTCGTATCGATCCACCATTTTATTACTGATTATGTCCATCTGGCTAATGGTGTTTCTTACGGGTTGCTGGAACAGTAAGGAATTGAGCGCAATTTCCGTCGTGATGGCTCTGGGCATTGATGCAGTTGATGACCAATATGAAGTCAGTTTACAAGTGGTTGACCCAACGAAAATGTCTCAGAATTCCCCCATGGAACGGACGCCAACGATCGTTTTTTCCAAACGCGCCGATACCATATTTGAAGCTATTCGAAAATTAACAACGGAATCGTCCCGAAAAATGTATATGTCTCACTTAAAGTTTGTCATTTTTGATGAAAAAACGGCAAAAAAAGGAATCAAGGAGCCGCTGGACTTTCTGTTCCGTGATCATGAAGTTCGGCCTGATTTCTATTTGGCCGTTGTCAGAGGAAGCTCGGCAAAGGAGGCCGTTACTTTTGTAACTCCAACCGAGGTCTTGCCTGCAATGGATATGTATAAGGCATTAAGGCTTTCTGAAAAAGCATGGGCACCAACTTCCGCGGTCAATGTGAAAGATATTTTACAGAGTTTCACAGATGATGGCATTGAACCGGTTCTCACCGGTATTCGACTGACAAACCTAGAAAAAGGTCTAACTATTGATAATGTGACAAAGTCGCCCCAACATGTTAAATACTTTTTTACTGGAATTGGTGTTTTCAAGGGCGACCGACTTATCAATTGGATGGATGATTCACAAAGTAAAGCCTTTACCTATATATCCAATCGTGTTTCCAGCACCGTAGCTTCCATCGATTGTCCGAATTCCAAAGGAAAATTTGTTGTTGAAGTAATCCGTTCCAAAGTAAAGATGCGTCCAAAAATAATAGATCATGAGCCGCACATTTCTCTTATTGTGGATACAGAATCCAATATCGGAACGGTCTCGTGCAATGCCAACCTTAAGAATGAAGAGACATTTAGAGATCTTCAAGAATCAGCTAAAGAGCATCTGGAACAATCTTTGAAGGAGGGCATTTCGTACGCACAACAAATCGGTTCCGATATATTCGGGTTTGGAGAAGCTTTTCACCGCAAGTTCCCACGTGAATGGCATAAATGGAAAGAGGATTGGCCACAAAAATTTCAAACGCTTAAAGTGGATATTCAGCTCAATTATCGTTTAGTCCGGTTCGGGGACATTACCAGTCCAATCGATATGGGAATACACAATCAGGAGTGAATGCAATGCTTTATGTGATTCTCGTAACTTCCATTTTAACATCTTTGTATGAGTTTAAAAAATTCAAGGAGAAACAATATGTGCGTGAAATTGTATTTAGCTCGATATTGTTGATTATAGGCGTTATATTGATTATCCTACGGATCGCCAACATTAAACTGCCGACTCCACTGACGGGCATTCAAATCCTATTTCAACCAATAAGTCGGTTACTTACAGAAATGTTATCTTAAGGGGGTATTGGAATGAATTCCAATCTGACGGTTCGACAAGCTATTTTGTGGTTTGCATTGTATCAAATAGGAAGCGCATATCTGGTGCTCCCAGCGGTAATTACCGCTGTCGCTAAACAAGATGCCTGGCTCTCCATCCCAGTCTCCTTAGGTTTTCATCTGTTATTGATACCTTTATACGCCTCCATCTCTAGGCAAATGCAGGGGAAATCTTTCGTAGAGCATCTCCGTTGCCTCTTCGGTCCCTTGGGCGGGACGATCAGCATCGTTTTCATTTTTTTCTTTCCCTTTCTTGTGTTCATTATGACACTTCGAAATCTGGGCGACTTTATCACGATAGCTATTATGCCGGAAACTCCCTCCGACGCGATATATTTCATCATGCTTATAGTCATTTATTTTGCCGTTCGATCAGGCCCTGCTGTAATTGGCCGTTGTGCGGAAATCCTATTTTTTTTCCTTCTGGTTCTGTATCTTTTGGTCAGGTTTACCCTTCTTTCTGATACCACCATAGATAATGTGCTGCCTATTTTTGAGTATGGTTTGAACCCTATCGTTCTCGCTTCGTTCAATTTGTTTGCCTTTCCCTACCTTGAGGCAATTCTGTATCTTTTTTTTGCACAGTACATCCCCGATCCAAAAAAGTGGAGAAAGACAGTGATAACTTGTGCTTTGATTAGCGGCGGCATGTATTTTTTCATGGTTCTACAAATAATCGCCGTGATGAGTGAAGGTGTTGTATCTAATTTGACATTTCCTACTTTTTTTATTAACCGAACAATCAGTAACGGAGAGTTTCTTCAACGGTTTGAAATTTTCGTTGCAGTGTTCTGGTTTGTCACCATTTTTTTCCGACTCGCACTGCTTTTATATGTTTCAGCGCAAGGGCTTGCAGATGCTTTTCGTCTTCGAAGCGCTAACTCTCTCTTAGTTCCTCTGATCCTAATCGCATTGGCAATGGTTCATTCTATTTGGCCAAATATGCAATTTTTAATCAAGTTTTTTTCAGTATGGCCTTTTTACGCCATGATTTTCGGTATCGTGTTTCCTATTGTGCTATGGCTGGTGGGTAAGGTATCGTTGAATTTACGTAAAAATTATCACTAAAGTTGCGTTGGCTATATGAACATACTGTTCTCAAATAAACTTTTGTTGTACTCATTATTGCAATTTAGCAAGAAGCAACTCCAATTCCTCCCTTTCAAGATGTCTCCATTGTCCACGTTCCAGATGATCCAAGGTAATATTCATAATTCGAACACGTTCCAGCTTTAGCACCCTGTACCCCAAGGCCTTGCACATTCTGCGAATTTGCAAGTTCAGACCCTGCGTCAAAATAATGCGGAACTCGTATTCGCTCGTACGATCAACCTTGCACGGTTTGGTAATGACGTTCAATATTTCAACGCCACAAGACATGGCCTGCGTAAACTCGTTTGTAACAGGTTGGTCTACAGTCACTACATACTCCTTCTCATGACCATGTTCGGAACGCATCATTTGATTGACAATGCTTCCATCGTTGGTTAATAGAATGAGTCCCTCTGACGCTTTATCCAGCCTGCCGATGGCAAAAATCCGCGAAGGATAATTGACATAACTAATAATATTGCCAGCCACTTGCTCCGCTGCGGTACAAACAATGCCTATAGGCTTATTCAGAGCCAAATATACAGGTTCACTGGAATTAAGCGGAATAGCTTCTCCATCAATCAGCACGATATCCTGTGGCTCTACTTCTGCGCCCGCTTCACAAACATTTCCATTAATTGTAATTCGTCCTGCTGCAATCAGCCTGTTGGTTTCCCGACGTGAGCAAAATCCTGTCTCACTGATGTACTTGTTAATTCTCACAATTCACCTGCTTCTGATTATAATATGCGAGTTTAAGTAAAATAATTAAAAAAACACCTGATTGTTCTTGCTTAATCAGATGTTCGACGTGTACGACAACTTATACTTTCCCGGCTTATTTGCTACTGTTGCCGCCGCTTTTATTCCTTGTTGGTTTGGCAGTGCCGCCTTTTGTGCCACCTGCCGCTTTGCTTCCCGGTGCGCTTGTAGAAGCGCTTTTTGTCCTTACTGGCTTCGCAGTTTTGTTCCAGCGTGTCCAGCCCTTACTACCTGTACCTCTGCCGGTGCCGCCGCCCTTGCTTTTTCCACCCATATGATCACTCCATTACTAGTCGTTCAGATTTAACTAAGCTATCATACCATTACTTTGATCATAATGCCCATTTCTTTTAAAAATTGAACATGTTAAGCCGCAAATACTTTCGCAAAACGGATCTTGTTGTATTTTTGTTTGTTTGCAGGTAAATAATGATTCTTGAAGGAGTGAAACACATGTCTGTTGATGTTTATCTTAACTTTAATGGAAATTGTCGTGAAGCAGCGGAGTTTAACGCAGAGGCATTTGGGACTGAGAAACCTCAAATCATGACGTTCGGTGAAGCACCACCCAATCCCGATTATCCTCTCCCTGAAGAAGCCAAAAATTTGGTCATGCATACGCGGCTTCAAATTGATGGTAGTAATGTCATGTTCTCAGACGTTTTTCCTGGTATGCCTTTCGTAGCCGGAAACAACATCAGCCTCGCCATCGTCAATAAGGACGAAGAGAAAATTCGATCGTACTTTCATAAGTTAAAAGAAGGAGGAACCGTAAGCATGGAACTTCAAGAAACATTTTGGAGTAAATGTTACGGTAGCCTTAAAGATAAGTTCGGAATTGAATGGCAGTTAAGCTATGATAACGGAATGACCGACAGTTAGTCTGTTATATAACCTACGACAGTTAAGCCCTCATAAGCTATTCTGACTGAATGCTTTGTGAGGGCTTAATATCAGCTTAAAGTTACTCTATACAGCAGCCTTAGAATTCTTCCAAAACCTTGAATTTGTCTCCATGAATCTTATCCAGGTGATCCTCTCCCCAGTAGCATAAATGGTCTAGCGCGGGTTTTAATCCCCAGCCGTAGTCCGTTAACTCATACTCTACTTTAGGAGGGATTTCATTATAAACCTTTCGTGTAACGATCTCATCCTTTTCTAGGCTTCTGAGCTGAGTGGTCAGCATTTTTTGTGTAATGCCGGGTATTAACCGACGAAACTCAGACGTTCGTTTCCGTCCTGTCATCAGATGGTAGATAATCAAAGGCTTCCATTTCCCTCCCATCACCTCTAAAGCCGCTTCCACTCCAACTTGATACTTCTTTTGAACCCTATTTTTTGTCTGTTCAGTCATTTCTTAATCCTCCTTTAGAAGGCTTCGTTTGCTCAGAACAACCCATCACTTCAATTCATTACTCAGATCAGTTTCTAGGGAATCTACCTAGGGCACTTCCATGTTCCTATGGCACCTGTATCATCCTATAGAACTTAGAAGTGCGTACTTCCAGATTATTTTCCTACTGTATATAATAGCATCAAGCATTGAGCATTCCTAGAAGTAAGCTATTGAGAAAGGTAGTGAAGAAGCATGAAAGTATTAACCGTTGTTTCACACCCGAGAAAAGATTCCTTGACCTTTAAGGTTGCTGATCGTTTCGTACAGGGTCTTGCCGATGCAGGCCACGATTATGAGATATTGGATTTGCATGGGATTGGTTTTGATCCTATTTTAAAAGGAGTAGATGAACCGGATTTGACAGTTGCGGAACAGTCCTTTTCCCCTGAAGTAGAAATGGAAATAAGGCGGATGAAGGAGCATGATGCATTGGCATTTATTTTTCCACTTTGGTGGTGGAATTTGCCAGCTATGCTGAAGGGTTATATTGACCGTGTATGGAACAATGGGTTTGCGTACGGTTCGAATCACCTGCATCATCAGCATATCTTGTGGCTTGGCTTGGCCGGCGTTTCGAAGGAACAGATGAAAAAGCGTAAGTATGATGAAATGATTACTCATTTGCTGAATGTGGGAATTGCAGATTATTGCGGGGTTTCCAATTCCAAGGTTGAATTCTTATATGAGACCCTGAGTTCAAATTCCGGTCATTTTGAAATGCTGCTGGACCAAGCTTATCACTTGGGTTTGAATTATGCCAAGGATTAGGCTTTATTTACAATCCCCACCCTTCAACACGAAGGCCGGAAATCCTAACAGAATGTGAGAAAGAATTGTTTTTCCACAAGGAGACCTAAGTAGTAACAAAAAAAGATACTAACCTAGCCATTTTTTCCATGGACATGGTTAGCGTCTTTTTACTTAGCGTACATTTAACTGGCTTTCGACAGTAAGTAAAGGAAATAAGGGGTGACCAGTATGGTGATAATAATTCCGGTTGGAATATCTGCCCCAAAACTAATCGTTCGAGTAAGTGTGTCAGCAATCAAAATGACGAGTGCACCAACGAATGCCGTCGTAGGTAGCAATAGCTTATGATTGGGCCCTACTAGCTTGCGCGCTAGATGGGGGCTGACCATGCCTACAAAAAAGAAATTTCCGCCAAGTGCCACGCTACCAGAAGCAAGCGCAACGGCAGCAATCGTCAAGCCGATAAACTCCCTTTTAATTGCTACGCCGAGGCCCGATGCTGTCTGATTCCCCAAGTTCAACGTATTGAGTGTGTTAGACCTGTAAAAAACGTAAATACAGATGATAAGCACCCACGGGAGCAGCACCATAATATAGCTCCAGTCGTCCCCCCACAGGTCTCCAGCCTGCCATCTCAAAGCAAAGTCATACTGTTGCTTGTCTAGCCGGAGTGTCAACATCAGAGATAATGCGCTGTAGCCACTGCCCATAGCGACACCAGTTAAAATTAAGCCTGTAGGCGAGATGTCTCTTCCCCGCCTGAAAGCAAACATAAAAATCAAAAATGCTGCCGTAAGGCCGCCTGCAAAAGCCAGCCCAGGAAGAAGAATAGGCGATAGCAATCCTTCACTAGCGAACAACGTAATATACATAAGTACAAATAACCCTGAGCCTGAGCTGATGCCGAGTGTTCCCGGACTGGCCATGTCGTTTTTGAGCAAGCTTTGCATAATACAGCCTGATATCCCCATGCCAATACCTACCAATATAGAAAGCACAATACGTGGCAGTCGAAAGTCAAACACGATCAGGTTCTGTTTGCTCGTTCCTTCGCCAATGATGACCTTGAAAACTTCGAGTGGAGTTAGGTTCATTTTCCCAACATTCATACTAAGTACAGCCACTAGCAGCGTCAGCACTACTAACAGTAAAATAATGCTAATCCCCCTGGTATTACGGGACAGTTTCAACTAAACTCCCTCCTCTGCTTGCGCACAAGGTAGAGAAAATAGGGTACGCCCACCAAGGCAAAAATAATGCCAAGGGGTGTTTCGTGAGGACGATTGATCAGACGTCCGAGTAAATCCGCCGCCAGCAGAAAGACTGCTCCATACAAAGCTGAGGCCGGGATAATATACCGATAATCCGTTCCGACCAGATGGCGCATAATGTGTGGCACGATCAAACCAACGAAGCCAACAGGGCCGACCACAATAACCGATAACCCCGTTAGAATTAATACAATTAAGGTTGAAAACAACTTAATCCTGTTTGCACGAATACCCAAGCCTGATGCCACATCCTCCCCGAAGCTCAAAATCGTAATCGAGGGAGAAAGCACGATGGCACAGATCAAACCCACTACAAACAGTGGCGCAATGAAAGCTAATTCACCCCACTTGGCACTGGCTGTACCACCAGCAGACCAGTAATCAAGGGCTTGGCCAATCTCATACTTAATAGCGATAAACGTACTAAACGCACCAAAAAGCATGGAGATGGACATTCCTGCCAGCACCAGTCGCTGAGGCGTCATTCCTCGCTTGCCTATAGATGCGATGTAATACGTAATGCCTGTAGTGATTGCTGCACCTAGACAAGAATACAGCATGGTTTCTCCGTAGGTGCGACCAGGCAAAAAGGCCATACATAACGCAATAGCAAATGTCGAGCCAGAACTTATGCCAATGAGTCCCGAATCAGCTAGTGGATTACGAGTGGTTCCCTGCATAATTGCCCCACACACAGCCAAGCTGCACCCTACAATGATATCTGCCACGGTTCGTGGAAAACGCAAGGTGTGAATAATCTGATGTTCTGTAATGTTGGGATCAAACTGAAATATAGCACCCCATGCCAGCTTCAGGCTCATTTCCGCAGCACCAAAGGTAATAGATGCTGCGGTAACCAGCAGGAGCAGGAACACGCCCACGATCATGTAGCTTACAAAATGAAATATTCCTTTTTTATTTGGTTCTTTGTGAGTAGACATCGATTACACCCTTAGTTGGTCAATTATGCATCGTTACTTAGTCTGTTCCAGCAATTTGCTAATAATATAATCTAGCTGTCCCGTCATACTAGCAACGTCCGAATAATAGAACAGTCCTGCATATTTCGCTGGAATTTCGATGATATGTCCGTTTTTAACGGCTGGAATACTGCTCCAGATTTTTGTCTTCGCATATTCAGATTCCTTGCCTTCCTGCTTAAACCAAAGGACATAATCTCCAAAGTATTCAGCAGCTACCTCGTAGGATAAAGAACCCCGACTCTCTCCGGAATTTTTAACCAATGTGTTGAGCTTTTCCGGTTTGTGAAGTCCCAGATAATTGTAAAGCAACGTTCCTCCACGTGAGCCTGTTTCATAATATATTCCGTAAGAGCCACTGCCCCAATCCTCGAAAATGCTAAACGTTTTGTCCTTGAATATGTCGGAATTTAGTTTTTCTTTGGCCTGACTCAGCTTGCTTTCAAACAGTGAAATCACTTTGTCTGCTTCTGCTTCATGTCCTGTGGCCTGACCAAGGAATTTCAAACGTTCTATAGAGGTCATTTTATCCTCAGGTATTACAAGAACAGGCGCAATTTTAGACAACTTATCATAATCCTTTGTATCATATGTAATGATGAGATCAGGATCATACTTCATAATTTCCTCAGTTTCCCACTTTTCAATATTGGGAATGTCGTTAAACTTATCGTAAAAAGGCATCGTTTCTTGTTTCCACCCCATGACTGCGGCTGGCTTAATCCCTAGTGTAAATACATCGCCAACATACCAGTTCACGACTACCCGTTGAGGATTAGCGGGCACCTTCACGTCTCCTTTTACCGTAGAGACTGTACGCGTATCAGAATCACTGCTTGCCTCTTCCTTCACGGACGACGCGGGTTTAGCAGATGAATCAGAGGAACTGCCAGCATTCCCGCAACCTGAAATAACGAAAATCACTACGAATAGTGCACATAAAATCATGTGAAACTTCTTATTCATCATACGATGCATGTTGTAAATCTCCTTTGAAATATAGTAAGTGCAAAACATACTTAAAATTAGTGATATTGATAATCATTATCACTAATATCAAATTGTAAATTTTACCTCACTGATTGTCAACTGTTTCTTTAAGTTTTATGTTTTACTTTAATGAGTTCTCCAGCTCCCCTCTTCTATTTGCTTCATGCCATTCCTGATAGATTCCTCCAATTTCATAAAAGGCTTTGTTCATTACAGTTGTCAGCTCCTTCATGATCTCCTTGGTATATTTTAAATGAGTATTTATGTTATCCACTTTATATTTGCGAAGCAGATTTAGATGAGCAATGATGTGAATCGTATCTTCGATAATCCAATAAATCACATCCTCTACATCTTTCGTAAGCTTGTTTAGCATCTGTATGCCTCTTTCATACATCTGGAGCGTATAACCCCGCTTGCCTACTTGCACATACGGACTAAGATCATCATAAAAATCCGTACGGAAAGGTCGTCTTACATACTGCTCATACTGCTCTTCATATATTGAAGTTTGTTCAAGCAGCTTAATAGTCATATCTATGATTTCTTGTTCACTGTATATTTTTTTCATCAAATTTTCCCTTCCCTTTCTCTACTAAATAAATTCAAGTCATAGTTAAATTAGATCACAAGTGATGCAATAAGAAGTCAAACTCTTTTTTTACCAACCATTAACAATTTTTTTTGATGCAAACGATAATTAGAATAGAGGGATTTCCCTCAATATATCCAACTGAAGGAGACAGGCGAATGAATAGAGTATGGACGAAAGCATCGGCTATTCTATTGGTAGTAATATCCCTGATGTTCAATGGAACGTACGCGCTCGCAGCTTCAACAACATCAACGTATATCGTTACGTTTCAACAAGCAACCTTGATATCCAACGATCACGTAGGCAACGAATGGGCCATTGCTGCCCAGGTGGCGGGCCAATCCATTAGTGAAGGCAACAGCGTAAAGGTAAAGGTCAAATCAGGGGGCAGCATTAAGCTGTATGCGTATGCCGAGGAACAAGACAAAATTCCTGATGAAGGTGAAGCCACCAAGAATGTAAAGGTCTCCTCTGTTTCTGCCAAAGGTTCTACCGTTAAGCTAAAAGTGACGGTTACTGAAAACCGTGGACGTTACTCAGGTCATCAAGCCGTTTGGGAATTTACGTATAAGATTAAGAAATAATAATAGAAAAAATAGACCGTCACTCCCAGTGAAGTGCACCCCTTAGAATAGACATTGGAATAAACCCCTGGTTTATCCGATGAATTTCTAGGGGGTGCATTTTTTATGCCAGCGAAAAAAGGACAGAAGTTTAAAGAATATACGTTTGAAACTAAAGTAGAGGCCATACGGCTTCATATCGAAGAAGGTTGGACATATCGTAAACTCATGGAGAAGTTCGGGATTGCAGATCGACATCGGTTGAAAGAATGGATGCGGAAGTACAAGGAACTCGGTGAATTCGGACTTATGGACCAACGAGGACGGCGTAAGGAGTATATCGACCAGGATAGGTATGTACAGAAGCTGAGACGGGAAAATGACATGCTAAAAAAGTGTTTGGAAATCTGGATACAGGAGATGAAGCACACAAATATATAACCATTGAGAAAGCTGCGAAAGACTATCCTATTAGCAAACTGTGTACGCTTTTCAAAGTCTCCAGAAGTGGATATTACGCCTTCTTAAAACGGAGAGAAACAGATCGAGATCGGGACGCGAAAGCACTTGTGAAGAAAGTGTATGAGCAGTATAACGGAGTCTACGGCTATCGCCAAATTCAACTATTTTTGCAGCACGATCA
>NZ_JBMOUI010000018.1:0-71755 GCF_049319765.1 Paenibacillus sp. S29 | reverse complement strand
TACGTCGTTTCTGGTCATCATGCCTCTGTTGCTGCCGTGGCGGGACAATTAGAGCAACGCGGGTTCCAAATTACCCGTTTGCAGGTAAGCGGCCCTTTTCACAGCCCGCTTATGCAGCATGCTGCTGACCGATTAGCATTGGAACTGCAAAAATATACGTTTCATGAACCACTGTGGCCTGTCATTTCTAATGTTACAGCACTACCATATACGGATGCCAACAGCATTCGTCAAGGTTTGCATTTGCAAATGATCCGTCCAGTGCGGTGGATACAAACGATGCAGTATATGGAGAAACATGGGGTGAAGCAGGGGATTGAATTAGGACCGCGAACGGTGCTGAAAAACTTGGCAAAGGAAACAAACATCGCTTTTGAGGTGCTTTCCTTGGACAGAGACTTGGATCGGATTGAACTGGAACGTCGTTTTTCGATCCGTGATTGGTTGGTCAAACCGCTGGCGGTGGCGGTGTCTACACCCAATGCCAATTGGAATGAGGATGAGTATCATAAGGGGGTTATTTTACCTATTCGCAGGTTGGAAGAGTTACTCAAAAGCATAGAATCGGGCAACTCTTCTTCTGCTTATGAACTAAGACGCGAAGCGCTGGAGTGTATTCGCCTGATATTGCAAACCAAACAAGTATCTGCAGGAGAGCAGGAGGAAGTTTTAGACCTTTTGAGGAGGGATCAGGATGGAACAGTTTCAAACTTTAATTGAAATCATTCAGGACCGAGCCAGTAGAGCTGAAAATGGGATTATTTTCATTTCGGGTGATACACAGGAGGAGTATGTAAGCTACAGTCAACTTCTGGAGCAAGCACTGCAGGTGCTTCATCAATTGCAGGAAAAAGGAGTACAGCCTGGTAATAAGCTAATTATGCAAATTGAAGACAATCATACCTTTGTGAATGTGTTTTGGGGCTGTCTGCTCGGAGGAATCGTCCCCGTACCTGTAAGTATCGGGAATAATGATGAACATAAAATGAAGCTGTTTAAAATCTGGAGTACCCTTACTTGCCCTTACATGATTGCGGATCATAAAGTACTAGAGCAGCTAGAAAAGTATTCTCACCAGCATGAGATGCTGGATTTCTTTGATTCTGTAAAAAAAGCGACCTTTTCTAGTCATGATTTTGATTATTCCGATCAGAACAAAGGGACCATACATGAATCCAGACCGGAGGATTTGGCGTTTATTCAATTTTCCTCTGGTTCGACAGGTGATCCTAAGGGAGTCATGCTGACGCATGAGAATCTCGTATACAATATTCGGGATATCGCCAGTCAAACGGGAATGACTTCAAGTGATGCGTATCTAGGCTGGATGCCACTCACACATGATTTGGGGTTGATCGCTTTTCATTTAACTTGTGTCATCGCCCATGCCAAGCAACTCATTATGCCAACAGCTCTTTTTATAAGACGTCCTTCATTATGGCTAAAAAAGGTGTCGGAGCATAAGGTGACTCAAATCTGTTCTCCTAACTTCGGCTATAAATTTTTCCTTGATCAATATAAATCCAAAACAGCGGATAACTGGGATTTGTCAAGTGTTCGTATGATTTTAAATGGGGCTGAGCCCATATCGGTGGAGCTTTGCCATGTATTTATGGAAGCCATGAGTGTACATGGATTAAATAAAAATATCATGTATCCTGTATACGGCTTGGCAGAGGCCAGCGTAGGTGTCTCCACTCCACCTTTGGATAAAGATAATTTTGTTACCATTCATTTAAATCGGCAGCAGCTGCATGTAGGTGAACCTATAGAAGAAGTAGATTCATCCGATAAGCGTTGTCTTACGTTTGCGGATTTGGGCTACCCCATGGCCAGCACCTCCGTTCGTATTTGTGATGAGCAAAATCAGGTGCTAAAGGACAATGTAATCGGATACACCCAAATTCGCGGCAAAAATGTGACTGCCGGGTACTATAACAATCCTGAGGCTACCGCAAAGGTCAAGACAAAGGATGACTGGCTCATTACCGGAGATTTGGGTTTTATGAGAAACGGACGACTGGTGATTACAGGCAGAGCCAAGGACATTATTTTCGTGAACGGTCAGAACATTTATCCGCATGATATCGAAAGGATTGCAGAGGAACTGGACGGGGTGGATCTGGGGAAAGTAGCTGTCTGCGGTGTACATGATGAACAAACTCGGCAGGATCGTATTGTTGTTTTTGTGATGCACACGAAAAAAATAGAGTTATTTTTGCCACTAGTCCAAAGGCTGAAAAGCCATTTGAATTATCGGGGAGGATGGCATATTCAAGATGTAGTTCCAATCCGCCGTATTCCCAAAACTACTAGTGGAAAGGTTCAGCGCTACAAGCTAGCTCAGAGCTACGAGCAGGGAGAATTTGATGCAGTATTGGCATCCCTGGCGGAGGCCACTCAAATTACACAGGTAGCGAACCATGCCCCTATTCATCAAGGTGAGATCGAGCAAAAACTGATTGGGATTTGCCAAGCTATTTTAAATGTACAGTCAATTGGAACGGAAGACAGCTACTTTGATATCGGCGTAACTTCCTTACAACTCGTTCAGATCGCGGACCAATTAGAGGAACAACTCGGGATTCATATTGAGGTAACGGACTTCTTCTCTTACCCGACTATCGCCAAGCTAGCTGGATATATATCCAGTCAGGATTTAGGTCATAAGGTGATTACAGCACCGCAACCAGAATCCAAAGAGGAGGTAGAGGACCTGGATATTGCTATCATTGGCATGTCCGGCAAGTTTCCTCATGCGGATACACTGGAGCAGTTTTGGGCGAATGTAGCTTCCGGTACAGACCATATCAGTCCATATAGCGACGAAAGAAAAAAGGATGCCGAAGCTTTTATTTCCCGTCTGAATATGGAAGGGAGAAACATGCAAATCGCCGAAGGTGGCTATCTGGATGAAGTGGACAAATTTGACTACACCTTCTTCAAGCTAACTCCACGGGAAGCTTCTCTGATGGACCCGAATCAACGTTTATTTCTGCAAACTGCTTGGAGCACGATTGAGGATGCAGGCTATGGAGGAAAACAGCTGTCGGGGAAAAAGGTAGGAGTGTATGTTGGATTCTCCAAAACCAGCTTTGAATACGAGCGTTTGTTGTCCGAGGTGGAACCAGGCGCGCTGCCGAACTTTGCCATTGGTAATTTATCGTCCATTATTTCCAGCCGGATTGCGTATTTGCTTGATTTAAAAGGCCCGGCACTGACCATTGATACGGCATGCTCCTCGTCACTCGTGGCGGTACATCTGGCGTGTAAGTCGATTTTGAATGGAGACTGCGAGATGGCTTTGGCCGGTGGAGTGAAGACCATTTTGCTGCCGTTGAAAGCTGGCATTGGCATGGAATCCTCCGATGACCGGGCACGAGCATTCGACGATCAGTCGGACGGCACAGGCTGGGGCGAAGGCGTTGGAGCCGTTCTCTTAAAGCCGCTTCGTCAAGCGGAAAAAGACGGAGATCACATTCTGGGTGTGATCAAAGGAAGCGCGATTAATCAGGACGGCAGTACGATTGGAATTTCCGCGCCCAATGCGCTGGCTCAATCAGAAGTCATTTCGCAGGCATGGCGTGATGCACGGATCGATCCCGAGACGGTAAGCTATATTGAAGCCCATGGTACTGGCACCAAGCTGGGTGACCCCGTTGAAATTAAGGGCATTACCCAAGCATTCCGCAAATTTACACAGCGCAAGCAGTTTGTGGCGATAAGCACGGTCAAAACGAATATTGGGCATTTATACGAAGCTGCTGGGATTGCGGGATTGATCAAATGCGTGCTGTCAATGAAACATCAGCAGATTGCACCGCTCGTTCATTTTCGCACACCCAACCGGAACATCCATTTTGAAGAATCTCCGGTGTATGCCAACACTAGACTGAGGGAATGGAAGACAGACGGATTCCCGAGAAGATGCGGGGTGAGTTCCTTTGGCTTCAGCGGGACAAACTGTCACGTGGTGCTGGAAGAATATATAGCGAAAAAGGGTGCGGGCCAAGAAACCACCGACCGAAAAAATGAATCATCGCCATTGCTGCTGACACTATCGGCGCGAACTAAAGGAGCTTTAAGCGAGTTGATTGCACGGTACGTGGATCGCTTTGAACGTGAGGAAGAATTGCCGATGGAGGATGTCTGCTATACGGCTAACACAGGCAGAAGTCACTTAACATATCGAGTGGCTGTGATAGCCGAAGGAGCGGAGGCCCTGAAAGCGAAATTACATCAGCTTCATGAGCAGGGCAAGGCCATTGAAGGTGTATACATTGGGAAAGTAGATAGTAATGTTGGTACAGAAACAGCCGTCGGAAGCTCAGACACTTTGCAAGCACTGGAGCAAGTAGCAGTGAAGTACGTACAGGGGGCACAGATAGACTGGGACACGCTATACGCAGGTCACCCGTACAAAAGGATTTCGCTGCCTACGTATCCGTTTGAAAGGAAAAGGTGCTGGATTCATGTTCCAGAACAGGTTCGATCGGAGCAGACTGCACCCGTTTATAAAAATACAATAGTAAGGGAGTCTGAAATTATGGAGAATGAGTATTCGACGTCAGCGTCGTTTACGGAAAAGCATAAATATTCCATTCAACAAAAGCTAGCGAAAATGATCGGTAATGTGTCACAACTTAGTCTTGAGGAACTGGAACCGCGAACACATTTTCTAGAACTAGGGCTGGACTCCATTAATTTGTCCCAGGTCCGCCACAGCATCAAGGATACATTCGACCTGGATGTCCCAATGAATGAATTTTTTGAATCGCTGACCACGCTCGAATTGTTGACTAGCTACGTTGCAGATCAGGTGAGTTCCGTTTCTGACGAGGCAGCAGTTGGTGCTCTGGAAAGCCAACCGAAAATACCCCTTAATCGGGTAGATGCTACTACAGTATCAACCTGGACAGGGCAGGATTCCAGCGCAATTGGTACATCGACTCATGGAATAGTTACGTCCGGGCAAGAGCCATTTCAAAGCACAACAGTTATAGCGACTTCTGCTGGTATCGAGCAGATTTTGCAGCAGCAGCTGCACGTGATGTCACAGCAGCTTGATGTGCTCCGAACTCAACCGACTCCTCCGACATCCGTTTCTCAATCATTTCAACCGGAAAGGGGTTTGTCGTCAGCAAATAGAGGAAGCGCAGAGATCATTGAAACCAAACAGGAAGTCGCAACTGCATTAGCTACTGTTTCACCGGTACTAGCTGTTCCGAAGAAGGCAGGCCATGAAGCAAAACCGTTTACGCCTTATAAAAAGCTGGAGGTCAAAGCCCATGAATTGCTTTCACAACGACAAGAACAACATCTGCAAGAGCTGATTGAGCGCTATACTGCTCGGACGCGAAGCACCAAGCAGTACACTCAGCAGTATCGGTCTGTCTACGCGAATAACCGTAATGTAGCTGGCTTCCGGCATATTTTAAAGGAAATGGTCTATCAAATTGTATCTCAACGTGCAGACGGGTCCAAAATTTGGGATTTGGATGGGAATGAATATGTAGATTTGACCATGGGCTTTGGTGTTAATCTGTTTGGACACAATCCAGCCTTTATCCGTGAAAAAATTGACGCAGAGCTAAAGAACGGCATGTGTGTCGGACCTATGTCCAACATGGCAGGACAAGTCGCCGAGAAGATTTGCAAGCTGACCGGTGTAGAACGGATCGCTTTGTACAATTCCGGCACTGAGGCGGTTATGGTTGCTCTTCGTTTGGCGCGTGCTGCCACCGGGCGAGCCAAAGTAGCCATTTTTGCCGGCTCCTATCACGGTACATTCGATGGGGTGCTAGCGTTGGGTAGCGCTGGCAACAATAAGGAGCATTCCACACCTCTTGCGCCTGGCATTTTGCAGCACATGGTGGACGATATCGTTGTACTTAACTATGGAACGGATGAATCGCTGGATTATATACGCACACATGGGCAGGAGCTGGCTGCTGTGCTTGTGGAGCCGGTGCAAAGTCGTCGTCCTGATTTTCAGCCGAAGGCCTTTTTACAAGAGGTTCGTCAGATCACGGAACAATCCGGTACAGCTTTTATTTTTGATGAAGTGATTACAGGCTTCCGAATTCAACCGGGAGGCGCTCAAGCGTGGTTTGGTGTACAAGCTGACCTTGTGACCTATGGTAAAGTTATTGGCGGAGGGATGCCAATCGGTATCGTAGCAGGGAAAGCCGCCTTTATGGATGGGATTGACGGTGGCACCTGGAGCTTCGGAGATAATTCCTATCCTCAGAATGAGCACCGGCGAACCTTTGTAGCCGGTACGTTCTGTCATCACCCGCTGGCGATGGCGGCATCCCTAGCAGTGTTGGATTATTTGGAAAGCCACGGCGAACAGCTGCAAAATCAGTTGAACAGCCGTACTTCGGCGTTGGCAGCAGAGTTAAATAGTTACTTTACCCATGAGCAGATACCCATGAAGATTGTTCACTTTGGTTCACTATTTCGCTTCGTACTCAAGGGTGATCTGGAGCTTTTATTCTATCACATGCTGGAAAAGGGTATTTACATCTGGGAAGGGCGGAACTGCTTCTTGTCGACCGCTCATACGGAGGAAGATATTGCGCGGATCATACAAGCTGTCAAGGACAGTGTAGATGAGCTGCGTAAAGGGGGCTTCTTGCCTGATCTGACCCCGATCGGGAAAGGCCCAGGTCCAGGTAAGCGAAGTGTGTCTATAGCTGACCTTTCAGAAGTATCGACAGTGGATGTGGATGAAACGGTCATTCCACTAACCCCGGATCAAAGGCAGTTCTGGTTCGCTTAATGTCAAGAAACGAAGTGACTTCTTAACATGCGAACTTATATTAATGTGAGACGTTAAGTGAATTGGCCAATCCCGTATTATTTTGCCGAAAAATTAAGTAAAGTGCACCTCGGCGTCTTTACGCTCCAAATTTGATAAAATGTCAGGTTCTATTCTTAGGACTTGGCATTTTTAGTAGTGCGGGTACCAATTATAAAAAAAGCCAGTGGAAGAAAATCGCAATTGGGCTGTGAGGCTGCGCTGAATCGACAGGAGTCAACAAAGGTCATATTTTGCAAGTGGTTGTAATCGCTCGTAAAGGGCAGAGCAACCATATTAAAGCCTTTGAGTCTTTAATTTGAGCTTTGAGTGTCGTGAATTTTAAAGTTTATGAGGACGCATGTCAGCGGGTAAAAGAAAAGATTTGAGTTTTTAAGAATCAATACTGGAAAAAAACTATATCCTGCATAATAAGTTGAATAAAAGAATTTAGCCATTAATGGTTTAATAAAACAAATTAGATCCTCGCTTTACCAGATGGATAATTATATTTTATTAGTATAAGGATGGTTCCTTATACAGTGGACCGTTCATATTTACCTTCCTATGAGAACTTTATCTTGTACCCCTAGCTAGGTTTATCGTGCTTTTTAGGCTAGCGTCACAGTTGGAAAGGATAAAATTAATTCCTTGAATACCCCATAGTAAAGGAGTCTGAAAAGATGGTGAATGAGTATTTTTCGACGGAATCTGCTTCCAATCCGCAAAAATCTACGATTACTAATAAACTGTCAAAAATAATCGAAAGTGTATCCCAACTCAGTCCAGACGAATTAGAGCCGCAAAAACATTTTTTAGAACTGGGTTTAGACTCTATTCTTCTATCTCAGGTTAGACACAGCATTAAAAGTACGTTTGGCTTGGATATCCCGATGAACGAGTTTTTTGAATCACTGACTACGCTGGAGTTGCTGACAAACTATATTGCTGATAGGGTAGCCTCGACCTCTGAAGAATTGTTCCAGAATTCGGAGGAGCATCAGCTGGCTGCGTCGTCTAGTATCACTTCTTCGGTACCTTCCGTTTTGTCGGGCTGGAGTCAAAAATCTACTATCCATATAGAAGGCCCCGCACCACAAGAAAGCAAGCTATCAAATAAGGATGTATTTGCGGGGAGAGAACGAATTTTAGAAATGCAACTTCAACTCATGTCGCAGCAGATGGAAATACTGTGTCAATCTCGGCTTGCACCAGTGGCAATGCCTGAATCGCATTCACTACAAACTGCTGTCGAGCCTCAGACATCCGCGATGAAGGAGGTAGCTGCCACAGTTACTTCTGTTTCCCCCGTACAGGCTTCTGTGTCAGCTGTTTTGCCAGACAGAAAAAAACCGAAAGCATTTGTTCCTTATCAAAAAATAGATGTACAGGCCCATAATTCACTTTCACTTAGGCAGGAAAAGCATCTGCAAAAGCTGATTGAACATTACACGATGCGCACACGAAAGACCAAAGAATATACTCAGCAATACAGGTCTGTATACGCCAATAACCGGAATGTGGCCGGATTTAGGCTTGCTCTCAAGGAAATGGTGTATCAGATTATATCCCAACGTGCAGAGGGTTCTAAAATTTGGGATTTGGATGGTAATGAATATATTGATTTGACGATGGGGTTTGGGGTCAATTTGTTTGGTCACAACCCATCCTTTATTCGTGAATCGATAGAGAAGGAAATACATAACGGGATGTGCCTTGGACCGATGTCTAATATGGCCGGGCAGATTGCCGAAAAAATTTGCAAAATGACAGGCATGGAACGAATTGCGCTATATAACTCGGGGACAGAGGCGATTATGGTCGCTCTTCGGTTAGCACGGGCTGCCACCGGGCGGGATAAAGTGGTAATTTTTTCTGGTTCCTATCACGGTAACTTTGATGGAATATTGGCATTGGGGGGAGCAACGGATGACAGGGAACAACATTCCACTCCTCTGGCACCTGGTGTACTACAGCACATGGTGGACGATGTCGTTGTGCTCAGCTATGGAACGGACGAGTCACTCCAATATATCCGCTCCCATGCCCATGCACTGGCTGCTGTTCTCATAGAGCCAGTGCAGAGTCGCCGCCCTGATTTCCAGCCCGCAGCTTTTCTGAAGGAAGTACGCCAGATTACGGAGCAATCCGGGACCGCGTTCATTTTTGATGAGGTAATTACGGGCTTCCGTATTCAGCCGGGGGGTGCGCAGGCGTGGTACGGCATTGAAGCCGACCTTGTAACTTACGGTAAAATCATTGGCGGCGGTCTTCCGATCGGTATCGTGGCAGGGAAAGCATCGTTCATGGATGGAATTGATGGAGGAATGTGGAGCTTCGGAGATGACTCTTATCCACCGCATGAGCAACAGCGAACGTTTGTAGCGGGAACATTTTGCCATCACCCCCTGGCTATGGCAGCTTCGCTGGCCGTACTAGAGCGGTTGGAGAAGGACAGGGGGCAACTGCATAACGAGCTGAATAGTCGTACGAAGGCGCTCGCAGCAGAACTGAACCACTATTTTACGGAGGAACAGATACCTATAAAGGTCGTTTACTTCGGTTCCTTGTTCCGCTTCGTCCTTAAAGGTGACTTGGAACTATTCTTCTATCACATGCTGGATAAAGGAATTTATATATGGGAAGGCCGTAACTGTTTTTTGTCAACGGCTCATACTTCGGAAGATATGGAGCGAATTGTACAGGCAATTAAAGAGAGCGTTAATGAGCTGCGTAAAGGAGGATTTCTGCCGGATCTGCACCCTCATGAAAGCGATCTAAACAAGGATTTTTTTCCTGAAACTGCAACTGCAGACCTTAAGGAATCGACGATTAAGCTGACTCCGGATCAGAAGCAGTTATGGTTCGCCTCAGTCTCGGATTCAAAGGGGTCGGAGTCGCTTCATGAGACTGTTTTACTGCGTTTCCGGGGCCCGCTACATGTTAAGGAATTTAATGAGGCTGTCCATCACATCGTTGAGCGCCACGAAGCCTTACGCACCTTTATGGGGGAGGACGGAGAAACGCAGATCATCGCCCCGGCAATGACCGTTAGCATCCCGCTGCATGATATCAGCAGTCTTTCTGGAGAGGAGCAGAAACACGATATCCGTGCTTGGATGGAGAAGGACAGGGAGACCGTATTCCCAATAAGTGCGGGGGAACCTTTATTCCGTATCCAGCTTTTAAAAACGTCGAATGAGAAGCACATCGCTGCATTTACATTTCATCATCTGATTGCAGATGGCTGGTCCATCGGTGTGTTTTTCCATGAACTGGAACAACTTTATTCCGCTTGTGTACGGGGCGAACGCTGCACGCTTCCCGATCCTGTTCCGTTCCGAGTTTTCGCAGCATGGCAGCAAAACCAGTTAGAGGCAGGTGGAGCAGCTGCCCTTGCTTTTTGGTCGGATGTACTTGCGAAGCCATTGCCAGTTCTTGACTTGCCGTCTCTCCAACGCAACATCAGCTCTCCTTCTTCGCGCGGAGCACGGCACACCATTGTGGTGGATGCGCCTCTGGTGAAGCAACTGAAATCAGTCAGTATTCGGCTTGGCAACAGCTTGTTTGTGACTTTATTGTCTGCTTTTCAGCTTTTCTTGCACAGACTGACAGGCCAAAATCAAATAATAGTAGGTATTCCAACCGCAGGGCAATCTCATATGGGTGTGTCCCCGCTAATTGGCCACTGCGTTAACTTGCTTCCAGTGATTTGTGAGGTAGACTCTGGAGCAACGTTCACGGAATTCACGCAGACGGTCAAGCGAGTAATGCATACGCTGGATGCTTATCAGAAATACAGCTTTGCCGGACTTGCCCAGTTAGGATTAAGCCATTTGCCCATTCTTAAGGTGTTGTTCAATATGGATAGGCCCATTCCGGAGTTTCACTATTACGGACTGGAAACAGAATTGTTGGAGCATGAAATATTGTCCTGTCAGTATGAGTTGTTTCTGAATGTTACGGAGTCTGGTCAGCAGTTGCGGCTTGATTTTGACTATGCTGCGAGTCTTTTTCAACAAGACACTATAGAGGTATGGGCGCAATACTTTTTACATCTGCTGAGCTCGATTGTGCAGGAAGACGGAATGCGTGTATCTGCGCTGTCTTTGCTTAGAAGTACGCAAAGGGAGCGGCTTCTGGAAGTGTGGGCGACATACGCGGATTCTAAAGGGAATTATCCTTGTAACTTGGACAAATATAAACATCCGTCTCCTACGGGTACCATCGGACAAGTATATTTGGCCACATCCGCTGGTTTACTGGGAACGACGCTGGAATGGGCTTATGTCGAGGTTGGAGGGAGAATTCGACATATTGGTGCAGTTAACCGAGATGTTCTTATTCGCGGGCATCAAGTGAATCTTGAGCAGATAGAGAAACATATTTTGCGAGCACTGGATTTGGATGCCTGTGTTTTGACGGCACGGAAAGACGGCGAGAGCAGTAACTCATCGTATCTAGTGGCTTATATAGTGGACAATAATTCTAATTCGTGGGATATAGCGAAGCTGAAAGAGAGTGTAAGCTCAATACTTCCTGATTATGGGCAACCTCGCTTTTGGGTTTTGATGGATAGCATCCCTCTTTTGGCTGATGGGAAGCCGGATTTTCAATCATTACCGAAACCAGAAGATATCAGGATAGAGGACTCGCAGAAGCAGGTTTCTGACGGTAATATGATTGAGGACAAACTGATATCCATATGTAAGGAAGTTTTGAATGTATCTAATATCGGATACAACGATAATTTTTTTCAAATGGGTGGAGACTCCTTAAAAGCGACTGTTATTCTAAGCAGAATTAACAAGGAATTCGAAGTATATATTCCGCTGGTACAAATTTTACATTTGCAAACGATTGCACAACTGGCGGCACATGTAAGAGGAGGACAAAAGCGAAAGTTTGAGCCGCTTGTTCCGGCAGATTTACAGCCCTTTTATCCGGTATCTCCCGCTCAAAAAAGAATGTATGTGCTGGATCAACTGGGTGGAGGTGCAGCGTATCATGTATCGGGTCAACTGCATATAGAGGGAGAGTTACACGTTTCCAGGTTCATTGATGCAGTGAAGGAGGTTTTTTCACGGCATGAATCCTTTCGGACGTATTTTGAGTTAGTAGACGGGGAAACCGTGCAGAAGGTACAGGATATGCTTTCACTGGACATTCCTGTTACTCCAATTTCCGAAGAGGATGCTAATCACGCCCATGAACTGTTTATTCAGCCTTTTGACCTGAGTAAGGCTCCTTTAATTCGTGCTGAGCTGTTCGCAATCCATCGTGATCAGTTTATGTTGCTGATCGATATGCACCATATCATTTCAGACGGCTTCTCGATGGCAGTATTAATGGATGAGATCAGCACGCGGTATCAGGGTATGCCACTTGCCCCCATTAACGTGCACTACAAAGACTATGTCGTTTGGCAAAAACAACATTATGCCGGAGACAGCCAAGTAAAGGATGAAGCATTTTGGTTAGACACGTTGGACGGCGAGCTCCCTGTATTGGACCTGCCAACTGACTTTGCTCGTCCGCCAAGTCAGAGCTTCGCAGGGGACATCCTTACCGTCATTGTGCAATCCAAGCTGACGGATAGACTTAATCAATTGTCAAGAGACACGGGAGCAACGCTCTTTATGGTGCTTTTGGCAGCTTATAATGTGCTGTTAAGCAAATACTCCGGGCAAGAGGACATCCTCGTAGGTACGCCGGCAGCGGGTAGAGGGCATGCGGATACGGAAGCGATGATCGGCATGTTTGTGAATACTTTAGTTCTCCGTAATCGACCGCTAGCGTCCCAGCCATTCAGTGCTTTCCTGGAGGACGTCAAACATAACACTCTGCTTGCGTTGGAGCACCAGGAATATCCATTTGAACAACTGGTCGACCAACTGGATCGAGTACGCGATGTAAGCCGCAATCCCATCTTTGATACGATGTTCAGTCTGCAAAATAAGGGAACAGAGGTCATTGAATTCGAGGGACTTCGTTTGCAACCGAATGAGTTTAATGCAGGTGTATCGAAGTTCGATCTTTCATTACATGTAACGGAAACTCAAGACCATTTAACTTTCACCTGGGAGTATTCGACCAGCCTGTTTAAGTTGGAGACGATTGAGCGATTTGCCCTCCATTATATAAAAGTGTTGGAAATTGCAACTCAAGATGTCGGAATTCGCTTGGCTGACATGGATATGCTGACAGAAGAAGATAAGCACTTATTACTATATGAGTTCAACAACACCTCTGCCTATTTTCCGCGGGATGCAACGATTCATGGAAGGTTTGAGCAGCAGGTTAGCAGGACTCCAGATGACATGGCAATCATATTTGGAGATAAGTGTATGACTTACCAAGAGTTGAATGAGCTGGCGAATCGTTTAGCGCGAACGCTGCGGGCGGAAGGAGTGGGACCGGATCAGCCGGTGGGGATTATCGCTCAGCGTTCACCTGAGATGATGATTGGCATCTATGCAATTCTAAAAGCGGGTGGAGCTTATGTACCAATTGACCCGGGATACCCACAAGAAAGAATTCAATATATGCTTGAAGATTCAAGAACACAACTGGTGCTGACACAACCACAGTTTGCAGAACAGCTGAAGCAATATGCGGACTGCAAGGTAATGGTGCTGGATTATACTTCCACGATCATGGCTTTGCAAGCGTCCAGGTCGACGGAGCCTATGACAGACTGCATGAGTAGCTGGCATGAAGATGCCTCCAACCTTGCGCCTCTAGCAGAACCCAACCATGCGGCCTATATCATCTATACTTCCGGTTCCACAGGGAAACCGAAAGGGGTTATTGTTGAGCACCGCTCCGTCGTGAATCGGCTCTGCTGGATGCACAATAGATACGGGCTGAACGTAGAAGATACGATTTTGCAAAAAACTGCCTTTACTTTTGACGTATCCGTATGGGAGTTGTTCTGGTGGTCGATGGTGGGCTCTAAAGTAAGCTTGTTGCCAATCGGCGGAGAAAAGTCTCCCGAACAGATCCTGAACACGATTAATGAAGACAAGGTAAGCACCCTTCATTTTGTACCCGCGATGCTGCATATTTTTCTGGAATATCTGGAGCAGCAACCAAGGGAAGTCGTGCAAGCCAAATTGAAAACGCTAAAGCATGTATTTGCCAGCGGCGAAGCATTGCCTCCTCAGCAGGTGGCGCGTTTCTATCGAATTATGTCAGGGATTGGAAGCGCAAAACTAATTAACTTGTATGGTCCAACAGAAGCTACTGTAGACGTTTCATTCTTTGAATGCGAGCCTGTGGAAGAACACTCGGTGATCCCGATCGGTAAACCGATTGATAATATTCATTTGTACGTTGTACAGGAAGGCACGGAGCGATTGCAACCGATTGGAGCGGTGGGAGAACTTTGTATCAGTGGTATAGGAGTAGCCCGGGGCTATCTTAATCGACCGGAATTGACAAAGGAGAAGTTCGCTACCAATCCATTTAACAGCGGAGCGGAGGGTTATGAGCGGATGTACCGCACAGGAGATTTGGCGCGTTGGATGCCTGACGGCAACATTGAATATCTGGGGCGGATCGATCAACAGGTTAAAGTAAGAGGATACCGCATTGAACTGGGTGAGATTGAAGCGCAGTTGCTGTCCGTAGACGGAATCCAGTCAGCAGTGGTCGTAGCGCGGGAAAACAAAGACGGCTACAAGGATTTGTGTGCATACTTTGTGGCTTCTGAGCCATTAAGTCCGCTAGACGTGCAAAATGCGCTCAAGCAGAAGCTGCCGTTTTATATGATTCCAGCATATGTGGTGCCTCTGCAGCAGCTTCCTCTTACGGCCAATGGAAAAACTGACCGAAAAGCTTTACCTGAGCCGGACCGAGATGACTCTTTACAAACGGAATATGTTTCCCCGAGAAATGATGTGGAAAAGGCGCTGGTCATGGTATGGCAAGACGTTTTGGGATGTGATCATATAGGCGTTCGAGATCATTTTTTTCTGCTTGGCGGCGATTCTATTAAGGCCGTTCAGGTAGCCTCACGTCTCCGTCAGCATGGCTATTCCCTTGACATTTCTCTTTTAATGGAGCACCCGTTCATTGAGGACCTTAGCAAGCTTGTGACAACTTTGTTCCGCTACACAGACCAGAATTCGATACATGGAGAGATTCCAATAACATCGATTCAGCGGCAGTTGAATGAACTGGGGACATTGTACACCTTGCGGACGACAACATCCATGCTATTTGCAGGTAACCCGGACTTCGATGAGGATCTGTTACGGTTTGTGCTGCAAACATTAACTACTTATCACGAGGGACTGCGGCTTGGTCTGGCGTCGATCGACGAACCGTCTACCCTTGTATACCGAGATGAAAATGAAGAATTGTTCACACTTGATGTGTTCTCACTCTCAGATGATGCCTATGAAGCTAGCAAGCAATTACAGACCGAATGCTTCCGAATTCAAAACAGTTATGGAATGTTTGAGGGACCCAGAATACGCGCAGGCTTATTCAGGATGTCGGGCTCCGACCAGTTCTTCCTTTCTGTAGATCCGCTAGTGGCTGATCCCACATCTTGGCGTATCCTGCTTGAGGATTTCACAACTGCCTATGAACAAGCTCTTACCGGGGAACCGATAGTGCTTCCTGACAAAACAGATTCTTACCGCTCCTGGATGCGGTGGCTAGAAGACTATGCAGACAGCAAAAAGCTGGCCAAAGAGAAACTCTACTGGCTGGATAAGGTTCATTTCAATGGCGAATTTATACCGAAGGACCATAAGATACCTGCACATTCAGAAACACTTCGTCCAGTAGAACATTGCATCATACAGCTTTCGGACGAGAAAACAAGCCAGCTGTTAACACGGGCTAACCAAACCTATAATACGGTGAGCGCTGAGTTACTGCTTGCTGCATTGGGACTGACTATAGTGGAATGGTCTGGACAGTCTAAGATCGCCATTGGGTTTGAACATTATGATCGGGAGCAACAAACTGTGACTTTGGACAAACCGGACCTTTCAAGAACCGTAGGTCAATTCGGTTCCATATATCCGATTGTCCTGGATATGGAGCCTGGGAAAGACAGTTCTCTTTTGCTAAGAAACGTAAAGGAGACAGTCCGGCAAGTACCCAACCAGGGTTTAGGATATGGATTACTAAAATATGGTTCTGCAACCTCCGGTAAATCGGAACTTAATGCTAAGTATTACCCGGAAATTGGCTTCCGCTTGATTCATTCTGAATCGGTTAGTTCCTCTCACTTTCATACATCACCTATGGATGTTGAATTATGGTCCGACCAGAATTGTAGCGTTTCAGATTTAGCCTATCACCTCTATCTGGATGGGCGGCTGAAAGACGGTAAGCTTTCCATCTGCATGCTTTATAACCGTCAAGCGTATGAAGCAGATACTATCCGAATGCTTCTGTTGCGTTTTGAACATCATTTGTCGGGCATTATTCAGCATTGTCTGGACCAATCCGGACGGCAACTAACACCATCGGATGTGGGAGCACGTGGTTTGGATCTGGATGAGTTTGAAGACATGAAGCAGTTTTATGAGAATCTATAACGATTCGTACGAGGAGGATATCCATGATCAAAGGACTTGAAATTGAAAAAGTGGTCAACTTGACTCCCTTACAG
Organism: Paenibacillus sp. S29; assembly: GCF_049319765.1. Taxonomy (NCBI): domain Bacteria; kingdom Bacillati; phylum Bacillota; class Bacilli; order Caryophanales; family Paenibacillaceae; genus Paenibacillus; species Paenibacillus sp. S29. The sequence continues at coordinate 55,319 of NZ_JBMOUI010000018.1, read as the reverse complement.
GAAGGAATGCTCGTCCATGCACTGATGGAACCAGAATCACAGGCTTATTACGAGCAATTACGTATTTCTATTCGGGGAGATCTGGATTGGAATGCCCTGCAAAAAAGCTTTCAACTGTTGGTTCAGCGTCATGAAACGCTGCGCTCGAACATTTATCATAAATCCGCTTCTCGTTCGCGGCTGATTGTCTTTAAAAAGCGAAACACGGCGATTACTTACGAAAATATGACAGAGCTGACCGGAAAGGAGCAAGCCGACGCTATTCGTAGATTTATGGATGTGGACCGTAACACCCATTACGATTTGAGCAGGGATATGCTCATCCGGATGGCTGTACTTCAGACGGATAAAGATGCTTATACGTTGCTTTTAAGTTTTCACCATATTATTATGGACGGCTGGTGTCTTGGCATCATAATGGACGAGTTGTTAACGGCCTATGAGGCCTATCGTACAGGCCGTTCCGTTCAATTGCCTGAACCACGACCTTACACCGGGTATGCCGACTGGCTTGAAGAACAGGATCAGGAGGCGGCCAAGGACTACTGGCGTTCTGAATTACAAGGTTACGAACAAACGGCCGGACTTCCGATGCTAAAAACTCCAGCTACAACTCCTGAAAAAGGCGGCTATCTGCTGCAGGAATATAGAACGACGCTGACGGAAACAGAGACCAGCACTTTGCGTACGATTGCTGAATGCAATGGGGCCACGCTTAGCAGTCTTTTTCTGGCCGCCTGGGGAATTGTACTTGGTCGTTACAACGGAAGCAAGGACGTAGTTTTTGGCACGGTGGTATCTGGCCGCCCGTCGGAATTGGATGAAGTAGAGCGAATTGTGGGATTGTTCATTAATACCATTCCATTACGAATTAAATTAAATGAAGAAAAGAGTTTTGTTGAATTATTGCGCGATGTCCAGAGAGCCTCTGTCCAAGGAAGGATGAACGGATACTGTTCACTTGCTGAAATCCAGTCGCAATCTGCACTCAAGCAACGCTTGCTCGATCATATCGTTGTATTCGAGAACTATCCGCTGGAAAACATGGTCGGGAGACGGGACTGGCAAGACAAACTCGGATTCATTATTGAAGACGCCCGGTTATTCGAAGAAATACCGTATGACTTTAATATTGAAGTTGAAGACAAGAAGGCAATGAGTTTCATATTGTCCTATAACGGCAAGGTCTATAGCAGTGAAGCGATGAAGCATCTGGCCCATCATTTGAAGCATGTCTTCCTCCAAATTGCCAGCAATCCAGATGTTTGCCTCCGTGATGTTCGGCTGTTAACAACCGAAGAAGAGGCTACTTTGACGAAAATATGGAGCGGACCCGTTGTCCAGTTTCCTGCACTTACTTTTCACGGGATATTCGAAGCGCAGACGGAGCGTACACCAGAACGAGCGGCCGTCATATATGAAGATACAATGCTCACTTACAGACAACTTAATGATAGGGCAGACGCTCTTGCCCATCTTTTGCAGAAGCGTGGAATTACACGGGAGAGTCTGGTCGCTGTCATGGTTGACAGGTCTGTTGAGATGATAGTGGCGGTGCTGGGAATTATGAAAGCAGGAGCTGCCTACGTGCCAGTAGATCCCGTGTATCCAGAAGAACGTATTGAATATATGCTGCGTGACTGCGGAACGACGATTGTGCTTACGCAATCTCACCTGACGGGCTGGCTGAAAACAATGGATTTCATGGGCGAGGTAGTTGATCTCGCTACCTTGCCACTCCAGCCCGAGATGGATTCGAACAAGCAGTATATCTCCACATATGAGCCTGGCTCTTTGGCGTATGTCATTTATACATCGGGTACCACAGGTAAGCCCAAGGGCGTTATGGTTGAACATCAACAATATGTCAACACTGCACTCGGCTACAGACACAGCCAAGGATTCGAAGATTTCCCAGTTAAGCTACTGCAAATTGCCAGCATGTCGTTTGATGTGTTTGCATGCGATTTGGCCAAGGCATTTGTCAATGGAGGTACCTTAGTCATTTGTCCTGAAAACGTGAGAAATGATCCAGCTGCCCTGGCTACACTGTTGGAGCAGCAGAAGATTACTACGTTTGAGACGCCTCCTGTGCTTTTAGCTCTGCTATTGAATTACATCTATGAGCACGGTACAAATATCAGTTCACTAAAGCTGCTTACTACTGGAGCAGATAGCTTGGCTGTTGCAGATTACCGTAAGATGTTGACCCGTTTTGGCAGCAAGATGCGAATTATTAATACGTATGGAGTTACCGAAGCCGCAATCGAGTCTAGCTTTTATGAGAACGAGCTGGAAAAATTGCCGCTGTCCGGTATTGTGCCTATCGGCAGAGCTCTACCGAATCATAAGTTATACATTGTTGATGACAGGATGCGTCCGGTCCCTGTCGGTGTAACGGGCGAGCTGTGTATTGGTGGGGCTTCTGTAGCGCGGGGATATCTGAACAGACCGGAGCTTACAGCGGAGAAATTCGTGTCTGATCCGTTCTCGCCCGGTGGACGCTTGTATCGTACCGGGGATCTGGCGCGCTGGCAGCCAGATGGGAATATAGATTTTATCGGGCGAGCTGACTACCAATATAAAATTCGCGGATACCGGATTGAGCCTGGAGAAATTGAATCTATTTTGCTCGAAACGGAAGGAGTACGCCAGGCGGTTGTTGTTGATCGACTGGACACGGCGGGACAAAAGTACTTATGTGCCTATGTTGCAGGTGCAGCTGAGAAAGACATGCTGCGAGATAAACTGGCTCAGCAGTTACCAGTCTACATGGTTCCAGCTCAAATCATTGTATTGGAACAGTTGCCATTGACCCATAACGGGAAAATAGACCGATCCAATCTGCCCGAACCGGATGAAATAGCATCGGTGGATAGCATATATGAGGCACCACAGGATGAATTGGAAAAAACAATCGCTTTGATCTGGGAAGAAGTGATTGGCGTTAAACCAATTGGATTACACAACAACTTTTTCGAGCTTGGCGGGGACTCGATTAAAGCATTGCAAATTGCAATCCGCTTAAATGCCAAAGGCCTGAAAATGGAAGTAAAGGACTTATTCCGTTACCCTGAAATTCACTTGATAGCACCGTTTATAAAAAAAATCACCCGTATCATTCCCCAGGGGATTGTAGAAGGTGAGGTAGAATTGACACCTATTCAACTCGATTTTTTTCAGCATCATCGGAGAGATCGTCACCATTATAATCAGGCAGTCATGCTGCAAAATGATAGAGGATGGAATGAATTATGGCTGAAAAACGCTATGGACAAGCTGGTAGCTCATCACGATGCATTACGCATCATTTTTGTGGAAGAGGAAAAGGGAACCACCGCCTATAACAGGGGAGTGAACGAAGGTGAGTTCTTTACATTAACGAGCTATGATTTGACACAATCAAGCCAGCCTGAAGAAGAAATCCGACACATTGGCGATGAGCTGCAAAGCAGTTTGGATCTGCAACGAGGTCCTCTCATACGCTTGGCTTTATTCCATTTATCCGGTGAAGATCATCTGATGATCGTTATCCACCATCTTATTGTAGACGGTGTGTCTTGGAGAATTTTGCTGGAAGATTTGGGCACCGCCTATGATCAGGTAGCTCGGGGTGAGATGCCGAATCTGCCCGCCAAGACTGATGCTTACAAAGAGTGGGCTTCAGGACTGACCACTTACGCCGAAAGTGTACAGGTACGCCAAGAAATCAGCTACTGGAACAATGTAGATTCACGCAGGATACGTCGGTTGCCAAGAGATCGTGAAATCGCGGTTAGCCTGATGCAAGATCGACGCCAAGCGGAGGTGGTACTCAGCAGGGATGAGACGGAAAAACTATTGAAGCATGTACATCATGCCTATCATACGGAAATGAATGATCTGTTGCTTACAGCCTTGGGCCTGGCTTTTTATGAATGGAGCGGTTACAACGAAATCCCGATTTTGCTGGAGGGACACGGCAGAGAGGAGATCATTAAAGATTTGGACATCTCTCGTACAGTCGGCTGGTTTACCTCCCTGTATCCCTTTGTAATCGAGGTCAACAGACCCGAGAACTTGGCCTATCAGATCAAAATGGTTAAAGATAAGCTGCGGCGGGTGCCTAATAAGGGCGTCGGTTATGGTATTTTACGTTATTTGACCAAGGACCAGACTAAAGCCGCTTCTCTAGTCGCTGCACCATTCCCGGAAATCAGCTTCAATTATTTGGGACAATTCGACGAAGAAAACAAGACAGACATGCCTTGGCGTATTTCCCGATTAGCAGACTTAGCCAATGGTGAGAGAAGCCCTCGTGCGGAAAAGACGAATACATTTGACATTAACGGCATGGTCACGAACGGAATCCTTCGGTTTGAATTTGAATATAACGGGCTTGAATATGGTGTAGCGACGGTAGAGCGATTAACGATCGGATTTAAAAAACATCTATTGAATATTATCCATCATTGTTGCACTAAAGATCAGGCGGAGCGCAGCCCTACGGATTTTACATATAATCAATTGTCTATGGGGCAATTTGAACAAATATCAAGTCGATTATCGGATAAGCTGGGAAATCTGTTGAAATAAAGGATATCAGCAAGTTGAAACTCAAATTCTGCATGGATAAAGGAAAGGTGAATGATTTGGCACAGGTAAATATTAAAGATATCTATCCGCTATCCCCGATGCAGGAGGGAATGTTGTTTCATTCCATCCTCGACGCAAAATCAGAAGCTTACTTTGAGCAGACCGTTATTACCTTTAATGAAGTGCTAGATGTTCATTTGGTTCAGCAAAGCTTGCAGCAGCTCATGAATCGATATGATATATTCCGTACCATTTTTATGTATAAAGAAACAGAACGTCCGCTTCAAATTGTCCTGGAAGAACGTGAAGCGTTGCCTGTTCATTTCGAAAATATCAGTGTTTTTCCTGAAGCTGAGAAAAGGGGGCATTTTACTGACTTTTTAAAGACAGAGCGTCAAGTGGGTTTTGACTTGGAAAAAGATGTTCCGATTCGGCTTGCCCTGTTTCAATGGGATGATGACTCTTGCAGGCTTGTCTGGAGTGTTCATCACATTATAATGGATGGTTGGTGCATGGGAACGGTAGCCCAGGAATTTTTTACCATGTATACTTCCCTTCGGTCTGGAGTGCCTGCACAATTGGATACGGTATATCCGTACAGCAGTTTTATTCAGTGGCTAGAGCAACAGGACAAGGAAGAAGCGACAGCCTATTGGCGGGGATATTTAAATGGGCTTGAAAATGAAACAATTTTGCCGGGTTATAACCGTCCATTGAATCCAATCTTCGAAGCAGAACGTTACACATGCAAGCTGGGTAAAGAACTGACTCAAGGAATGGAGAGAATAGCTAAACACTACCACACGACAGTCAGCACTGTATTTCAGACGGTATGGGGATTATTGCTTCAAATGTACAACCACAGCCGGGATGTTGTGTTCGGGTCCGTAGTATCCGGCAGACCAGATGAAGTTCCGGGAATTGAAAATATGGTTGGATTGTTCATTAACACAATACCAACACGCATAACCAGTGATGCGGACCAGAGATTCTCAGATCTGCTGATATCTGTGCAAAACTCCAACATCGAGTCTACTCAGTACTCTTATTCTTCCTTGGCAGATATTCAGAATCACACGGATTTGAAACAAAATTTAGTCCGTCATATTGTTGTTTTTGAGAACTATCCTTATTCAGAGGAGCTTATTCATGCGGAAAAAGGGCCTGATACACTTCAGGTTACCGACGTAGAGGATATTGTACAGACCAACTATGATTTTAATGTGATTGTCGTTCCTGGATCACAGTATGAAGTTACATTTAGTTATAATCGGCTGGTTTACGATGAAAATTGGATTAAGCTAATTGCAGCTCATCTTAAACAGGGACTGGAGCAGATTGTTCAACAGCCGGATCTACCGATTTCCGATTTGGAATTTCTGACAACAGAAGAGAAAAGTCAGGTTTTATCCGAATTTAGCGGAGTACAGATCTCATATCCTTCTAGTGATACCATCCATCTTTGTTTTGAAAAACAAGTAGAAAAGACACCGAAGGCAACAGCAATTGTCTGTGAGAACTCCAGTCTGACTTATGCTGAGCTGAATGAACGTGCTAACCGACTGGCTCGTACCCTGCGTAGTTACGGCACCACAACTGATCGGCTAGTTGGACTCATGACTGATCGTTCTATAGATATGGTGATTGGCATTCTTGCTATTCTTAAAGCAGGAGGGGCATATGTACCCATCGATCCGTCATATCCAGAGGAACGTATCCGTTATATATTTGACGATTCCGGTGCAGACCTGCTTTTAACACAAACCCATCTTGTGGAAAAGGTCAAAGAAGCCGCCTTTGGAGGAAAAGTTCTGGTATTGGATGGAGATCCAACTGTATATCACATGGAAGGATCAAATCTGGAAGCCGTATCAGGGGCAAACGACCTAGCCTATGTTATATATACTTCAGGAACTACCGGACTGCCTAAAGGTGTAATGCTGGAGCACCATGGATTGTGTAACCTGAAAACGTATTTTGATGAAACATTGCAGATAAGTCCGTCAGATCATGCCCTACTGTTTGCGAGCTACGCATTTGATGCTGCATGCTGGGAAATATTTCAGGCGCTATTTTGTGGTGCGACACTTTACGTGCCTACTTCGGAAATCATTCTGAACTACAACCAGTTTGAACAGTATATGGCGGAACATAAAATTACGGTAGCGGCATTACCTCCTACCTACGCAGTGTATCTAAACCCAGAACGAATGCCGGATCTGCGTATTCTGTTCACCGCTGGTTCCGCTTCCTCGATGGAGCTTGTAAACAAGTGGAAGGATCAGGTTGCCTATTTTAATGGCTATGGCCCGACAGAAAACTCGGTAGCAACGTCCATTTGGCCGGTGTCGGAACACCCCGGAGCAATCGATACCATTTCTATAGGACGTCCCGTACCCAACCACCGGGTGTACATGATCGATGCTCTTGGTCATCTTTTACCTGCTGGAGTAGCAGGAGAGTTATGTGTATCCGGTCCAGGATTGGCACGCGGTTACTTGCACCGCCCAGAATTAACGGCTGAGCAATTTGTGGCTAATTCGTTTGCAGATGGGGAAGCGGGCTATGAACGCATGTATCGGACAGGCGACCTGGCAAGATGGTTGCCTGACGGTAACATTGAGTACCTGGGCCGGATTGACCATCAGGTCAAAATTCGCGGTTACCGGATTGAACTGGGCGAAGTTGAGGCGGCTATGCTGAAGGCAGATCGCATGCAAGAGGTCATCGTACTGGCACATGCAAACAGCCAAAACCAACACGAACTGGTTGCCTACTACGTGGCGGAACGCGAAGTGACGGGGAGCGAACTTCGCAAGCAGCTGAGTGAAGAACTCCCGAATTATATGGTTCCCTCGCACTTTGTTCAGATGGAGCAAATGCCGCTCACACCCAACGGCAAAATCGACCGTAAGGCATTGCCAGCACCGGAACAGATTTCCCGTTCCACGCAGGAATATAGGGCTCCGCGGACAGCAGCGGAGCAGGCTCTGGCCAGTGTATGGGAGGCTGTACTGGGCGGCGGTCCTGTCGGATTGACGGATCAATTTTTTGATCGGGGAGGGGATTCGATCAAGGCGATTCAGGTATCCTCACGCCTGCTGCAGGCAGGCTACAAGCTGGATATTAAAGACCTGTTTAAGTACCCTGAGGTTGCTGAGCTAGCCACGCATCTGCGTGTGTCGGATACCCAATTAGCTGATCAGGAAGAGATCGAGGGAGCCGTTCTACTGACGCCGATTCAGCAGTGGTTTGTGGAGCAAGGGCAGCCTGTGCCGGACCACTTTAATCAGGCGGTTATGCTTCATCGGGAGCAGGGATTCGAGGAAGAGCTGCTACGTCAGGCATTGACGCAGTTGGCGGTGCATCATGATGCGTTACGGATGGTGTTCCGCAAGGCGGAGCAAGGCTGGGAAGCGTGGAACCGCGGAGTGGAGGAAGGGGCGCTGTATGATCTGGAAGTGGCCGATTTCAAAGACGTGCCGATCGGTCCCGTATTGGGTCAAGCTATAGAAGCCCGTGCGAGCACTATTCAGAGTAGCATCCGACTGGATGAGGGGCCTTTGCTGAAAGCGGGCCTGTTCCACTGCGCTGATGGGGACCATCTGCTACTGGCTATTCATCATATGGTGGTAGACGGCGTATCGTGGCGGATACTGTTGGAGGATTTGTCGAATGCCTATGAGCAGGCTGTACGTGGAGAAGCCATACAGCTCCCGGCCAAAACAGACTCTTTCCAGGTCTGGTCGGAGCGGTTATCAGCCTATGCCGACAGTCCTGAGATGGAAAGTGAGCACGCATACTGGGAGCAAGTGAATGAATTGGCGGCATCCGAGTCTTTAAGACTTACAGAATTGTTGGATTCTAAAAAAACATTGACCATAAATAACACAGCTACTTTGAGCTTGAAATTCACGAAAGAAGAGACTGATCAACTGCTAAAGCAGGCTCATCGCGCGTACAACACAGAAGTGAACGATCTGTTGCTGACGGCGCTCGGCATGACGTTAAGCACTTGGACTGGCAGTGATCAGGTTGCAATTCTTCTGGAAGGCCATGGCCGGGAAGATATCATGAAGGATACGGATATATCACGAACGGTTGGCTGGTTCACGAGCCAGTACCCGATACTGCTGCGGATTAACGGGGAAGATCATATCTCCGGGAACATCAAACGGATGAAGGAGATGCTACGCGGCATCCCGCATAAAGGGATTGGATACGGCATCTGGAGATATCTCAGCCAGAACGGACCGTCCGGAGCAACATACGCCGAGCCACAGATCAGCTTTAATTATTTGGGTGAATTTGATCAGACGCTGCGGCACAGCGAAACGCACATGTCCCCGTACTCCAGTGGAGCAGATGTTAACGAACTGACCAGAATACCGTGTTCCCTGGATGTGGGGGGCATTGTAACGGATGAAATGCTTGAGCTGGATATTCGTTATAACACAAAAGTGTTACAGGAAGATAATGTGATAAAACTAGCAGAGCAATTCAAGCAGAACGTGCTGGAAGTGATTCAGCATTGTGTATCTCGAGAGCACTCTGAATTGACGCCGAGTGATGTGCTGCTTCCGGGTTTAAGCCTGGAAGCACTGGACCGGATGGTGGAGCAGATTCAGCCTGACGGAGAACTGGAGAATATATATCCCATGACGCCGATGCAAAAAGGAATGCTGTTCCACAACATGCTGGATTCCCAGTCGAGCGCCTATGTAGAGCAGTCCACCTTTGAACTGAAGGGAACGCTGGATCTCGCTGCATTCTCTGCCAGTCTGGACTTGTTGGTGCAGCGTCATTCAGCACTGCGTACCAACTTCCGGAGCGATTTGCAGGACGAGCCCTTGCAAGTGGTGTACCGGAATAAACGCGGAGAACTGTACGTAGAGGACATACGTGAGAAGGAGAAGGTGGCGCAAGAGCAATATATCGAGGAATTCGCGCGTCGGGATCAGCAGAGGGGCTTTGATCTGGCAAAGGATGCACTGATGCGGGTATCTATCTTGCGTACATCAGATGATTCATACCATTTTGTATGGAGCTTCCACCACATCATCATGGATGGCTGGTGTTTGTCATTGGTTACCAACGAAGTCTTTGGAGGATATACCGCCCTTACAGAAGGGAAGCCACCGCAATTGCCTGTGGTAACACCATATAGCCGATACATCGAATGGCTGGAAGGGCAGAATCGTCAGGAAGCGGCGGAGTATTGGAGCGGTTACCTGCGGGGCTATGAGGAGACGGCGGTCTTGCCGCAGGCCAAAACAGGGAAGTCCAAGGAATATGAGGCCGAATATCTGGAATTTGATTTAGGTATAGACCTGACGGCGCAACTTCAGCAGCTGGCAAAGCAAGAACAGGTGACGATAAATACGCTGATGCAAACGGCCTGGGGTGTGTTGCTGCAAAAGTATAACCGCACAGAGGATGTCGTTTTCGGTAGTGTGGTGTCGGGCCGTCCAGCGAACATTACGGGAGTAGAGCAAATGATCGGACTTTTCATTAATACCATCCCAGTCCGTGTTCAAGGTAAACCAACAACTGCATTTAGTGAATTAATGAAGGAAACTCAGCGACAGGCGCTTTCTGCCAATGCCTATGACACGTTCCCGCTGTATGAAATTCAGGCACTGACCGAGCAGAAGCAGGATCTAATCAAGCACATTATGATATTCGAAAATTATCCGGTGGAGCAGCAGGTAGAGCAGCTGGGAAGTGATGGGCAGAATGCATTCACAATTTTAAACGCGGTGGCTACAGAACAAACCAACTACGATCTGAATGTCGTCGTGATGCCGGAAGAAGGCATTAAGATTCGTTTTATGTATAACGCATTGAGCTTTGATCAAACCGGGATTGAGCGTCTGCATGGACATTTTGCTCGTCTGCTGGAGCAAATTTCGTTCAACCCGTATGTAAGCGTTGAAGAACTAGAATTGGTGACAACGGCGGAAAGACAACAGATTACAGGCGAGTTTAACGACACGGCTTCTGTATATCCGCGCAATCAGACAATCCAAAAGCTGTTTGAGGAGCAAGCTGAACGTACGCCAGATCACGTGGCCGTCACTTTGGGTCATCAATCGTTGACCTATCGGGAACTCAATGAGAAGGCTAACCGATTAGCGCATACGCTACAGACTGCTGGAGTGAAGGCCGATGAGCCTGTCGGCATTCTAACGGAGCGTTCGCTGGATATGATTAGCGGAACGTTGGCTATTTTGAAGGCTGGAGGCGCGTATGTGCCGATAGATCCTCAATATCCGGAGGACCGTATCCGCTATATGCTGGAGGACTCGGGAGCCAAACTGCTGCTGACTCAACAAGATTTACTGGTACGTTGCTATTTTGATGGACAGATTGTCAATCTGAATGATGATACGTCCTACAGTCCGGATACTTCCAATTTAGGAATAGATGGATCAGGCAAACATGCTGCTTATGTCATCTATACCTCGGGATCAACAGGCAAGCCTAAGGGCGTCGTTGTTGAGCATCAAAGTGTCGTGCGCTTGGTGCGTAATACGGATTATGCGCCGTTCGATGAATCGATCCGAATGTTGCAGACTTGCGCGTTTGTATTTGATGTGTCTACGTTTGAAATTTGGGGAGCGCTACTGAACGGCGGTGAGCTTGTACTCGTGCATAAGGATGATCTTTTGGACGTAGCTAAGCTCAAGGAGACCATACGGGACCATCGCATTACTATGATGTGGCTGACTACACCGCTATTTAATCAGCTTTCGCAGCAGGACAGTAAATTGTTCGGAGATGTGAAGTATTTGCTGGTCGGAGGCGATGTGCTGTCTGCACCGCATATCAATCGGGTGCTGCGTGATAATCCGGACATGAATATCATTAACGGCTATGGACCAACGGAAAATACTACTTTTTCGACGACTTATCATATTAAGGAAGAACAGCTTGATTCTGTGCCGATCGGGCGTCCTATCCGCAATTCGACGGCGTATGTGGTCGATTCGGCGTTTAACCTGCAGCCGATTGGAGCATGGGGTGAGCTGGTTGTTGGCGGAGACGGAGTTGCACGCGGTTACCTGAACCGTCCTGATTTGACGGCTGAGAGATTCCTTGCCAATCCGTGGGTGGACGGAGATCGCCTGTACTGCACGGGAGACCTTGTTCGCTGGCGTGAAGACGGTACATTAGAATACGCTGGACGGATGGATCAACAAGTTAAAATTCGCGGCTACCGAATTGAGCTGGGCGAGGTCGAGTCGGCTATGCTGAAAATAGATCGTATCCAAGAGGTCAGCGTACTGGCCCATGCAAACAGCCAAAACCAACACGAACTGGTTGCCTACTACGTGGCGGAACGGGAAGTAACGGGGGGCGAGCTTCGCAAGCAGCTGAGTGAAGAGCTTCCAAATTATATGGTTCCCTCGCACTTTGTTCAGATGGAGCAAATGCCGCTCACACCTAACGGCAAAATCGACCGTAAGGCATTGCCGGCACCGGAGCAGATTTCCCGTTCCACGCAGGAATATAGGGCTCCGCAGACAGCAGCGGAGCAGGCGCTGGCCCATGTGTGGGAGGCTGTGCTGGGCGGCGGTCCTGTCGGATTGACGGATCAATTTTTTGATCGGGGCGGGGATTCGATCAAGGCGATTCAGGTATCCTCACGCCTGCTGCAGGCAGGGTATAAGCTGGATATTAAAGACCTGTTTAAGTACCCTGAGGTTGCCGAGCTAGCTACACACCTGCGTGTGTCGGATACCCAATTAGCTGATCAGGAAGAGATCGATGGAGCCGTGCTGCTGACACCGATTCAGCAGTGGTTTGTGGAACAAGGACAGCCTGTGCCGAACCACTTTAATCAGGCGGTTATGCTTCACCGGGAGCAGGGATTCGAGGAAGAGCCGCTACAACAGGCATTGACGCAGTTGGCGGTGCATCATGATGCGTTACGGATGGTGTTCCGCAAGACGAAGCAAGGCTGGGAAGCCTGGAACCGCGGAGTGAAGGAAGGGAAGCTGTATGATCTGGAAGTGGCCGATTTCAAAGACGTGCCGATCGGTCCCACATTGGGTCAAGCTATAGAAACCCGGGCCAGTACTATTCAGAGTAGCATCCGTCTGGATGAAGGACCTCTGCTGAAAGTGGGCCTGTTCCACTGCGCTGATGGGGACCATCTGCTACTGGCTATTCATCATATGGTGGTAGACGGCGTATCGTGGCGGATACTGTTGGAGGATTTGTCGAATGCCTATGAGCAGGCTGTACGTGGAGAAGCCATACAGCTTCCGGCCAAAACAGACTCCTTCCGGGTCTGGTCGGAGCGGTTGTCAGCCTATGCCGATAGTCCTGAGATGGAAAGTGAGCACGCATACTGGGAGCAAGTGAATGAACTGGCGGCATCCGAGTCGCCCCAACTTCCAGTGTCCCAAGAGCATAGCGATAGGTTTATGCAGCAAGACATGGGTATCGTAAATGTGAGGCTTACGAAGGAAGAGACTGATCAACTACTGAAGCAAGCCCACCGCGCGTACAACACAGAAGTGAATGATCTGTTGTTGACGGCACTCGGCAAGACGCTAAGCGCTTGGACTGGCAGTGAAAAGGTAGCGATTCTTCTCGAAGGCCATGGCCGGGAAGAAATCATAAAGGATACGGATATATCACGGACGATTGGCTGGTTTACGAGTCAATACCCGGTACTGCTGCGGATTAACCGAGAAGATGATATCTCCGGGCACATCAAACGGATGAAGGAGATGCTGCGCAGCATTCCACATAAAGGAATTGGGTATGGCATCTGGAGGTATCTCAGCCAGAATGGACCGTCCGGGGCAACATACGCCGAGCCACAGATCAGCTTTAATTATTTGGGCGAATTTGATCAGACACTGCAGCATAGCGGCATGCATTTTTCTCCATATTCCAGCGGAGCTAATACTCATGAACTGACCCAAATGTCCTGTGTTATGGACGTGGGAGGACTCGTTACAGATGGCATGCTGGAACTAAGTATTCAATACAACAATAAGGCACTCCAACAAAATGCTGCTGAGCAACTAGCAGAGCAATTCAAGCAGAACGTGCTGGAAGTGATTCAGCATTGTGCATCTCGGGAGCACTCCGAATTGACGCCAAGTGATGTGCTGCTTTCGGACTTAAGCCTTGAAGAACTGGACCGGATGGTGGAGCAGATCCAGCCTGACGGAGAGCTTGAGAATATATATCCCATGACGCCGATGCAAAAAGGAATGCTGTTTCACAACATGCTGGATTCCCAGTCGAGCGCCTATGTAGAGCAGTCCACCTTTGAACTGAAGGGAACGCTGGATCTCGCTGCATTCTCCGCCAGTCTGGACTTGTTGGTACAGCGTCATTCAGCACTGCGTACCAACTTCCGGAGCGATTTGCAGGGCGAGCCGTTGCAAGTGGTGTACCGGAATAAACGTGGAGAGCTTTACGTAGAGGACATACGTAAGAAGGAGAAGGCTGCGCAAGAGCAGTACATCGAGGAGTTCACGCGTCGAGATCAGCAGAGGGGCTTTGATCTGGCAAAGGATGCACTGATGCGGGTATCTATCTTGCGTACATCAGATGATTCATACCATTTTGTATGGAGCTTCCACCACATCATCATGGATGGCTGGTGTTTGTCACTGGTTACCAACGAAGTCTTTGGAGGATATACCGCCCTTACAGAAGGGAAGCTACCGCAATTGCCTGTGGTAACACCATATAGCCGATACATCGAATGGCTGGAGGGGCAGAATCGTCAAGAGGCAGCGGAGTATTGGAGCGGTTACCTGCGGGGCTATGAGGAGACGGCGGTCTTGCCGCAGGCCAAAACAGGGAAGTCCAAGGAATATGAGGCCGAATATCTGGAATTTGATTTGGGTATAGACCTGACAACGGCCCTACTGCAATTGGCAAAGCAAGAACAGGTAACGATAAATACGCTGATGCAAACGGCCTGGGGCGTTTTGTTGCAAAAGTATAATCGCACAGAGGATGTCGTTTTCGGGAGCGTGGTATCGGGACGTCCAGCGGACATTGCCGGAGTAGAGCAGATGATTGGACTATTCATTAATACGGTCCCCGTCCGTATTCAAGGCGGACAAGCAACTGCATTTACAGAGCTGATGAAGCAAACTCAGCGACAGGCGCTTGCTTCGGGAACATACGAAACGTTCCCACTCTATGAGATTCAGGCACAGGCAGAGCAGAAAGTGGAACTGATTAATCATATTATGGTATTTGAGAACTATCCGGTGGATGAACAAATTGAGCAATTAGGTGAAAGAGAGGAAGCTGATTTTAAAATAACCGGAGCAGGAGCGGTTGAGCAGACGAATTATGATTTTAATATCGTGGTGTTACCGGGAGAGACGCTACGAGTTCATTTTGGTTACAACGCCCAGGTATATGACTATGAAAGGGTAGAACAGATCCGGGGGCATTTGCTGCAACTGCTGGAGCAAATCAAGATCAATCCAGCTGGTCGGATTTGCGAGCTGGATATATTAACCCCTCAGGAACGCGAGCAAATGCTGGGTGCTTGGTGTGACACGATAGCAGCATATCCACGTGAGCAGACGATTCACGGGTTGTTTGAGGAGCAGGTCAAGCAGACACCGGAGCAGGTAGCGGTATATTTTGAAGGAGCACAAGTGACCTACCGTGAATTAAATGAGCAAGCGAACCGTCTGGCGCGAACTTTACACAGTAACGGTGTGATAGCAGACGGCCTAGTCGGCCTGATGACAGAGCGATCGATTGACATGATTGTCGGCATCTTGGGTATTTTGAAGGCAGGGGGCGCCTACATTCCGATCGATCCGACTTATCCGGAGAACCGCATCCGTTATATGCTGGACGATTCAGGTACGGAACTGCTGTTAACGCAGCAGCATTTGGTTGAAAAAGTGGAATTTAGGGGCAAGGTCCTGCTGTTGGATGCAGAACTGGGCGAAGGCAGTGCGGATGCAAGTACGGCTGAGGCAAAAGGAGAACCCGTGTCCGTATATCACAGGGATGGTACGAATTTGGACGCCATATCCGGTCCTCATAACCTAGCGTATGTGATTTATACGTCTGGAACGACAGGCCAGCCTAAGGGAGTCATGCTTGAGCATCGTGGACTCTGCAATCTGCATACGTACTTCAGGGAGACGTTGCGGATCAGCAGTTCCGACCGTGTTGTATCGTTCGCCAGCTTTTCCTTTGATGCGGCATGCTGGGAAATGCTTCAGGCGCTCTTCAACGGGGCCACTTTGTGTATCCCGACATCAGAAACCATTCTCAGCTATGACAAGTTTGAGCAGTATATGGCGGATCATCACATTACAATTGCAACGCTGCCCCCAACCTATGCCATATACTTGAGCCCTGAACGAATGCCGGAACTACGCATCATGTTTACGGCCGGATCGGCGACCAGTACTGAGCTAGTCAGCAAATGGAGAGACGGTGTGACCTACGTTAACGCCTACGGTCCAACGGAAAATTCCATAGCAACGTCTGTTTGGCCAGTACCGGGAGGGGCCGAAGCAGGGGTATTCATCTCAATCGGACGCCCTGTACCGAATCACCGCGTGTATATGGTCGATGCACATGGGCAGCTTGCACCAGCAGGAATCCCCGGGGAGCTATGCGTATCCGGCCCAGGACTGGCGCGCGGTTACCTGCACCGTCCGGAATTAACGGCTGAACAATTTGTGACCAATCCGTTTGCAGGTGGGGAATCGGGCTATGAACGCATGTATCGGACAGGCGACCTGGCAAGATGGATGCCTGACGGCAACATTGAGTACCTGGGCCGGATCGATCAGCAGGTCAAAATTCGCGGTTACCGGATTGAACTGGGCGAAGTTGAGGCGGCTTTGCTGAAGGCAGATCGCATGCAAGAGGTCATCGTACTGGCACATGCAAACAGCCAAAACCAACACGAACTGGTTGCCTACTACGTGGCGGAACGGGAAGTGACGGGGAGCGAGCTTCGCAAGATGTTAAATGAAGAACTCCCGAATTATATGGTCCCTTCACATTTCATTCAATTGCAGAATGTACCTCTTACACCAAACGGTAAAATTGACCGTAAGGCGCTACCGATACCAGAAGTTCGTTTGGCCGACCATGTTGCACCGCGAACGTGGATGGAAATAAAATTGGCAGACATCTGGCAGGATGTGCTGGGTCTACCGCAAGTAGGCATCAACGAAAATTTCTTTGAAATTGGTGGTCATTCGCTGCGGGCGACGACACTAACTTCTAGAGTTCGCAAAGATTTAAACAGACCGATGGATTTGCAAAACATATTTGAGGCACCGACAATCGAGCAATTGGCGGCCTTGCTTGAAGAACAGGATCAAATCACATATGCATCCATTCCGGTGGCAGAAAACCGCGACACTTACCCGCTTTCTTTCGCACAGACACGGATGTATGTGCTTCACCAGCTGGATCCGGAAGGGATAAGCTATAACACCACATCAGCACTGAAAGTAATCGGTCCGATAGATGTGAACCAGGTGGAAGAGGTATTCCGTCAATTAATTTCACGTCATGCGGCCCTCCGGACAAGCTTTGAACTGGTGAATGGTGTGCCGATGCAGCGAGTGCACGATACGATTCACTTTGAGTTGGAATATGCCACAATATCAGAACTGCGGACAGAATCCAATGAACTTATGATTGAAAATTTAGCAGAAGAACATGCCCGTTCCTTTGTACGCCCATTTGACTTGAGGATCGCTCCGTTGCTACGTGTAAAGCTGGTTAAATTGGGATTGGACGAAGAAGGCCAGGAGCCGCAGCACTTATTGATGCTTGATATGCACCACATCGTTTCAGACGGAGTATCCATTGAAATATTAGCTGGTGATTTTGCCCGCTTATATAGCGGTGAAGTATTATCTCCGCTGCGTATTCAATATACGGACTATGCTGTGTGGCAGCATAGCAAAACTCAGCAGGAGCGAATAAAGAGTCAGGGAGAGTACTGGCTGAATAGATTTAGTGGTGACTTGCCTCAACTGGATTTGCCAACTGATTTTGAGCGTCCGGTAACACGATGTACGAAAGGTGACGCTGTTGAGTTTGAAATGGGACAGGAATTGACTCAGTGTTTAAAAGAACTGTCGGTGCATACGGATTCTACGCTGTACATGGTACTTATGGCTGCATACACAGCATTGCTGCATTATTACACAGGGCAGGAAGACATCATTGTTGGTACTCCGATTGCAGGTAGACCGCATGCTGACCTGGAGCCTATGCTCGGTATGTTTGTCGGCACGCTCGCATTACGCAATCATCCTCACGCTGAACAGACGTTTTATAACTGCATTGAGGACGCCAAGACATGTGCACTGCAAGCATATGCGCATCAGGACTATCCTTTTGAGGAGCTGGTGGAAAAGCTCGACCTGAAACGAGATATGAGCCGTAATCCGTTGTTCGACACGATGTTTGTATTGCAGAATATGGAGAAAAAGGAAGTGAAGTTGGACAAGTTGTTCTTCCGCTCTTTTGACATAGATCAGGTTTCTGCGAAATTCGATCTGACGCTTGAAGTTAATGAGGAGGAAGCATCTATTCAGCTCCAATTTCTGTACGCTACATCTTTGTTTAAACGGGAAACGGTAGAAAG
The DNA here is from genome assembly GCF_049319765.1 of Paenibacillus sp. S29. Taxonomy (NCBI): domain Bacteria; kingdom Bacillati; phylum Bacillota; class Bacilli; order Caryophanales; family Paenibacillaceae; genus Paenibacillus; species Paenibacillus sp. S29. The sequence continues at coordinate 37,114 of NZ_JBMOUI010000018.1, read as the reverse complement.
CATGGCAAGGCATTTTGTACAGTTGGTTAAAACCGTTGTAGCCAATCCCAATACTAAGCTGGGCGAATTGACGCTGATTTCGGAAGAAGACAAAGGGATTCTAAAAAAACATAGGGACACCCTAAAGGCTTCTCGCTACTGGAGTACTCTGCTCGAAGGCTATGAAGAAGCACCTCAATTGCCATATGCCAATCTGATGGGACGCAGTCCATATCAGACAGAGCATCTGGAGATTAATTTGGATGTTGAACGAACGGTGGCACTGCAGCGAATTGCACTGAATGAGCAGGTGACGACAAATACGCTGCTGCAGACAGCCTGGGGAATTTTATTACAAAAGTATAACGGTACAGATGATGTGGTGTTCGCTTGCTCCATATCAAGTCCTTTGACAGATAAATTGGATTCGAAGCATTCAATTGGACTGGGTAACCACACCTTACCAGTTCGCATTCGAACCGAAGCAGGAGCTAACTTTATCGGGTTGATGAGAAGTGTGCAGCAGCAAACCGATGAATCTGCGGTATATGAACATTTGCCAATGTCTGAATTGGTTACAACGAAAGTGCAACAACTGGCCCTCTTTGGCCATAGAATGGTGTTTGAGACTACTTTGGAAGAGGCCAATACTGAGCAAGAAAGCTACGATTTAAGCATCATAGTACTTCAGGGAGATACGCTACGAATTGATTTTTCCTACAATGCCCAGGTGTATGATCATCAGAGTGTGTCGCAGATTCAAGGACATCTACTGCAGTTGCTGGATCAAATTATAGCGAATCCGGATAGTTTAATTGAGACAATGGATCTGTTGACTAAGCAGGAGCGGGAGCACATCATTCAGGTGTGGGGAAATACCACGGCAGAGTATTCGCGTGAACAAACAATTCACGAACTGTTCGAGGAACAGGTTTTGCAGACTTCGGATCAGACAGCGGTATATTTTGAAGGTCAACAATTGACCTACCATGAATTGAACGAGCGCGCAAACCGTCTGGCCCGTACTTTACGCAGCTATGGTGTGAAAGCCGATAGTCTGGTTAGTCTGATGACAGAGCGTTCCGTAGAAATGATTGTGGGCATATTGGGAATTTTGAAGGCGGGGGGAGCATACATCCCGATAGACCCAACCTATCCGGAGGAACGCATCCGCTACATGCTGGACGACTCAGGTACGGAACTGTTGTTAACGCAACAGCACCTGACGGAAAAGGTGCTGTTTGGAGGCAAAGTGCTGGTGCTTGACGGTGAACAGGACGGAGTCGCTTCCGATACAAGAAAAGCGGATGTACGCGGGGAAATGCTGCCCGTATATCATCAGAACGGTTCGAATCTGGAGGCTGTATCGGGTCCAAACGATCTAGCATATGTCATCTATACGTCCGGGACGACAGGTCAGCCTAAGGGAGTAATGCTTGAGCATCACGGTCTTAGTAATCTTAAAACCTACTTCGAGCAAAAGTTGAGTATTGGCTTGTCCGATCGGGTTATCATGTTTGCCAGTTATTCGTTTGATACGTCATGCTCGGAAATAATCCAGTCTTTACTATGCGGAGCGACATTGTATATACCTTCCTCCGAGACTATTTTAAATTATGAACGTTTCGAGCAGTACATGGCTGCCTGCAGAATTACAATTGCAACGCTGCCGCCAAACTATGCTGTATACCTGAACCCGGATCGCATGCCTGATTTGCGTGTTCTGCTCACAGCAGGATCGGCCTCTACCGCAGAACTGGTGTCCAAATGGAAGGACCGGGTGGCTTATTACAATGCGTATGGTCCTACCGAAAATTCCGTTGCAACGTCTCTTTGGCCGGTATCGGAAGAAAATTCTGAGTTAGGTGGAATCATATCCATCGGACGGCCAGTATCTAATCACCGCGTGTATATGGTGGATACACACGGAAATCTTTCACCTGCAGGAGTCCCTGGTGAGCTGTGTGTATCCGGTCCGGGGCTGGCACGCGGCTATTTGCACCGTCCAGAGCTGACAAAAGAAAAATTCGTAGCCAATCTGTTTGCAGCAGAGGAAGTTGGCTATGAGCGAATGTACCGTACAGGTGACTTGGCACGATGGTTGCCAGATGGGAACATTGAATATTTGGGTAGGATTGACCATCAGGTCAAAATCCGCGGGTATCGGATTGAGCTCGGTGAGATTGAAGCGCAAATTATCAAGGTGGACGGTGTTAAAGAATCTATTGTCATGGCTCGTGCAGATCAGCAGGGAGACTATCATTTGGCCGCTTACTACGTAGCTGAAAAAGAAATCAGCGGCAGTATGATGTTGAATTTGCTGAATGAGAAATTGCCGAACTATATGGTACCGTCGTATTTTATACAACTGCAGAACATGCCGCTGACACCGAACGGAAAAATTGATCGCAAGGCACTGTCGGCATTCGAGGAACATACTGATTTGACTGCAGAATATGCAGCGCCGCGCACAGCCATGGAGGCGAAGTTAGCACAAATCTGGAGAGAGGTACTCGACATTCCGTCCGTTGGAATTCATCATAATTTCTTTGCCATTGGCGGACATTCACTTCGTGCAACTGCATTGGCCGCAAAAATTCACAAAGAACTGAATATTGAGTTACCGTTGCGTTATGTATTTGACTTTCCAACAATTGAGCAAATGGCGCAGGCTGTTCATGAATTGTCACCAAATCCATTTGCAGCGATTCCTGTTGCCGAATTGAGAGACAGTTATCCGGCATCTATAACTCAAAATAGACTATACGTTTTGAGCAGCATGAATAACTACAATATGTCTGCCATGCTTTTGATGGAAGGGGAACTGAACCTTTTACGATTGGAAAGAGTGCTTAAGCAATTAATTCAGCGTCATGATACATTGCGAACCTCTTTTGAATTTGTAGATGATAAACTGGTACAACGGATTCACGACCATGTCGATTTCACTTTGGAGGTTATGCAGGGACATGGCGAGAACGAAGCAAGAGCAATGATGAGACAATTTATCAGACCTTTTGATCTTGGGAAGGCACCGTTACTTCGAGCTGCTCTGTTGCAAGAATCTCCACAGCGCCATTGGTTTATGTTTGACATGCATCATGTGATTTCAGATGGTGTATCTATGAGTATATTGCTGAACGAGCTGCCCGCACTGTATGAAGAAAAAACGTTGCCCGCCTTGCGAATTCAATACAAGGATTATGCGGTATGGCAGCAAGGAGATATTGGTAGCTCATGGATGGAAAAACAAGAAGCATACTGGCTCAAGCAGATGAGCGGCGACATTCCGATTTTGGGTATCCCAGTCGACTTTGAAAGACCTGCAACACGTAGCACTTCGGGCAGCACCGTTTCCTTTGCCATTTCACCTCAGGACGTGGACGGTTTGAAACAAATCAGTTTGCAGGCGGGAGCTACCTTATTTATGGTATTACTTGCGGCCTACAAGACCCTATTGTTCAAGTACAGCGGTCAGGAGGATATCGTTGTTGGAACACCTATTGCAGGTAGACAGCATCACGATTTGCAGCCTGTCGTCGGCATGTTTGTCAACACGCTTGCATTGCGGAGCTTTCCTGAAGGGGACAAGTCATTTTACGAATATGTTCAGGAAGTAAAGGACCAGGTGCTTGATGCCTTTGAGCATCAGGATTATCCGTTTGAATTGCTGGTGGAGAAGCTGAATGTACAGAGGGACCTGAGTCGGAATCCGTTATTCGATACTCTTTTTGAGCTAGATAACATGGACTCTGGTACGACGGAATTCCAAGACTTGCAGGTTACTCTGTGCCCAGGCGAACAGAATATGGCAAAATTCGATTTGACACTTACGGCCATGGAAAGCTCTGAAGGTTTGGTTTTCAGCTTCACATATGCCGATAGCCTGTACAAGAGAAGCACGATTAAACGAATGGCCGATCACTTTCTCCAGTTGATTAAAGCTGTTGTAGATGAACCACAGACAAAGCTTTCTGAAATTGAGATCATTACGCCACAGGAAATCGAAATGATATTGGATGTCTGGGGAAATACTGCGGTGAAATACCCAAGTGAAAAAACCATTCATCAATTATTCGAAGAACAGGTAGAGAAGACTCCAGATCAAGTAGCTGTAGTTTTTGGAGATAGCCAGATCACATATAACGAATTAAATGTGCGTGCAAACCAACTGGCTCGCGTGCTAAGAGCAGAAGGAGTCCAGGCGGATCAATTGGTCGGAATGATTATGGAGCGCTCTATCGAAATGATTGTAGGGATTTTTGGTATTTTAAAAGCTGGTGGGGGATATGTACCTATCGACCCTGAGTTTCCGCAGGAACGTATACTCTATATGTTACAAGACAGCCATATCCAGCTTCTGATTGCAAAGCCGGAAATGGCCGTGAAGGTACCGACGGATGTGCTAGTCATTTCACCTGATAGTCATAGGCTATCCGCAGAAGACGGTTCCAATTTGGCTGAAGTATGTGAATCCGGCCATTTGGCTTATGTGATGTATACCTCCGGCACAACGGGTAAACCCAAAGGAGTGATGATTCAACACTCTAATGTCGTTAATATGACAACCGCATTTAGACAACAAGTGTATAAGAAATACAAATCGCCAATGCGGATGGCATGGCTGTCGCCGTATGTATTTGATGCATCAGTGAAACAAATTTTCCCATGCCTGCTTCTCGGGCATGCGCTTCACGTGGTGCCGAGAGAGATTAGCACCAATGGTCATCGTTTGGCTGACTATTTCAGATCCCAACGTATTGATTTTACTGATGGTACACCTGCACACATGCATATGCTGACGGAAATGCAAGACTCCGTTGCAGATCTGAATGTACAGCATTTTATTTTTGGTGCAGAGGCGCTACCCGGTCATCTCGTTAAAACATTTTTGAGCAACCGGCCCGGATATCGTCCGCAAATAACTAATGTTTATGGTCCTACCGAGTGCTGCGTAGACACAACTGCATACGACATTGACGGGGAGACGATGACAGCTTGGACACATACGGTGCCGATTGGCAAGCCAATGGCTAACCAGCACGTATATATTATGGATATGAATCGGAAGTTGGTTCCGATAGGAATTGCAGGCGAGATCTACATTGGTGGTGATGGAGTAGGGCGAGGTTATATGGGAAATCGTGAGCTGACAGATGAGAAATTTATAGCAGACCCCTTCCAACCCGGAAAACGTATGTACCGCACAGGAGATTTGGCGCGATGGATGGCAGACGGAAATATTGAATATTTAGGTAGGATGGATCATCAGGTAAAAATTCGGGGTTACCGAATTGAACTTGGAGAAGTAGAAGCGCAATTAATGAACCTGCCTGTGATCCGTAAAGCGGTGGTTATTGCTCGTGAGAATGAATCAGGACAAAAAGATTTATGTGCTTATTTTGTGGCTGATAGCGATCTGACCATTCAGGAACTTAAAGCAGCGTTGGTTCCCAATCTTCCGATGTACATGCTGCCTAGCTATTTTGTTCAATTGGAGAAGATGCCGTTGACCACTAACGGAAAAATTGATCGTAAATCGCTTCCTGCGCCGGACGGAGACATTCAAACAGGTGTTGAATATGCAGCCCCGCGAAACGGCATGGAACGGCACATGGTAGATATTTGGAAGCAGAATCTGGGTGTCAGTATTGTTGGCATTGATGATAACTATTTTGATTTAGGCGGACACTCCCTAAAAGCCATTCAATTGGTTTCACAGGCTCAGGCTATTGGCATTGAAATAGGGATTAATCAGGTGTTTCAATATCAGACTATTCGCCAAATATCAGAGTATATGCGAGCAGACACTTCAATGTCGGGTATGCTAACACGTGATATTGCCGAGGCAATCGACATCATCGAAAAGGCTTATGACGTACATGCTCATTTCCAATCAACAGCTGTTGAAGGGCGAGATCAATTAACTTTGCACATAGATCCTTTCGATTCTATACAAGCAGAGGCGCTGAAGGAAGTCATTTTGTCACGCCTTCATCCTGACCTTCATCCACATCATTTGCTTCCTTTTGAAGCAGCTGCTCAAGTACCTGACTGTGAAAAGCTATACACAGATACGATGGTAGACGACGAAGCTGTGAAGCGGCATGCTGAGGAATGGCTGGAACATCTGCTGCGGATGAATGACCAATGGAACAGCACGATGCTGGCAGGGGAGCCTTTACAACGCTATGCGCTTGCTCCCGCTCAACATTATCATTTGGAGCATCCGCAATCCTCAGGAGGTGTCATTCCTTTTGATAGTTACCTGCTGGATGTAGAACGGTTATCTGCAATCATGCAACGCCTGATAGAGCGTCATGAACTCTTTAGAAGTGTGCTGGTCCAAACAGATGTCGGATGGGAATGGGAAATGTTGTCCATGAAGGAGCGCATGGATATTCCAATGATAGATTTATCGAACTACGGTGCAGAGATGCAAAATCGTATACTCTCACATATACTGCCTGCATTCTTTATGAACCCTTATGAAACAACCGGAAACTTGTTATATCGCATTGCGCTTGTTCGCCTTAATTTACGGGATCATTTGCTGCTGCTCCCTTGTTCACATCTCATCTATGATGGCATGAGCGGAGAGGTCGTTAAGAGTGAGTTGTACCGTGCATATGATGACATGAGCAATGTAAAAGAGCAACTAGCAGGAAGCTACCGTGATTATGTGAGTCAGGTTCGCAAAGGACCTCAGGGCATGGGCGATCAAGAGATTGTCGACAAATTTCGCTTGTCCGCATTTGCTGCTGCTTCGGACGCTGTAGTCCTCGCAATTGATGAGCGCAGCCATACAACGGGCACAGATGTGACAGTAGAACTTGCAGATTGGAATGATTCTGACGCAATCGGAGACATGTGGGACTTGGCTATACGACTAGCTAACCGCTTTTTCCGCAGATATTTGCAAGTGGACGAGATTCCTATTCTTCTCACCAATTATGGCCGGGCATACGAGGACAAGCAGTATTTTGATATTATAGGTGAATTTATAGACCAAATCCCTGTACTGCTTACAGATGCGGATGAACATGGGCATGAGATCAGAAACAGTATGCAGTTGGCCGTAGCGCGTAATCTGAATTTTCTAAATCTCATATACAATGATGAAATGGCTTCGTTGTATCCGCAGTCTAACCGGTATCTGAAGCATAGCCTGAATAAGCTGCCTATTGTGTTCAATTATCTTGGCGAAGCGTCGGATAAATATCAGCTGTTTAAAAATATCGAGCCGGAAGAGAGGGACATCTATCGGGATTCAATCATTTTCTTTACTGTTCAGCATATGGAGAATGTATTGCAAATCTCACTGGAACTTCCTTTTGAAGAAAATCCAGAAATCGTTAAAGCGATGTTGGAAACAGAGCTAGCGAACTTACTAGTAACAGACGGAAGTGGAATAATGTCCACCTGATTTTTCACTTTAGGCATTAAAAACAAGCTCCGAGTTCAAAATACGGAAACTGCCCCAAAGCTTTCAAATGGCTTTGGGGCAATCTAAACAAACCACAAAAGCCGCAAGTCTCCAATAACCCCGGAGATTTACGGCTTTTGTGGTTTGAATGTAACGAAGTTTTATGTAGCAATGTCGCTGAATTAAAACTTGTTGTAGTAGATCTTTTACGCCAAATAAATGACATTGGATGCATGATGATTGGTGCCGCGCAATGGTTTGAGATATGAACTTTGTGGGACTACGACTCATGCAATTGCGCTGACTTCCAGTGCTGCCGACTCATGAATACCAAAGACAATGCAATTACCGTGAGGATAATCCCAAGCATTTGAAATCCCTTGAAGCTAAACGTACCTTCCATAACAATAGCTATCAATAATGAAGAGATAATGGTTCCCAGATATCTGGATGTATTAAATAATCCGGATGCTACACCGATTATTTCTTTTGGAGAACTTTGGAACAGGGCTGCTTGCATACCTACATTGTTCAAACCGTTGCTAATACCGAATGCAGCTAAAGCCAAACACACACTGATAACCGGTGAAGTTGGATTCAATGTCACGAGCCACACTGACCCCAATGTCATCAGAATTGCGGACACCAGCAATGCCGGTCGGGGTCCTGATTTATCGATCCATTGTCCTGCAATTGGAGAAGTAATTAGCGAGCACAAGCCTAAGCTTAGCATGAGAATGCCTGTTTGGAACTCACTGACATGACGTACCATTTGCAAGTAGGACGGAAGCCCGAAAAAGAGCGAGTAATATAGTACATTAACGAGCATGAATTCAACATTAACCCAAGTCATCGCAGGGTACTTGGCAAATGTACGTAAAGGAATAAAGGGTGATGTCGCTTTTAACTCATGTCGTACGAATATCCCCAGCGCAACGAGACCTATCAGCCCGACAATGACATTTCCTAATGAGATATGTCCAGATGATTTTGCTGAGAGTAATCCAACGAGCAGGGTAACCAAAGCCACTGTGAAGAGCAGAATTCCTAATGCATCAATCAATTCAAACCATTTACGAAAGGACATATTGCGTGCTACGGATGTTGGCAGTTCGTCCTTAGGAATATTCCTCCAAGCCGATACAAAGCTGGCCACCACAAACGGAATATTGATGAAAAAGATAGCAGGCCAATTCCACCAATGAATCAAGACCCCACCAATAAAGGGGCCAATTGCTGCCGCTCCAGATAGGAATATGGACAAAACAGACAACGCAGTTGCTTGTTTATCTGTAATATGAATTCGAACAATAGCCATTCCAACCCCAACCATCATGCTTGTTCCGATGGATTGCACAATGCGGAACACGATGAGCCACCCGAAATTTGGTGATAATGGAGCTAATAATGATGCAATGAAGGCTACAACAAGCCCGGTAAGAAAAATTTTCCTACGACCGAATAAATCGCTGGCTTTTCCCATGACAGGTTGAGCGATGCTACTTGCAATGTAGAAAGAAAAAATAATCCAGGAAACACCTGTAAAGTCAAGTTGGAACACATTTTGCAGACTTGGAATAGCAACAGAAACCATCGAAGAATTTAATGGGTTCAATAGTATCCCTAGACCAACTGAAATCATTAACCACCAGCTGCGAACGCTCATTCCTGGTCCCCCCATAGCGAATTAATGTCATCGTACTTGAAATCGATTATTTATTCCAACGCATTTGATGTTATAATCTCATTGACTTGAGGGAATGAATGGGGGATCATAATGGAACTTCTTCAACTGCAATATTTTCTGACGGTAGCTCGTTTGGAACATGTGACCGAAGCTGCACGAAGTCTGCACGTTACTCAATCGTCGCTGAGCAAAACGATTCAACGCCTGGAGGAAGATCTGGGGGTTCCTCTATTCGATCGAACAGGGAGGAAACTGCGATTGAATGAGTTCGGAAGTAGATTCCTTCACCGTGCAGAGAGGGCTTTATTTGAATTGGAGCAGGGGAAGCAGGAGCTTAGTGATTTATCCAGCCCGGAACATGGCACTCTCGAATTGGCAGTGACCACCGCAAGCACATTACCCAATATTCTGCGAGAGTTTCGGAAAAAGCGACCCTATATTCAATTTCATGTGCAAATGCTGACCACGCAGGAAATGGTAACGCTGCTTCATAGAGGAGAGGTCGATTTTTGCTTGTCCTCACCTCCAATAGAGGGAGATGACATCGAATGCCAAATCGTGTTTATCGATCCAATCCTTGTAGCTGTTCCAAAGGGGCATCGGCTGGCGGATCGAAGCAGTGTAACGTTGACGGATCTAAGGGATGAATGGTTTGTCGGTGTAAAGAGAGGCTACGGTACTCGCGATTTAGTGGACTCTGTATGCAAATCGGAAGGTTTTATACCTAAGTATGTGTATGAGGGGGATGAACCTGCAAGGCTTAGTACGCTTGTGGAAGCTGAAATTGGCATAGCCTTCATACCAAGCACGGCAAGAAACTCACGGGAACATCTTAAATATCTTCAAGTAGAAAATCACGAATTGGTACGGGAGATCGCTTTATTATGGCACAGGAGTCGGTATATTTCGCGGGCTGCTCTAGAATTCCGTGAGGTAGTTGTAGAATATTTCGGAGCAATATCCAAACAGACAATATAATCCCATATATAAGTGAAATAAAAAACATTAACAGAAGCGGTAGCGTAGGACATGTTAACCAAACGTCCTAAGCGGCCGCTTATTCTTTTATTCAACTGCAAAATTTGTAATTTCGATTTGTACGCTGCCATACACACATGCCCAGCTATTGAAGGAGTTTTTTAGATTGTACTAACCCATCCTTCTCAGCTGGCGAAACTGCTCCGTCGTGATGCCTGTATGCTCCCGAAATCTCTTGATAAAATAGCTTCTTTGATGAAAGCCAGTTTCCAGTGCAATCTGCTTTACAGTGAGTACCGTGGATACAAGGAGATGTTTGGCCAGCGTTATTCGGCATTGGAGCAAATATTGAGCTGGGGTGCTGCCCATGAGCTGATGGAAGAGCCGGCTAAAATGAAAGGAGCTATAACCTGACGTCGCAGCCATTGTCTTCAAATCGAGCATGTTCCGACATTGCATACGAATATATTCCGCCGTATGACGAATCCTCTCATGGACGGTGCCGCCGGGAGAGGTGCCGAAACTTTGAATGCTTTTATGTACAGAGCACCGGAATCTGGAAAAGTGTGTGGATTGAATATGTGAATGAGGTAAGAATCAATGAGGTCAAGATAATACCGGATATCGACCGTCATATGATCCGCTTTGACTTTCAGCTCATGGGTATTGAGGCTAAAGATAATTTACGCCTGGAGACACGGATTGCGCTGAAAGGACAGCATGTGAAAAAGGTCAGCTTATCTGCCGACAGGCCCTGGATAACGGTGGAGGCCCATGTATTTCATGAAGCGTGTGGTCCATGGAAGCAGTGCTTGTGGTCACCGGAATCGCCCAACTTGTTCGATGTAGAGTTTGCTCTGTATGAGGATGAGAAAGAGAGCGACAGGGTGTATTCTTATTTTGGCATGCGGAAAATATTGATTGAAAACGGACAGATTCTATTGAATAATGGCCCTCTTTACCAGCGGCTGATTCTAGATCAGGGCTATTGGCCGGAAACTCATCTGACTCCCCCTTCTGAAGAAGCTCTTATCGAAGATATCGATAAAATAGCCGCGATGGGATATAACGGGGTTCGTAAACATATGAAGCTGGAAGACCCTCGCTTTTTATATTGGTGTGATGTGAAAGGCATGCTCGTCTGGTCAGAAATGGCGTCGACCTTTGAGTTCAATGATCAGGCGGTTAGCCGCTTTACGAAGGAATGGCTGGAAATCGTGCCGCAGCAGTACAATCATCCAAGCATCATAACTTGGGTCCCGTTCAATGAATCGTGGGGCATATCGACCATTGGACATGATGTAAGGCAGCAGCAGTTCACGCAAACGATCTATCATCTGACGAAGACGATTGATCCGTTTCGTCCGGTGGTTACCAATGACGGTTGGGAGCATACGGTCTCGGATATTTTGACCCTTCATGATTATGTGGAGACGGGCGAAGAGTTTTTGGAGCGATATCAGGATAAGGAAAGCATCGTAAACAACAGCATCTCCTTTAACAATTGGAAATATGCTTTTGCAGAAGGATATGCCTACCGAGGACAACCGATTATCATAAGCGAATTCGGCGGCATTGCCTTCCAGACGGACAAGGGCTGGGGATACGGAAACCAGGTGGATTCAGTCGAAGCTTTTATCAAACGTTTCCGTGCAATCACCGGAGCAATTAAAGCGACCCCCTATCTCTCGGGCTATTGCTATACACAGGTAACCGATGTACAGCAGGAAGTTAACGGATTGTTGACGGAAGACCGAAAACCGAAGGTTCCGCTTGAAGTGATTCGGGAAATAAATCTGGCTTGAAGCGGAAATTTAAGATAATAGAATTTGCAGAACGGCTGCATGCTGTTGTTCAGCCATTGCTGGATTCACTTAACTAGAGAGTTTAAACTTGGAATAGCAATGTTGGAAAACAGGACAACTTTTCGCATACAGGCTTTTTATTAGAAAACTGGATTTAATTTTTTTGGTTTTTTGTTCCCCACTCACATAACCCTTCCAAAACAGGTAATAGCGTTTCTGCTTTATCTGTGAGACTGTACTCGACTTTAGGGGGGACTTGAGGATATTCTTTCCGATTCACCAGACCATCCGCTTCCAATTCTTTTAGTTGTGAACTCAATGTTTTATAAGTAATAGCCCCTATCTGTCTTTTCAGATCATTAAAGCGAACTGTTCGGTTTTCGGCTAGGAGATAAATAATAACCATTTTCCATTTACCACCAATCAGTGAAACTGTATAACCAAAAGGTGTATCTTGAATGTTTTTAACTTTACCTTTAAATTCAGCCATACTCATGTTTACAATATCCTTTCGGGTAGTACCTATCAAAATAGTGCGTACTACGTTTTTATTTGTGTTCAGTTTATACTAACCTTACTTTTGAAGTAAAGGAGAGAAAAACATGACTAAAAAAACAATACGTCTGTTAATGCCACAATGGCAAGGGGGAAACAATCCTAATTACTCTTTTGGAGCCGAACTGCTTGCTTGGCTAGCTCCGGATAATGATCAACCCCTTATTCATGTTCCAATTCAAGCTTATAACGGTACTCCGCTTGAAAACGAAAACGGTATGAATGGGAGAAAACAGCTACTTGAACAGTTAGAGGCTGCTCAGCATATCATTGATGCTCATAAGCCAGATCGTATTGTAATGTTTGGTGGTGACTGCTTAGTGGAACAAGCTCCATTTGCCTATTTGAACGAACGATACGGTGGGGAATTAGGTTTAATTTGGATCGATGCTCACAGTGATTTAGTTAGATATGTGGGCTATGATAACGGACATACATTACCGCTCGGAAATCTTTTGGGAGAAGGAGATGAGGAGTTCGCAAAACATGTGAAAATCCCACTAAAACCTGAAAATGTTTTTATCGCGGGATTAGCGGCTCCTACAGAACAAGAAACAGAAGTCATTTCAGAAGCGTTTCAAAGACTAGGTATAGCTCCTACAGAATCAGACACAGAAGTGATTCAAAGACTAGGGATTAAAACTGCAGGAACCAAAGAGTTAACGAATAGTACTGAATCTATTAGAGAGTGGATTAAAGAAAGTGGCATTAAGCATCTAGCTATTCACCTTGATTTAGATGTGCTTGACCCAAAAGCATTTCGTTCTTTACTGTTCGCCAACCCTGAAGCGCCCTATAATTTTTCTCCTGCGGGAACAATGCAAATGCCTCAGCTACTTAATCTGATTAAAGAACTATCTGAAGAAACAGATGTAGTTGGATTAGGTATAACAGAGCATATGCCGTGGGATGCTATTAATTTAAAGAATCTGCTTGGAGAGATACCTATTCTAAATAAGTAAGTTCATACATGGATTATAATAGAACAATGATCTGCTTAATCACAAAAATACACCCCCGCAAACATAAAGTGCGTGAGTGCATTTTTATGATTAAGCGATTTTGACATCCTATATTTGGGATTGTGATATGTAGGAGAAAATTCAACGAATTTAGTTTTATGAATGAACAGAGCTGAGAAATGACAACTTAAGAAAGTAGTATACATCACAATTTCCAAAGGAGGATATCTGTTATGGCTCACCAGAAGAAAAGGAAAGAAGCAGCCTGGAAGTCACGAAAGCAAGAGCAGCATCCCCATGGTAAAGTCAAATCGCTCAAGGAGCTGTCCAGCGAATAGGAGTGAGGAGTATACTGCTTGAAAGAGAAGGACTGTCGGTGAAATTCATCGGCAGCCCTCTTTTTGCAAAAATTCGCTTACAGGAAATAATCCCTTTAATGTTGCAGCTGGATTTACTAATAACTTTCCAGCTATTGCTTGTAAGCTTTTCAGATTGCAGACCTCATTAGGATGAAAACGCTGAGTATGTAGTTATTCATAATATTCTCTTTGTATAACAACCCAATGCAGATAGCGGGACTTGTAAAAAATGTTTTCCTGATGACAGACAGTTGGGGTTGGTTGGGGATGAAGATGCGCAGCGTTCTACTATAGAGGGTATCTTCTTAAATTCGTTTTTCTAAAGGTTTTCTGTTCCGGCTAAGAAATGAAGCATCTCCTGTCCAGGAGATGCTTCTCAGGCTGTCGAGAAACCCCCTGTTTTTTTGCAGGGGGTTTAAAACTGTCTTAGTGGTCTAAAAACTAGGGTCCTCAGATCGTTTTAAATCGATTTTTGTTTTAAAATATGCGTCTCCCCATATAAAAATAGAAGTGTCGAAAAGTCCTCTGGACTTTCTCGACACTCTGTGAAGCATCTCCTGTCCAGGAGATGCTTCTTCTACGTTATGATTGGGGAGTCTGAGATAAGCTGATTTATCAGGATACGATTGAATTCAGGAGACCCTGCTTCACCTGATCCGACAGGGGCATAAGTGGCAGACGCAATTGCTCGGCGGCAATAATCTCTTGCTGGGTAAGCCACCACTTGATCGCGGCCGGGGCTGGCTCTGCAAATACATGCTGGATCATCGGTTTCAGTAGCATAAAACTGTCTCGCGACCCGTTCATGTCGCCAGCCATAAAACGTCGGTATATATCCACATACTTCTGGATATGGAGATGAGCGGATGCAAGCATACCACCGGTAGCCCCCTGGCATAGCATGGCATGGAAATAGGCATCCTCTCCGCAGAGGACAGGCTTGGTCTCGTACTGGGTCAATTTTAAGAGCAGATCAAGACCGCCCGTGCTGTCCTTGAGCCCAATTATGCCATCCAGGTCCAGCACTTTGCGAATTGTATCTATTGTCATGCGACTACCCGTGCGAACCGGAATCTCATATACTAGCACAGGCAGGCCTACACGAGATACGACACGGAAATGCTCCAATATTCCTTCCTGCGTCGGCCGGTTGTAATACGGAGTGACCACCATGGCTGCATCCGCTCCTAATTCAGCCGCCATTTCCGTCCGATGCACCGTTGAATAGGTATCATTCGTTCCCGTGCCAATAACGATCGGAATGGTTTTGTTCATGCTCTTCAGAACATCCTGCGTCACATGTACCATCAGCTTCACTTCATCCCAGGATACGGTTGGCGACTCTCCTGTCGTACCGTTAACGACCAGACCCTGGATGTCATGGCCTGCAAGATAGGTAACATACTTCCGGTACGAATCGATGTCCAGCTTATAGTCACGCGTAAAAGGTGTAATCAGCGGTATGAAAATCCCATGAATATGTTGTTCGTTCATCATCATCAGTTATCCCTTCCCGTTGAATTAAATCTAATGTAACATAGGAAACAGCATCAGAGTTATCTATAATAAACGATGATTCTAATCAAAATTTTCGATGGGGTGGCCAGATTGGATTTCATTTATCTTCAAACATTTCGGGAAGTTGCCATTCGTGAAAGCTTTACAAGAGCAGCAGAAGTGCTCGGTTACGCACAATCCAGCGTCACGACCCAGATTCAAAAGCTGGAGAAAACATATCAAGTTAAATTGTTCGAGCGCTACAATAACAATAAGATTCGTCTTACCTCCGCCGGAGAAGAGCTGTTCAAGCTTGCTGGACAAATGCTGGAGCTTTTCGAGCAATCGAAAGAAAAATTGGCCAAGCAGGGCGGAGGCTCCATGACGATCGGTACTATGGATTCCATCGCTTCGTATTTTCTGCCGCCGTATATGCAGGCGACTCGCAAAGAATACCCAGATCTGAACATACGATTGCATACGGATCGCGAAGAGATGATTTTGCACCAGGTGAGGGAAGGGGAGGCCGATGTTGGGTTGATCCTCGCGGACGATTCAAGCAATCCGGCGTTGCAGTGGATTACCATTCGAGAAGAACCGCTTGTGCTGATTGTCCATCCGAACCATCCGCTTATCGCTAAAGAGCGAATCGACCTGAATGATCTGGTTGATGCGGAGTGGATCATGCCCGAGCATACGTGCAACTACAGACAACTGCTGGAGAGAGTGCTTCGAGCAAATGGAATCACCTATCGCGTGAGTCTGGAGCTGGGTAATCCGGAAGCGATCAAACGGAGCATCAAGACTGGAGAGGGCATATCCATTCTACCTCTAATGGCTGCACTGGAGGAGGTCGAACGGGAAGAGCTGAAGGTGTTACCCTTTGAGCATGCCGAGCTCAAGCTGGAAATTCAGCTTGTTCTTCATCCCAAAAAGTGGGTGTCCAACGCATTGAGCTTTTTTATGGAGAGCATGAGAATATAGATTTTCCTCCACATCAAAATTAATATACAATACGAGCGCTTCCTAGTAGATACCAGAAGCGCTCAAAGTTTAACGTACCGAAGAATGAGAACTTAGAAAGCAAAGATGAACCAAAGTTTATTCAAATCATCGACGTATTTTTTCTGGAGAATAAGCAATCAATATTTGTATTCACTAAACCATTCGGTTACTTAATGTTTAATTAGAACAAGATGATCGACCTTACAGCCAAGAATGGTGATTTAAGTTAATGGGAAAGGAAAAAATATAATAATGAGGAGTGATTAGGTGAAGGTTTTGGTGGTAGGTTCAAATGGACAAATTGGACAACATCTTATCCATTTTTTGAAAGAAAACAAAGAACACACAGTCCGTGCGATGGTTAGGAAACAAGAACAAGCTAATGCTTATCATAATGGTTCCATGTTCCTGATGTTTTGGTTTTTAGGCAAGGGCATATTCCATTACTTTATCAAATAAAACTGGAGCCCAAAGAAGAACGAAACAATGATCGAACAGAATTGGGTAATAAATATTGTAGAACATACGCATCAAAAAAGGATTGGGAATATCAAGTAGTTTTCCCAAAAAAACGCCGATATCTCTGTCCCGTAACCTTAAGTTTTTGAAAGATTTTTTAAAAGAGAGAAAGTACTATTCACAATGGTATATAACCCTGTTATCTATCGACTTCAGTGTATTTGGGTCTTGTCCAGTTGACCATCTTGCCTCCACATTCGTAAACAATACAGATCCCCTCTTAATTAAACCATTGATTTATCACCTCATCGCAAAAGGAACATTAATCACCAATCTCAACGAGCTTATTTCATCCCGTAGCATAATATTACTAAACACACAGGTGAACCCCCAAGTAGAAAAAATAGATGGAGGAATGTTGTATGGCATTTAATCAAATCAGGATATATGCTTAGTGTTGTCTTTATGGGAAAAAGTTCAAGGTGGTTACCATAAATCCCCCTCATGTGTGGCTAAGGAGGCCTGATGGTGAGGATCTAGAGATATTTTTTACTGATTTAGTGAATCACCCGACTTTTGTACTGGAAGCCTCGATGAAACTTGAGAAGCAACAAGAGAAGAAGTCATACGATAAAAGTGCTGTACAAATCTCTTCAACTGCAATTTTGGAATACATAAGATGAAAACCTGCTTGTTCTCCATGGATTCTCAGGCTACGAAGCCTACAGGAAGTAGACGAAAGAGCGCTGCTGATGATAAGAAGACCGAATAAGGAGAGCGTGCCATGGAAGTCCGATCCGGACAATTCGCATAGCAGCCATTGGCAGAAAAAAAAGGGTTGTCCCATAAGTCATAAAAATGACTAGGGACGTCCTGTTCTCCAATTGTAAAACAATAAGAAACCGTTCCTGGGTAAAATGGAGGTACCACCCGACCATTTGAAAGGATATGGTTTCTTTGTACATTCAATATACCATTATGAGATAAAAAGAGGAGTTACGCAGGACTATCCCTCATCCATGTTATGTGGCTTTGTGGCCAGCCCCTCAATTAATGTCTATTAGCTCTTAAACCTTCAATAAATATGCGGTGTAATCCATCAAGAACTCGTTGGCTTGTAAAGCCTTCATCTTGGAGATGGTAATCGATATTGTGAAGCACGGCCAGCAGGGCTTCAATAGTATATGAAATGTCCACCCCGGATACGTCTCCCTGTTCAACGGCCTCATTTAGCAGATTTCTGCTTATATTGCGCATCCATTGACATAACGGAGATTGTAACGGACGATGCCCGGTTGAGGCCCGGCTGACCTCACAGAGCCAAGGAACTTTCGCTTCTAAAAAAGATACATATCTTACGATTACATGGTAAAGCCGGTCCAAGGCAGCGGTTTCTGGGGACTGATCAAGAAATGCTTGAACTTCATCAAACAAAGGTTGGTATTCTTCATACGCGATCTCCTGACATATGTCGCCCTTATCCGAGTAGCGGCGGTATAGGCTTGCTTGTCCTACTCCAGCAGTCTTCGCAATCTGATGCATATTGACATTGTCAACACCGTTTTTGATGAAAAGTTCTCTAGCCGCCGCCAAAATTCGTCTTCGGTTTAACTCCTCTCTGGGAATTTTCAGAGAGACAGATTGCGATTCTGAATTCATCATAAACATCTCCCTTCATCATTAATTTAACTGTTATTTAACACGAAAAACGGACAATATGTCCGTTTTTCGTGTATAGGACATGTTGTCCGTCTTCATATTATAATACATTTCGTGAAAAATTAAAAATACATTCATTTGGGTGACCGATGAGCTTTTTTTTATTTCTTGGTATAGTGCTTTTTGTAAATTGGAGGCAAATGCGGTTCAATGCCCGATAGGTCCAGTTCCTTTAAACTTGCGATCGTATGAATAAACTGCTCGTATGCTTTTTTCTTGTCGCTCGTCGTATCTGTTCCGGTTTCGGTTGATGCTTTCCTGCTAACTTCAGAGTTAAGTTGCTTTTGATCCATAGATTACCCTCCATCAAATATAGTCAGGCTTACAAATCCGGATGTCTCTTGTGCCAGTCTGTATTCATTTCATAAGTATTGCCGATACCTAGTACTGTCGCTTCTTCGAAGGGGCGGCCAATCAATTGCATATTAATCGGCAGACCGGAAGGTGAGAAGCCGCAAGGCATGCTCAGGCTAGGCAAGCCAGTCAAATTGGTCGGAACCGTAAATGAGTTCAATCTGAATACACTAGCATCATCATCTGCACGCGGCGCAGTGATCGGTGTTGCCGGCGTCAACAAGATGTCGATTCCGGACAATGCATTCAAAAAATCATTGACAATTAGTTGCCGGGCCCGCTGAGACTGAAGGTAAATGGAAGCCGGAATATCTCTACTGCTTTCAAGAAACATTCGGACGTCCGGTCCATACTGTTCCAATTCTGTCTCAAGCCACTTCTCGTGGTACGAGTACATTTCCGTCATCATAATGGCCATCGTCGCACTTCTAACATGTTTGATCAGGGGCAGGCTAACTTCGATGATTTCTGCTCCCAGTTCTCGGAATTTATTGATAGCGGCCTTCATCGCAGCTTCCACTTCCGGCATCAAATCCTCGTAATAGTAGCTTGTCGGCAATCCGATACGCACACCCCTGAGACCATTCGGATACATCTTGATACCTGGCGCAGGCAGATCGACAGTCGATTCATCCTTTGGATCGAAGCCAGACATCACATCCAAGCACAGGGACGCATCCATGACACAGCGGGTCAACGGACCCGAGTGGTCCAATGACCAGGCCATTGGAATGATACCATACCGACTGACCCGACCGTACGTCGGCTTCATCCCTACGACACCGCACAAAGCAGCGGGTATGCGGATCGAACCTCCGGTATCCGAGCCTGTGCCCAGATAAGTAAGTCCAGCCGCTAAAGCAGAAGCCGAGCCGCCGCTTGAACCTCCCGTTACAAGTTCAGTGTTCCACGGATTGAGGCAAGGACCGAAGTGCGGGCTAGTTGTTGTCAATCCCGCAGCGAACTCGTGAGTCTGTACTTTGCCTAGCAGAACTGTTCCAGCCTCATGTAGCTTAGCTGCAACCGTCGAATCGTAATCGGGGACGAAGCTGTTCAATATTTTTGAACCGGCAGTTGTTCGGATCCCTTTAGTGTAATATAGATCCTTATGAACGATGGGAATCCCGTGAAGGGGCCCTTTGTACCGACCATGCATAATATCGCGTTCCGATTGCTTCGCTTGTTCAATCGCCAGTTCGGACGTTTGGGTAACGAAAACGTTCAGTTTCGGATTCAAACGTTCGATGCGGTGAAGCGCATGTTCTGTAATCTCTACCGGGGATATTTCCCTTGTTCGGATCCCCTCGGCCAGCTCATGAATAGCAGCAAAGGACAGTTGGAAATTTAATTTACTCATCTATTCATCCTCCGTCTCTTTCGGACATGTCGTAAGTCTACCAAACTAATTACCATAGCTTCCGCTACGATTTGCTTTTCTTGCGAATAAGTATGTCAGGATTGCCAACAGGGAAATGGTAAAATAAACAACAGAAAAAGGCATCTTTAGATCAATCAGTCGGCCGACCAGCGCAGGGCCGAATGCTCCGCCTAGGAGATAGGCCAGTGTGAAAATACCCATCCCTACACCCAGCTCAGCCGAACGGAGTGTCGTCGAAACACAGCTGGCGAAAGGAAAAGGACTCCGTTAACTTGCCGTAAGTACCGGCGCCGATAGCCATCAAAATGCTGTAACCGACCATAACCCAGCTCACCTGCGAGGAGGTCAGGGCAAAGTCAGCGGAAATCGAAGGTATAGACAAATTAAACATGGTCATATTGATGTTTCCGAAAATAATGAGCAAGCAAAGTGTCCCCATTAATTTCCGCTCATTGCCGGATAAAGCCATTGATTGAGTATCCATGGTCTGTCCCTCCATTACAGGAAGTCAGGAAAGGTGCGGCATTTTTGCGCCTGATCTCTATCGTGTCCCAAGAAAACATAGGACGGCCGAACATCCTGAATTAACTCCTGCATGCGAGTAATCGATTTGGCAGCCATCTCTTGATCGAATGTCAAGAACGGTACGCTATTCTCGAAGTTCTCCCGAGTATAAGCAACATCAATTGTCAGTAGCACTGGACCCGACTTTTCTGTTGTGACAAGGACTGATTGATGGCCAGGGGAATGACCCGGAGTGAATAAAATTTGAACCCCCGGAATCAATTCATGGTCACCCTCAATGATTTGATATTGTAAATCGTGCAGCCTGCACTCTAATGGAGAGTAATCCTCATTGTTTATGGCCGCATCATACTCTGCCCTTTGAATAAGGATCGGCGTATTGCGGAAATGCCCGTTTCCCCCAGAATGATCCAAGTGTAAATGGGAGCTAATGATCATTTGAATATCGTCAGGTCGATAACCTACACGCTTTAACACATTTACGATCGAGTCGCCGTCAGACATGTTAGGGACGACGCGCCCTTCACGTCTAGTCCCCTTGTAGTAATCGGGATTGTTGATAAAAGCGTCGGGCATTCCCGTATCGATGAGTATCGGCCCGCTGGTCGTTTCCAATAGAAAAGACCACACAGGCATTCTGACTAATTTCCCGGGGGCAAGGGTTCGATTAACTGCCGATTGATCTAGGAAACATTCACCTACAGGTAAAAAATACAACTTTTTTATATTCATCCCAGTTTCACCCTTCATATTATAAATTCGGACAGTTTGTCCGTTTTACTTTGATTATATCGGACAAATTGTCCGATGTCAATTTGTCATCGGCGGTTGGGCTTCGGCAAAAGCCTTACACCTGCAACAATTGGTATGTATCTGCTCTACCCTTACGCATCCCGGAAGCAAGAAGAAGATGCAGAGGCAGTTGCCAAAAAGCGATCCGAGTTTATTAGTCATCTGCCACGATTTGAATTGAAAAGCAACGATGAATTTGTATCTGAAGTGAGGTCCGATTTAATCTTACGACGGTACCCCGAAGTAGGAGAGGAAATTGTGACAGTGCCCTCTTTTAGTCAGCTTAGAATACTATTTACAGCGGATAACTTCGGAATCATACCGGAACATATTATTAGGATGCGGATTGGATAGAACCGATCCCTGGGTTGGAACTGAAAGTCAGGAAGTGGGTTGGGGAGAAGGACCCGATGACTCCGCAGCCGAAAAAAGATGGAATGATTGAAGATCTGATTACACTTGGACACGAAGGCAGCGGCAATGGCCTGCGGCATTTTGTTGCCGGTAAGCCGATCCAAGCGGGTAGCTACATGGAGGTTAAATTTGGGGACGGCTGGATACCAGGGAGATACGAGTGGTCATTTGAGAAAGATAGCCCGATTAGAATTCACTCCTCTCGGCACGAATGGATTTCGATCCATGAGGGGCATCTAGTCCGGGTAAAAGCTTGAATGTTGTCATGCTGTACACGTTATTGACTTACAGGATCTTGGGGAGTCAGCGGTTACTGTGATCAAATGGTGGAAAAACCACGGCATGGAGACAACTGCAGAGATTTAAAGATTGGTGGGATGAAATGTTTAAGAGATTCAAATTTTGCTTCAGGCTTTATCAAGGGCGTTCGCTTGAAACTGTTTGCATAAGTTTTATATTTAGTTTTCTCGTTGGATTATTCTTGTATTTAGGTCATGCACCGGTTTCATGGTTGTCAATCGACATTATGGCATTCTTCTTGGATTGCTTAGCTTTAACACGAATAGTCTTGTGGCTACGAGTTCCTGGTAAAGGGACGAATATTTACGGCTATTTTCGGTGGGATAATACGATAGAAATTCATATCGGAAAGGTTAAATCACCAATGGAGTTTCAGCGTCGGATTAGAAACACAATCAAATATGCTCGTGAAAAAGGATATCTTATTGAATACACTTCCGGCATATTGACGCAGGTATGAGTTACGGTAATACATGAGACGAATTTAGCTATACTTTTTTTGGTATATGTCTGAGACTTTTTTAGCCGGGCAGATCGCCTACAGTTTACTCAAACGGATGTTGTGTCGCTGTTGCGGTTCAGGTAGAACCAGTAGCTAAAAGGAATCTACTGGTTCTCATTTCTCTTCACAGTTATAGAATGACGAGTGATCATATTAGGGTGTGATTATGTTATTGTTGGAGGATAAGTCTCAGTTATAATCCAAAAAAACGTAAAAAGTCTCAGTTATAAAGCAAGAAAGTATCACTTATAACTAGAAATTTTAGGAATG
Organism: Paenibacillus sp. S29; assembly: GCF_049319765.1. Classification (NCBI taxonomy): domain Bacteria; kingdom Bacillati; phylum Bacillota; class Bacilli; order Caryophanales; family Paenibacillaceae; genus Paenibacillus; species Paenibacillus sp. S29. The sequence continues at coordinate 14,148 of NZ_JBMOUI010000018.1, read as the reverse complement.
TAAGAATAACTTTTGTCTCAAGTATAGCCATTACTCATAGCTGGAAACAGCAGTTTGAACTACACAATCATAAGACTGGGGATTCTTTTGAATGAAATCGGTACGGGAAAAGTGGCTGCCGCGGAGAATATCACCTATGGCAGTATCCCACGTGAGGATGTAGCCAGTGCCATTGTGGCAGCTTTAGATGAGGAGAACACATACAAGCGAGCATTTGATCTGATTACTGGTGACGATTCAGTTGTCGAAGCATTGCAAAAAATCTGAAGATGAGGATCAAGTGTGAATCCAAACAATAAAGAATTATTTGCACCAATTACTTTGAAGTTTTGAAATCATACCTAGAGTTGACAAATGAAACAAACATGTTAATGTATATGCTTGTGCATGCATTTTATTGATGCATTTCATAATATAAATCAGAGAGGAGTCTTTCTCACATGAAAGATTTATTTAGTCCCTATACAATTAAAGGTTTGGAATTGAAAAATCGTGTAGTTATGCCTCCAATGTGCCAATATTCGGTTGACAAAAAGGATGGGGTCGCCACAGATTGGCATTATATACACTACGTTAGCCGGGCGGTAGGCGGAGCTGGTTTTATCATAATTGAAATGACAGATGTAGAGCCAGATGGTCGTATCTCCGATTTTGATCTTGGTTTATGGTCAGATGAGCAGATTCCTGCTCTCAAACGGATTGTAGATGCTTGTCACAGCTACGGTGCCAAAGTGGGAATCCAGATCGCGCATGCCGGACGCAAGGCGGAAGATGCTGAAGTCCCTGTAGCACCATCTGCTATTGCATTTGATGAAAATTCAAAACAACCTCGCGCGCTTGCAACAGAAGAGATTAAAGGACTCGTTGAGAAATTTCGTGCTGCTGTAGCTCGCGCTGTTAAGGCTGGATTCGACAGCATTGAAATTCATGGTGCACATGGCTATTTGATTCATCAATTTCATTCGCCGCTTACGAACAAACGGGAAGATGAATATGGTAAAGATCTTACCCTTTTTGGTCGGGAGATCATTCAGGCAGCGAAGGGCGAAATGCCGGAAGATATGCCGCTGTTGATGCGTATTTCTGCCAAAGAATATGTAGAAGGTGGATATGGTATTAAGGAAAGCATTGCTTTTGCCAAGGAATATCAAAAGGCAGGAGTAGATATGTTTGATATTTCATCTGGCGGTGAGGGACCTATAGCTGCATGGGGCAGACCAGGAACTCACGCAGCGTATCAAGTCCCCTTGGCAAAAGATATCAAAGAAGCTCTGGATATTCCGGTGATGGCCGTTGGAAGACTGGAAGATCCAATTTTGGCGAATGCAGTTATCGGAAATGAAGAGGCTGATCTGGTTGCTGTGGGTAGAGGGATGTTGAGAAATCCTTATTGGTCACTGGAAGCAGCATCAAAATTGAAAAAAGAAACCGCAATCCCTACACAGTATACTACAGGGTTTTAAGACTGACTGTATACATTACTGATTGAGCCTGCTTGGGTCAGTAAAACGATTCGAATCGATTAAGCAAAAAAAGTACGTCCTTTAGACCTTCTGTAAAGTACTCTATCAAGGTACTCTACAAAAGGTCTAATTAATGAGCTCTGCGATCACAGAGAGCATCCAGAATATTGTTGCTCAAACCAATTTGCTGGCTGCCTGGGCAGGAGCATGGAAGAAGGTTTCCGATTGTGGCGGGAGAAGTGCGTAAGATTGCCGAATATGCTTTGAATCTGTGGGCGGAATCGATGACCAGACGATTCATCAAAGTACGGCATGTAGAACTTGACCTTACAAACAATAATGAAGATGTTCAGAGGAAGATACATAAGAAGAGATTCAGTTTTAGCTCTGATGTTTTTACATTGGACTTTGTGTAGAAAAATTGGTAAAGATACAAGCTAGTTACGGAGGATTTTTTTGTATTCCATATTTTCTCTAATTGACTTTGTGACTCGACATTATTATTATCTTATACTATAAGATTAATTATCTCATACTATAAGGTATTAGCGAGAAGGTGTTGTGACCATTGGATTATAAATCATTAGCGACAGAACTATTCGAGTATATCGTCAAATCGCGGAAACCGGCATTAGAGGAACGAGGGCACTTCTCACGTGGCGAAATGGGGATTCTCATTTGTCTGAATTTCAATAAGGACGGGGTTACCTCTGGCCACTTGAGCGAATACTTGTCCGTCAGTACGGGACGGGTAGCAACGGCACTGAAGAGTCTGGAGAAGAAAGGGCTAGTTGTACGGCGTACTGATGTCAACGACAAACGTAAGGTGATTGTATTCATTACGGATTCAGGTAAGCAATTTATGATTGATAGGCATAATGAAGGAATTGCATGGACCGAGAATGTTCTTCGAAAGTTAGACGAAGAGGATGCTAAAGAACTGATTCGACTCATTAAGCTTATTGTCTCTAGAAGCTGAACTTCTATGCAGATGCAGGACGCACCATACTTCACCAAACATCAAAGACTATCAGATAAAAGGAGAGCAACAGAATGCTAAAGATATTCAAATATCTCAAGAAAAATGAATGGATGCTCGTACTTTGCAGCCTAGCTTTCATCGTTGTGCAGGTATGGCTTGATCTGAAGCTGCCTGATTATATGGCGGAAATTACGACCAAGCTGCAAACGGAAGGAACGCCTGTGTCCGAACTGCTGATTCCCGGCAGTTACATGTTGTTTTGTGCCGTCGGCAGTATGATTGCATCTATTATTGTGGGCTATTTCGCGGCAAAGGTGGCTGCTGGGCTGGCTATGCGTCTGCGTGCGATGGTCTTTGACAAGACCTTATCCTTTTCTATGGAAGAGATGAACAGCTTTTCGACGGCAAGCCTCATTACCCGCTCCACGAACGATGTTACGCAGATTCAAACGGTGGTTGCGCTGGGGCTGCAGGTGATCATCAAGGCACCTATTCTGGCCGTATGGGCTATTGTGAAGATTGCGGATAAAAACTGGCAGTGGACCGCCTCCACAGGAGCGGCCGTGGCTGTTCTGATTCTAATGCTAAGTGTCATTGTTGTTTTCGCTCTTCCAAGTTTTCAGAGAATCCAGCGTCTCACCGATAATCTGAACAGGGTAACACGTGAGCATCTGATCGGACTTCGGGTAGTACGCGCTTATAATGCAGATCAGTATCAGCAGGAGAAGTTCGAGCAGGCTAACGTTGAGTTGACGAATACAAACCTGTTCGCGAACCGATTAATGACGATGATTGGCCCAGGTATGACCTTTATTATGTCAGGTCTGAGTGTCTCTATCTATTGTATCGGCGCTTACCTGATTAACGGGGCGGCCGTACCAGACCGCATCACGTTGTTCTCCAATATGGTTGTATTCTCCTCTTATGCAATGCAGGTGGTTATGGCCTTTATGATGGTAAGTATGATATTCATTCTGATGCCTCGCGCCTCGATCTCTGCCAAACGGATCATGGAGGTTTTGAATACCGAATCCAGCATCGTTAACGGGCATGAGACGACTGGAGAAGAGAGCGTTATGGGGCAAGTGGAATTCCGTAATGTCAGCTTCAAATATCCGGACGCGGAGGAGGCCGTGCTTCGCAACATTAGCTTTACGGCGAAACAAGGCGAGACGGTTGCCTTTATTGGCGCTACAGGCAGCGGAAAAACCAGCGTGATCAATCTGATTCCCCGTTTCTATGATGTGACCGAGGGAGAGGTACTCGTGGATGGTGTGAATGTCAGGGACTATAATCAGCAGGCACTCCATAACAAAATCGGGTATGTCCCCCAGAGAGCTGTACTGTTCCACGGTACGGTTGTATCCAACGTTTCGTATGGCGATAACGGAAGAGCAGGAGCTTCGGAGAAACTCGTTAAAGAAGCCGTTGGTATTGCTCAAGGAACGGAGTTTGTCGAAAAAATGGATGGTCAATATCAGGGTAGAATTTCGCAAGGTGGAGCGAACGTTTCGGGTGGTCAAAAGCAGCGGCTGTCCATTGCGCGTGCCATCTACCGTCAGCCGGAAATTTATATTTTCGATGATTCCTTCTCGGCATTAGACTACAGAACAGACCGGATTCTGCGCTCCGCTCTCAAAAAAGAAACCGGCCACGCTACGACACTTATCGTTGGTCAGCGCATAGGTACTATCAAAGACGCTGATCGGATTATCGTGCTGGACCAGGGAGAGATTGTAGGGAGCGGCACGCATGAAGAGCTGATGACGAACTGCAGCACCTATCAGGAAATCGCATATTCGCAGCTTTCGAAGGAGGAACTCATACATGGATAAGAATGAACACACCGTCGACAGCCAGCAAATGAAAATGAATCAGCGAGGTCCCATGGGTAAAGGACCCGCGGGGGGCAAGGGTACTGGTGAAAAAGCGAATAATTTTAAAAAGACCATCAGCCAGCTTGTATCCTACAGCAAGGCCTATGTGCTTATGATTATACTAGCTATGGTACTGGCCCTGGTCGGCTCCACCCTCAACGTGATTGGCCCCGATAAGCTCAGCGATATTGCCAACCTGATTCAGGAAGGAATCGTGACCGGGATTGATGTAAGTGCTGTTCAGAAGATTGTTCTTGTATTGGCGCTTTTATATGGATTTGGTCTTATCTTTAACTATTTCCAGGGCTTCATTACAGCAACCGTCTCACAGCGTCTTACAAAGAAGATGCGGACAGAACTGTCTCGAAAAATCGATCATATGCCTTTGAAGTATTTTGACTCTACGAGCTACGGTAATGTGCTTAGCCGTGTAACCAACGATGTCGACACCATTGGACAAACGTTAAACAACAGTCTCGGCACGCTTGTCAGTGCGCTGGCTACCTTTGTGGGCGCCTTGATTATGATGCTGTATACGAACTGGATCATGACCGTTACCGGAATTATAGCTACGCTGATCGGCTTTTGCCTGATGAGCGTGATTATGAAGCATTCACAGAAATACTTTGTTGCACAGCAAGCGGAGCTTGGCCAGATCAACGGTCATATCGAAGAAACTTATGCTGGTCATAACGTAGTCAAGGTATATAACGGGGAACAAGCAGCCAAGGAAGTGTTTCATGGCATTAACAGCCGCTTATATACAAATGCATGGAAGTCCCAATTCATGTCTGGTCTGATGATGCCAGTCATGATGTTCATTGGAAATTTTGGTTATGTCGCGGTCTGTGTCGTGGGAGCTTTGCTGGTCAACCAACAGACTATAACTATTGGAACTATTGTCGCCTTCATGGTGTATATTCGTCTGTTTACACAGCCCTTGTCGCAGCTGGCACAGGCCGCAACCAATCTGCAGTCGGCGGCTGCCGCCAGTGAACGTGTATTCGAATTTCTGGGTGAAGAAGAATTGGCAGATGAGCGTCACAAGACCATAAAGCTGGACACTGCCAAAGGGGATGTCGAATTCAAACATGTCCGTTTCGGCTATAATGCAGATCGTATGATCATCAAGGACTTCTCCATGAAAGCTGAAGCTGGTCAGAAAATTGCCATTGTCGGTCCGACAGGCGCTGGTAAGACCACGCTCGTGAATTTGCTCATGCGGTTTTATGAGCTGAACGATGGAGAAATCTACATTGACGGCACCCCGATTAGCCAATTAACGCGCGAGAATATTCATGAATTATTCTGTATGGTGCTTCAGGATACCTGGCTGTTCGAAGGAACGATTCGTGACAATATCGTCTTTTCCAAAGATCATGTTACCGATGAGCAGGTGGAAGCTGCATGTAGAGCGGTGGGTCTGCACAGCTTCATTAAAACACTGCCGCAGGGCTATGATACAGTGCTGGATGACAAAGCCAATCTCTCTGCCGGTCAAAAGCAATTGATTACCATTGCAAGAGCGATGATTGAAGATTCACCCATGCTCATTCTGGATGAGGCCACAAGCTCGGTCGATACGCGTACGGAATTGCTGATTCAACAAGCGATGGACCAGCTGACTGTGGGGAAAACCTCCTTTGTGATTGCTCACCGACTTTCGACGATCAAGAATGCGGATCTGATTCTGGTCATGAAGGACGGTGACATTATCGAAATGGGTAACCATGAGGAATTGTTGGCTAAAGGCGGCTTCTATGCCGATCTATACAATAGTCAGTTTGAACATGCATCTTAAAAGTAAATGCTTGAAAGCATATTAAATATCCATATAATTCCAACGACATTGACATCAGCATATGGACATTATAAGGTATGAAAGCCAGAATTTTTTAATCATAATTGTGGAGGCAGATCAATGAACCAGCGTTTTCGAATCACCCGTTCCATGCAGGAAAGTCCTGTGGAGCAATCCATTACCCTGGAGGAGTGCAAAGATTACTTTGCATCCCAGCCAGACTTTTCGTATTCACGAGTACTAATTATACAAGGTGCTGAGAGCACCATGTCGATCGAGGGAGACTTTTTCATGTGGAAGTATGCTGATGTAGAAATACCTTTTCGTCATTACATGGGTGATGTGTATGTGGCTATTTCCGATGAGGCTGTCGTGCCTAAGATGATTGAAATTGCAACAGATTTGCAAGCAGATGTGGTGGATGGGTGAAGAACTATTCACTATTCTTATTCTGCTGAAGGTTGTTGACTTCGTAGTATATCTTTACAGCAAATTGACAGTGCTGATTTCTGCCTGCTGACATCGAGTTACATAGATGTCAGCATTTTTGTTAATTATGTTAATATACTGGGAAGAATAATCCATACCACAAAATACATATTCCATTGGCTGGATGCTAAGAGACTTAACAGCTGGATCAACTAAAAGGGGAACGATGCTAGGTTAGAGATGTTTCGCTGTTTCTCATTACGGAGGCAGTGCAAGCTGGTAAATTAGGCGAACAACCATTGACGGTAAAAAGCGGCGATTTAATTATTGCTTTGGATGGCGTATTAATGGAGATCTCCAGTTCGGAACAGTTTGGATTGTCAGGATGGGCTGTCAGCGCTCGTTTGATGGGATGTTTAGCGAGGAAGACAGTAATGAGATTGTTTTGCGTAAAAAAACTGTCGGTTAATGTGAACAGCTGCGGCAAGCCCTTGTCATTTAAAAGACGTGATGTACGAGGGTTTGTCTGGATTTCTGATGAGTGGTTTCAAAGCATTCGTTTCCTGTCTGGTCACAGGGCAGAAGCTCACTCGGTTGTGATGCGCTCGGCAACAAAAACGATTCGATTCGTACACAGTATACATCACACAACAAATGTTTCCGGTACGTTCGCTGTGAGAGTATTCACTTCATTCTTAAGGGTCAAGTCGCCAAAACTTTAAAATAGCAAGTCTCTTGCAACATGGAGACTTGCTATTTTGTATTTTCCGTTCATTAAATTTTGCGAAAAAAAATAGTTCCAAAGTTATGAGTTTTCTAAAAATTTATATTTTTAAAGGGGAATCAAAACGTTTCTATTAATTAAAAAATAAAATTTATAGCTTAAATTAGAGGGAATTTAAGCTGAACTAAAATTTCAGGAGAAAAATTAAAGAAAATTCCGCATGTAAATTGGTTCAAAAGATCTATTAAAAGTCACTATCTATTTAAAAAGTGAAGAGTTATTAATTTTGAATTATTCCAGCTTAATGCAAATAGATTCCATGATATAGGTAATTAAAGAATATTGCTGAAAAAGTTGAAATTTGTCGGATTATGTCAGGATTGATTTGTTATATTTGTGTTAATGGTATGTAACGTAAAATTTGTTTTCGCACAAGGGTTTTGGACTTTCTTGCAAGCCTACATCATTTTGATTTTATCAATTTATAAAATCAAAAATTTTGTTTTGAATCACATTAACGAGTCATGGTCAGTATTCAATTTAATAAAAAAGTAAAATTCTTGCATTTGAAGATTTAAAAATAATGGAATAATATGGGTTATTTATTGATTTCATGAAATCCATTAATTTGGAACTTATGTCCCATGCTAATCGGTTTTAAAGTTTGTATATTTAAAATAGCTAGAAAGTATTGGGAGGAAAAAAGGGATATAAGGATTTATTGTGAGATTTTGGACAGTAAGAGGATATGAGAAATTTATATGTCAACTCGGTCATGTCTTGGTTTTAAAAACGTGATCCATCTGACTGAGAAGATCCAGTTATTTTGTTTCGCCCGACATGGGGGCTTTAAACCTGAATGGCTTACAGAACATGAAAGTTGTTCAGCAGAAGCTCCATGGATATCAAGCAGAACAATATGCCCTCACGGCTTCCCGAAATGGCTTCATAAGTACATAAGCTGTTTTCTTTTTTAGACACTGTATGGGAGCACTGATTGTAATTGAAACAGCATGGCAGTTGTATAGGCAAAACTGCAAGATTTCCTGTCCATAGCATCATATCTGGTAAATCCGTCTCACATTTTCCGTATTCCAAAAGACAGCTCTATTATTTTTAAGGTATACGAAATATATCCTTTAACAGCCTGGGAATCCCGTTGACTCGTCCGATGACCATCATTTTTCATCCATGTACAAAATCAGGAAGTTATAAGCGCAGTCGTGAGTATTTTTTTGTCCTTTCATCCTAGAATTACGCTCCTCACCACGCTGCAGCAGCTCATGTATCTCACAGCATCGATACCCTCCAGCCAAGATTCAAACAGCACACAGCATGATACACTACGTTGTTAACACTGCGGCAACCATTCTACAACCCACCACCAAGATGTACTCTCAGCATAATTCAAAAATGTTCTCACTCCATGCACATATTCATACATCCAGAGTCAGAGTTATTTCACTATGTCCGCCCAACTAAAAAAGCTTGCACTGCGAAAGTGTGAGTGATGAAAAAGAGAGATGTGCTTGTTTCTATTCAAATTTAGCTCTTCGAAGACACCCATATCTCAATGGTATATCAGGAGTGGTCGCTTTTGCCGACTGCCATTGGCAATTTAATGCCGGTGAAAAGGTACACATGACCAGTTCCTTGACAAGGACGGTCATTTATGAGGAGTTACTTTTTACCCACATCTATTTCGCGAGGAGAGATACGTATGACTCAGCACAATGTTCAATTGTTTGCATTAAGCCAACCACAGCAACGTATTTGGTACACGGAGCTTGTGTATCCCAATCGCAACACGTCCACGATTATTACCACTGTTAAAATCAAGGGAACAGTTCGAATAGATGCATTGCAGCAGGCAATGAACCGGGTGATTGCACAAAACGATTCTTTTCGTATCAAAATCACGGCTCGGGACGGCATCCCCTATCAATATGTGGAGCCGTTTGCTGCTCAAAGCATAGAAACGCTTCAGGTTACCCCGGAGGAAGCTGAGCTATGGGTCAGCCATCATAACGCACAGCCGTTCCCCTTGTTGGATTCGCAGCTGTATCGGTTTGTTATTTTGCGGTTGGGGGCAGAAGACACCTGGTTTAGTTTCAAAATGCACCATATTATTTCGGACGGCGTAACCATGGAGCAGGCCATTAATGAAATTACGGGGCATTATATGAATATTGTGCATGGTACAGGTTCAGATGCGTCGGCTCCAGAGAATTCATATCTCGATTTTATTCAGGTGGAGCAAAGCTATGAGCAATCGGACCGCTATCAAAAGGACAAGATATACTGGACGGAGAAATTTGCCGATTTGCCGGAGGTTACAGGTTTAAAATCATACAATCCACTTACGGTGAGTACGGCTGCACGCCGGGAGAACTATACACTGGAGCACGAATTATATCGTGGTGTCACTGCTTTTTGCGAGGCGAATAACATCAGTATTTTTACATTTTTCCTGGCTGCTCTGTATATTTATTTGCATAAAATGACAGGGGAACAGGATTTAACCGTGGGCACATTGTATGCTAACCGTACGTTGAAGAAGGAAAAAAATACAATGGGCATGTTCGTCAGCACTGTGGCTACACGTCTGCGGGTTGAGCCGGAATCCGAGCTACTCACCTTCCTGCAAGGTGTTGGCAAGGAGCAGGCGTCCATTTTGCGGCATCAGCGTTATCCGTACAACAAAATCATGCAGGATTTGCGTGAACAGCAAAGCGGCACGGATATTCGCCGCCTGTTTGGCGTTACCATTCAATACCGTACACTGAGCTTCTCCCGTTTTGATGAAGCCGTTCAGCAGGTGCATACCGATTTCTGCGGAGATACGGTGAGTGACTTCGATATTGCCATGATAGACATGCTGGATGACGATAAACTTGTATTGCAACTGGATTATCGGACCGAGTTGTTCAGCGAGCAGGAGATCGCCCGAATTATTCGCCAATTCCTGAGTGTGGTAGAACATATGGTGAAAGGGCCACAGAAGCGGATTCAGGAGTTGTCACTGATGAGTGACGAAGAACGGGCACAAATTATGGATGTATTTAATGCGACAGCAGTGCCCTATCCACACAATGTGGGGATTCATGAGCTATTCGAGGAACAGGCAAAACGTACACCGGATCAGACAGCGGTTATGTTTGGAAATCAGTGTCTGACCTATCGGGAGCTGAATGAACGGGCGAATTCATTGGCACGAATGCTTCAAGCACAAGGAGTAGGACCTGACAAACTGGTTGGTCTGATGGTGCAGCGCTCATTGGAAATGATCGTAGGTCTGCTGGCCGTTTTAAAAGCAGGTGGTGCATATGTGCCGATCGATCCCGAATTTCCGTCATCTCGTATTGAATACATGCTGGAAGACAGCAAGGCCGAAGTGCTTCTGACCAGTCGTGATCTGGCAGAAGAACATCATTACATCGCCAATACCATGTTTCTTGAGGATGCAGCATTGTATCAGGGAGAAAGCGGCAACCTAGAGGCAATTGCCCGCCCAGAGCATCTGGCTTACGTCATCTATACCTCTGGTTCGACTGGAAATCCGAAAGGAGTTATGCTCCAGCATCGCTCGGTACTCAACTTTATTACCGGGATGCGTGAAATCATCGACTTTGAAGCGAACAAAACGATTTTGTCACTGACGACCATTTCATTCGATATTTTCGTATTGGAAACCATCCTGCCCCTGTTGAGTGGAATGACTGTTGTGCTTGGCGACCGCCAGCATCAGGTGAACCCTCAGGCGCTTGGTGAGTTGATTGCTCACCATCATATTGATATGTTGCAAATGACACCATCGCGGCTGCAAATGCTGATGGATCATGAATCAGGTTTCCGCGCGCTGCGAGACGTAAAGGAAATTATGGTCGGGGGTGAAGCCCTTCCGTCCAAGCTGCTCGCAGCACTGCAAGAAGCAAACGGCCCCCGCATTTATAACATGTACGGACCTACAGAAACGACGGTTTGGTCGACCGTACAGGAACTGACTCATGCTCAAGACATTAATATCGGCCGTCCCATCGCGAATACCCAAATCTATATCATGAATGCGAGTGGGGAATTGCAGCCAGTCGGTGTGCCGGGCGAGTTATGTATTGCGGGGGAAGGACTGGCCCGTGGATATTGGAATCGCGAAGAACTGACGGCCGAGAAATTTGTGGATAATCCGTTTGTAGGAGGCAAAGTCGGGTATGAACGTATGTACCGTACAGGCGATTTGGCGAGATGGACGCTGGACGGCAACATTGAATATTTGGGACGGATGGACCACCAGGTGAAAATCCGGGGCTACCGGATCGAACTGGGCGAGATTGAATCGCAGCTATTGCAGGTGGAATCGGTACGAGAAGCGGTCGTCGTGGCCCATACGGACGAAACGGGTCAAAAACAACTCGTGGCGTACTATGTGGCGAGTCAAGAACTCGGAGCCAGCGAACTGAGAAGTGAGCTGGGGCGGGAGCTACCAAGCTATATGGTGCCGTCGTATTTCATTCAATTGGAGCAGATGCCGCTGACACCGAACGGTAAAATTGATCGTAAGTCCTTGCCAGCACCGGAAGGCAGCCTGCAAAGCGGAGCGGATTATGTAGAGCCACGCACTGCAACGGAACGGGCACTCGCAGCCGTCTGGCAGTCCGTCCTGGGCGTGCCAACCGTCGGAATGTTGGACAATTTCTTTGATCTGGGCGGCGATTCGATCAAGGCGATTCAAATCGTATCTCGTGCATTCCAGGCAGGCTACAAGCTGGACATGAAGGATCTGCTTCGGTATCCAACCGTTGCAGCATTGGCACCGCACATGCACGAGGCAAGTCATACGGCAGATCAGGGAGAAGTGAGCGGGAAAACAGCGTTGCTTCCGATCCAGCACGGGTTCTTTGAACAAGAGCAAGTGGATGCGCATCATTTTAATCAGGCGGTTATGCTGCACCGGGAGCAGGGCTTTGACGAAGCTGCTTTGCGTCAGGCGCTTATGCATTTGACGGAGCACCACGATGCACTACGGATGGTGTTCAGGAAGACCGAGCAAGGCTATCAAGCGTGGAACCGCGGAATACAAGAAGGCGAGCTGTACCATCTGGACGTGCTGGATTTTAGAGCTTTGACAAATAAATCCATGCTGAGCGCGACGATTGAGACGAAAGCAACTGAAATTCAAAATAACATGAATCTGTCCGAAGGACCGCTGGTGAAACTGGGTCTGTTCCGTTGCCCGGATGGAGACCATTTGTTGGTAGCGATCCACCATTTTGTAGTCGACGGCGTGTCTTGGCGTATTTTGCTGGAGGATTTGGCATCCGGTTATGAGCAGGCTTTACGGGGCGAGTCTGTCCGTTTACCCAATAAGACGGATTCCTTCCGTCTGTGGGCTGATCAGCTGTCGACATATGCGAACAGTTCGGCTTTGGAGAAGGAGCGTGCGTACTGGCAACAGCTGGAGCAAGCGGCAGCTACACAAGCAGCTTTGCCCAAGGATTACACTTGCAAATCCGAGGCCAAGCCTCAGCTACGAGATGACCGCACACTGACAGTAGCGTGGACGGTAGAAGAAACAGAACAATTTTTGAAGCAGGCACACCGGGCCTACAATACGGAAGCGAACGACCTGTTGCTGACAGCTCTGGGCACCGCAATTCAGGAGTGGGCAGGCATCCGTCAGGTGCTTGTAAATCTGGAGGGTCACGGACGGGAAGCTATTTTGCCGGATGTGGATATTACGCGTACGGTCGGTTGGTTTACCAGCCAATTCCCGGTTGTGCTCGATATGGGCGAGGATCGGAATGTGGGACGGCGTGTCAAGAGCGTCAAGGAAGGGCTGCGTCGTTTGCCGTATAAAGGAATTGGATACGGTATTTTGAGATATCTTTCTGCGCCTAGGGAAGGGGAAGCCGCTTTTGTCGCCGAGCCGGAAATCAGCTTTAACTATCTCGGACAATTCGATCAGGATTTGAAACATAATGCCTTTCGCATGTCTCCTTATTCCATCGGAGCTTCCATTAGTGATACGTTGACCAAGCGGTATGCTCTGGATATCAACGGCATGATCACGGACGGTGCACTGGAACTGACGATCAGCTACAGCAACAAAACGTTCATGAAAAAGTCAATCAAAAAGCTGGCTGATCTGCTTCAGGAGAGCTTGCGTGAGGTATTGGCTCACTGTGTGGAAAAAGAGTTGCCAGAGCTGACGCCAAGTGACTTGTCCTTCCAAGGACTGACGGCTGGAGAGCTGGATCATATTGTAGAGCAGACGGCTGCTGCGGGAGAACTAGAAAATATTTATTCGCTCACACCCATGCAAAAAGGCATCCTGTTCCACGGCCTAATGGAGCCAAAATCCGGGGCGTACTTTGAGCAGGCGACATTTGATCTGCAAGGTAGCTTTCAAGTGGAGGCTTTTGCCGAAAGCTTAAATCAACTGGTGGATCGCCATCAAATATTCAGAACGAATTTTTATAGCGGCTGGAATGAGCAGCCTTTACAGGTGGTGTACCGTCACAAACATGCCGGGTTCCGTTTTGAAGATGTGCGCTCAATGGGACAAGGAGAGCAGGACGCATACATTGCTGATTTTGCTGAGCGTGACAAAGCCGAAGGCTTTAATTTCAGCTCAGGCGAGCTGATGCGGGTGTCTATTTTGCGTACAGGTGAGGAGTCGTACCGTTTTGTGTGGAGCTTCCACCATATTTTGATGGACGGTTGGTGCTTGTTCCTAATTGTAGGAGAGGCATTTAATACGTACTTTGCCATCCTCGAAGACCGCAAGCCGGAGCTTGCCCCGGTAACGCCATACAGCGAATATATTGAATGGCTGGAGCGGCAGGACAAAGCAGAGGCTGAACGGTTCTGGAGTG
>NZ_JBMOUI010000017.1:0-95996 GCF_049319765.1 Paenibacillus sp. S29 | reverse complement strand
AACACGACCGTTAAGCCCTCCAGCGCCGATGGTACTTGGACCGCAGGGTCCTGGGAGAGTAGGACGTCGCCAAGCAACAAGTAAAGAGGATCATGATCTCGTTGAGATTATGATCCTTTTTTTGCATATACGTATATTTTAGAAATATCCTTACAAAAGGAAGGTAACATTTTTGTTACGGAATGTAGGAGTAAACCCTGTATAATATAGGTATTGAATCCCATACACACACGCTGCATTATTGCAGATTTATGCAAACTCCATCATAGGATTTTGTATAGTCAATCAGGCTGGTAAGGAGGGAAGATCATGCGGCGAAATAAATGGCTTGCTCTATTGGTGCTATTCAGTGTCGCTGTCGCGATTCTTACCGGGTGCGTGGAAGAGGAGCCTTCTTGGACATCGTTTGAGGGTGCTGCCAACGAGAAGACGTTTCCAGTTCCTAAAGAAGCTAGTAAAACCGATCGGGCCAGCAGTAATTCGGACATGGACTATGTTCGCTATGCACTGCCAGCGTTGAAGGAAAGTGATAGTCTACCTGCTCCTTATTTAGAAGAGATTGCAGCTTGGGGCTGGACTGAGGAACCGAATTTATCCACCTCGAATCAGAAGGTGTTTCAGAAAAATAAGCATATGGTGCATTTGTCTGTGCATGATGGTTCTTTTACTGTATTGGTTCCAAAAGACAGAAAGGCTGTTGTGAAGAGCAAAAGCGTGGATCTTAATTAGGGACACGGTTTTCAACCGAGTAAGTAGCATAGGATTTATTGTAGATCATATTTATAGTAAACTCAGCATATTGTATGCTGTGTATAATGATGAATGAAGAGATCGGATATGGGGAAGCACTCAGAACTGCCGTTGAGTAGGGAGTGGCTTCCTTTTATATATTTGCATGTTGATCAAATGCTCTACATGAATAACGAGGATAACGATGAGGAAAAGTTTACTTGATAAGAGAATAAAGCGATTTTAATTGTTAAGACACAAAAAAAAGGAGTAACCGTTTGAGGTTGCTCCTTTTTTATTGCTTCAGTCTAGATCGTTGGTAGGTTAGTTCAGACCTGAGTTTTCTATCTGTACGGATAATGAGTGATTAAATTTACTGTTGATAATATGAGGCATCTTCATCGGTAAACTTCAACATGCCGTCTTTTCTCTCGCCTGTAAGCCGACTGAGGATGTATAGACGCGGTGCAATAAGCCATAGATGCCAGAAGAGTAAGGATACAGTAAAGGCTGGTGGAGACCAGAGAATGAATACGGCTGATAAGCAGATACCGATCCAGAGGGTATGTATGTGCACACGACGAAAGATGCTATAGCCTATGTACTGGTCTGTCATATAGCCTAGCCAAGGTAATTTACGGTGGAATGCCCAGCGTTTGCGGAAGGATGTTCCGCCACCGATGTATAGGACAGATCGTGAGATTACGAAGTGTACCCATAAGGTTAGGAAAAAGGCAAGAGCAAACAAAAACACGCTAGTCCAGGAAAAGGCAAGAAGCAGAAAGAGAAGCATAATAACAGGCAGTGTGATATGACTCCATATTAGTTGACGCGGTATACTGATTTTTTTAATGAGCTTGTAGTGATAGTAGGTAGCTTTGGTTCCGGTTTCCTCTGTCATGCGAACAGTCCTTTCATTAATCTACTGCATCACAAGTGGCTTCCCGTCCACAGCCGGAAAAAGGGACGGTACTTCGCTCATGCCGCTTTAAATAAGCATTTAATCGTTTTTGTAGAAATACAGAATGATCGACATCCAGTGTTAGCTAGCCTACTCTATAATTACTGGAAAAGCTATCACTGATGAAGTGTTCAAGGGCTCCGATGAAAGGGTATCCATATATAAGAGCTTTTCTTATTATATCGGCATAGACGGCTGTTTTTTAAACATACGGGGTACAAACACCATAATGGCCCAGATGGAATATATATAGAGTATATCGTCGAACTGGGCTATGAAAAGGTTTAAAATAGTAGAAAGTGCCCCATACTAATAGTAAAAGAAACAAGGTGGGATGGATATGCATGATCAAGGCGGCCACCGCTGTATTATATGCGGGCAGCACAAGCATGAAGGCATTTTTATCGTTTCCGAGTTTATCTGTGATACGTGTGAAGCTGAAATGGTGCACACGGATGCAACTGATGCCAAATATCATTTTTTTATTGATCAACTAAAGCAAATCTGGGTACAGAAAAATGCATAATATCCTTTGCTAATTAGTCTTTGAAGGATTGGCATTCCAAGGTCTGTCGATACGGGCCTTTTTTTCTGTGAGTAAAAGTAGGATTCCGCTTGATTTTACGATAAAATAAGGTAGATATAAAGCTTTGTTTGGAAGGATTGCAGAATGATGGGGAAAAAGGCGGTACATGCACCATTAATGGAAGCTCTAATACGTTACCGGACTCAGGGCAATGCTTCTTTCCATGTACCCGGTCATAAAAATGGACAAGTATATGAGCACGAAAATATTGCATCTCTGTTGCAAGAAGTGATGTCTATTGATGCGACAGAGATTACTGGACTGGATGATTTGCATCACCCAGAAGATGTGATTCGTGAAGGGCAAGAGCTGGCTGCAAAGTGCTTTGGTGCTGAAGAGAGCTTTTGGCTAATTGGAGGAAGCACGGTCGGTAATTTGGCTATGATTTTAACTGTATGTACGGAGCCGGGAGATCTAGTGCTGGTACAGAGAAATGTACACAAATCTGTCCTGAACGGTCTCATGCTGTCAGGGGCTAATGCGGTATTCCTAGATCCGGAAATAGATACACTAAGCGGGCTGGCGGTTGCCCCAACGACGGATACAATAAAAACTGCACTGAAGGCTTATCCTTCGGCTAAAGGGGTGTTACTTACACTACCTAATTACTATGGGATGGGGCATGACCTGACGGCAACGGCTAAGGCCTGTCATGCAGCCCATGTACCGCTATTGATAGATGAGGCACACGGTGCCCATTATGGGTTGCATCCTCGTTTGCCAGCCTCTGCGCTATCCTGCGGGGCTGATGTAGTCGTCCAGTCGACACATAAAATGCTTCCAGCCATGACCATGGGGGCTATGTTACATGTGCAGGGAGAGAGAATCCATCGGGAACTGCTTCGTCAGCGTTTGGCGATGGTGCAAAGCTCTAGCCCTTCTTATCCGTTAATGGCTTCACTGGATTTGGCAAGATGGTATATAGAGGCGTATGGAACAGATGCTTTTACAGTGGGCTTAGCGGCGGCAGATGCTTTTAGAAAGGGCCTGGAGCAGCTCCCACGCTTTCGCTTGCTAGAACCTACACAGCAGGCACTAGAGGGAGAATATGCTCACAGGGGAATCTCTGAGGTCCTAGAAAGGGCTGATGAGGGAATAAGCGGATATTCAACCCAGGATCCTTTTAAATTGGTGCTGTATGATACATGGGGTATACTGGATGGGTTTGGACTCAAGCATGAGTTGGAGACTTACGGATGTGTTCCAGAGATGAGCGACGAAAAACATGTTGTTTTATTGTTTACGTTAGGCTCTACGGCTAAGGATGCGAGTCACCTGTTGCAGGCTCTTGTGCATATAGATAATGATATAAGATTTAAGGAGACGGCTGTTGAGCCGGGGTCAACGGAAAAAGAGCAGCAAAGATTCGAATTAGATTTTTCCACGTGGAACAATGATAGAATGAAGGGATACTCTAGTCCGGTGCCGTTTGGGCTTCGACCGATTAGCCCGGATCAGATGGAGACCGTGCCTGTAGACGAATCCGCTGGCAGGGTAGCGGCTGAAATGATTATCCCGTATCCTCCAGGTATTCCACTGCTATATGCAGGAGAAACGATCACAGAAGCGATTGCATTGCGGATGAGTCGTCTACGTGAGCTGGGAGCCAAGTGGCACGGGGTAGCAGATGAAAGTATGCTTACAATTCGGGTATTCCGTTTACAATAAAGATTAGATACTAGAGACTTAACAAATACAGAAGACTGAATAAAAGAAGCATACGTAGCCTATGGGTGACTTTTATTTTTCAGGCAGGAAAGCAGGGAATAACATGAATCGCAAAGGCATTTTTATCACACTGGAGGGGGGAGACGGCTCCGGTAAAACAACTATGATTCAACGGCTGGCGAAGTTTATGGAGGAAGAAGGCTATCCAGTCATCACGACGAGGGAGCCGGGTGGCATCGAAATTTCCGAAAAGATTCGTTCTATCATTTTGGACCCTGCTCATACCAGTATGGATGCTCGAACAGAGGCACTTTTATACGCGGCGGCGCGGCGTCAGCATTTGGTGGAGAAGGTAAAGCCGGCTATTGAACAGGGAGCTATCGTATTATGTGATCGTTTTGTGGATAGTAGCTTGGTCTATCAAGGATTTGCAAGAGGGATCGGAATTGAAGAGGTGGCTTCAATTAATCGCTTTGCGGTGGATGATTGGGAGCCGGATGCCACATTTTATCTGGATATTGAGCCCGAATTGGGATTGGCAAGAATTAATGCGTCACGAGGAGCAGAAATGGACCGCCTCGACATGGAGAGTATATCGTTTCACCATAAGGTGCGAGAGGCATATTTGGAGTTGGCTCGCAAATTTCCAGAGCGAATTACAATTGTTGATGCATCTCCGGCGCCAGAGCAGGTGGAGCAAGTATTGAAGGATTTGCTGAAAAAGCGGTTTGTTCAGAATTTTAGCATATAATTGTCGAAGGATATACGGTAAAATTGAGCTAGGGACAAGGTTGTCTCTAATATGACTTGAAGGAGGAATACAGGATGAAGCTGATTATTGCGATTGTACAGGATAAGGACAGTAACAGATTATCCAGCGGACTGGTGAAAGCTAATTTCCGTGCTACTAAATTGGCGAGCACAGGAGGATTTCTGCGTGCTGGTAATACGACATTTATGATCGGTGTTGATGACAATCAGGTGGACTCATTAATGAACGTCATTCGCAGCAGTTGCAAGGTTCGTGAACAGCTGGTCACACCCGTTACCCCTATGAGCGGGACGACGGATTCCTATTTACCGTTGCCTGTTGAAGTCCAGGTGGGTGGAGCGACGGTATTCGTGATGCCTGTAGACCGTTTCGAGCATTTCTGAATCTACACAATAGGGCCTATTCTGCCGATATGATAGGGGAATCGCCTGTATCTTCTCACATGATGAGAGTGAGGGCAGATCCACTAAAACGGCAGCGCTACAGCGCAGTTCCCGGAAAGCCGAAGAAACCCTGAGTTCTAGATTGAACTGTTCATGAAGGGGGAAAGTGGAAGCATCCGGGGAGAAAGCAGGTTTATATGAAAATAAATCCGGGCTATCGCCCTTTACAAAGTACATTGTCTACAAATGAAATGAGTGCAAAACCAATTCAGCCCAAGAGCTTCTCCGACGTTATGCAGCAAAATGGAGAGCAAGCTTCGCAGGAGGAATTGAATCGGCGCTTTAAGGAAATACAAATGCAGGGAGATCGTCTTGCACGTTCAATGACGATTCGTGAGCTGAAGGCCTATAAGATGCTGGTTAAACGGTTTTTGGAAGATACCGTTCGGCGAGGCGTGTCCATGAAGGACACGAAGGGCTGGGATCGCCGGGGACGCAGCAAACGTTATAAGCTGATTGATGAAGTGGATGAGCTGTTGCTCAAAATGGCGGATGAGCTGCTCGAAACCGAGCAAGGCAAGATTGAGCTTTTGCAAGGGGTCGGTGAGATCAGAGGATTGCTAATTAATCTCTCATTTTAATGCAGACTTATGTTATAAATGAATACAGACGGGCTGTTGCCACGAAGAAATAATCTGCTTGCTGATCATGCTGGCAGATTATTTTTGACTATGTACATGCCTGGAAGAACAACGATTTGCCGATGGATCACAGTTGTTTTCAGTGGAGAAAGTGAGGAAATATGTCTTTTCAACATATAATGGGCCAGGATGTAGCCAAAAAAATGCTGCAAAGTGCACTACGGAATCATACGGTCAACCATGCCTATGTTTTTAGCGGGCCGCCGGGAAGCGGGCAGATGAACATGGCGCAGATCTTTGCTAAGGCTTTATTTTGTGAGCGACAGACGGATGATGCATGCGGGGAGTGTTTGTCATGCCGCAAGGTAGAGCACGGGAATCATCCAGATTTGCATATTGTAGAGCCGGATGGAGCTACGATTAAAATTGATCAGATTCGTGGGCTTCAACGTATATTTTCTTACAAATCTGAAAGCTCCAATCCGAAGGTATATATCATTCGGCAGGCGGATACCATGACAGTGCAAGCTGCTAATAGCCTACTTAAATTTCTGGAGGAGCCCCAGATTCCAGTGGTCGGCATACTCATTTCTGAAAATGGACAGGCGTTGCTGCCTACGATTCAATCACGGACGCAGCAGGTTCCTTTCCACGCTTTACAGCCGGAGATGATGATGCAGGCATTAATTGGGGAAGGCTATACGGCAGGGCTTGTCCGGTCGGTCGTTCATATTGCTTCAGGACTGGAATCATGTAGAGAAATTCTCCAGCAGAATTGGTTTGCAGAAATTAGAAACGTAGTGTTACAATTAGTGAAGGAGTCCATGAGTCGGGGGAGCTCGTCTATTATTCTGGCTCAACAGAAGATTTTTAAAACTGGACTTTCTGAACACCTGGATATTCTGTTTCATCTGTTTCATTTGTGGTTTAAGGATATGCTTCATTTCCGTTACGGAAGGCACGAAAGCATTGTTTTCATAGATCATTTGGAGTCCGTCTCCAAATTGGCAATCACCCGCAGCACGGAACAATGGGTCTCTTATATGGATTTGGCCGCGAATTGCAGGAAGAAGCTCCGTTTTCACGTCAACGGGCAATTATGCGTGGAGCAGCTTCTGATTGGGTTGTCCGATACAAGCGGTTCTATCACCGGCTAACAGGAAGGCGCGCTTGTTCCACTCTGCACAATCCGCGACGCCAGGTTCCCGGTTTGTGCGACAGTGAGACTTCAATTGCGGCCATTCGTACAATGTCGGCTTCAAATGAGGTTTAGTGGCATACAAGGGGGTTAATTTTTGTATAGTGTAGTGGGTGTCCGTTTCAAGAAGGCGGGCAAGACTTATTATTTTGATCCGCTGGATCTTCCAGTGGAGAAAGAAAACTGCGTCATTGTAGAGACCGCGCGCGGTATTGAATATGGCAAGGTTGTAGTGGGCAAAAAAGAGGTAAATGATTCGGATGTTGTCCTGCCCTTAAAAAAAGTCATTCGTATTGCTGGGGATGATGACGCTCTTGTTGTAGAAGAGAATAAATTGGCGGCCAAGGATGCATTCGGCACGTGTTTAAATAAAATTAAAGACCATGGCCTTAAAATGAAGCTGGTAGATGTAGAATTTACATTTGACCGCAATAAGATCATTTTTTATTTTACGGCAGAGGGTCGGGTGGATTTTCGAGAGCTTGTAAAGGACTTGGCCAGTATTTTTCGTACACGGATCGAGCTGCGGCAGATCGGCGTACGGGATGAGGCTAAAATGCTTGGCGGAATCGGACCTTGTGGACGTATTCTGTGTTGCTCCTCATGGCTGGGGGATTTTGAGCCGGTATCTATTAAGATGGCGAAGGATCAGAGTTTGTCGCTGAATCCGACGAAGATTTCCGGGTTGTGCGGGAGATTGATGTGCTGTCTCAAGTTTGAACATGATAACTACGAAAGCATGCGAGAAGAGCTACCTCAGGTGGGTAAGATGGTTATCACCTCTTTGGGAGAAGGTAAAGTCGTAGGTGTGAATGCAGGTCATCGCACGGTGCATGTTCAACTATTTGAGATCAGTAAGGTCAAGGAACTTCCAATGGACGATGTAGTCGTCAAGTAAACCATTAGGTTGCTTCGGGGTGGAAACTTGGATAAATTAAATGTTTTTGCGCGTATTCACGAAATGGAAACCCAAATGGGACAGTTGCATAGCGATCTGGGTGAATTGAAACTGGCAGTAAAAGAGCTGCTGGAGGAAAATCAACGACTAACGATTGAAAACGAACAGGTGCGCAAGATGCTCAAACGTGAAACCTCTGGAGAAGAAAAGACGGCAAACAAGCCGAAGCTTCCTCCTCCGATCGTCATTAAGGATGAAGGGCAAACGGGTGAGGTCGTGGGCGAAGGCTACGACAATCTAGCGAGGCTGTATCATGAAGGATTTCATATATGCAACGTGTATTACGGACATTTGCGAACGGAAGGCGATTGCCTCTTCTGTCTGTCATTTTTGAATAAATAAAAACAAGCCGTAGGAGCAAGATGCCTACGGCTTTTTTGTAAGGAAGTATGAGTGAAAAGCGATTTTGGTTATAAAAGATGGGAGAGCACTATGTACGAAAATGAAAAGAAGTCGGAACGAATTGATGATCTGCTTTCACATAATTTGCGCATTATCCAAAGTGATGAAGTATTCAGCTTCTCGATGGACGCGGTCTTGCTGGCACGTTTTGCCGGTATTCCGCAGCGCGGGAAGATTCTGGATTTGTGTACTGGCAATGGGGTTGTCCCGCTGTTGCTAACGACACGAACAAAAGCGTCTATTGAAGGAATTGAGATTCAACCACGTTTGGCAGATATGGCTAGACGTAGTGTCAGCTTGAATGGATTAGAAGCAGCAATTCAGATTCGGGAAGGGGACCTACGTGAGCTGGTTCACATCACGGGACATGGTGTTTATGATGCGATTACCGTGAATCCCCCCTATATGCCGCTAAATGGTAGCGATATCAAGCTGAATCCTCACCAGGCAATTGCCCGTCATGAAGTGAACTGCACACTGGAAGAAGTCATTCAGGCATCCACCCGGCTTGTACGTAATGGGGGAAAGGTATCTATGGTTCATCGCCCGCAGCGGCTGGGTGAGATTATAACCTTGATGCGTAAACATAGTTTGGAACCCAAACGAATACGTTTTGTTCACCCACGAGTTCATATGGAAGCCAATATGGTACTAGTTGAAGCATTACGTGACGGCAAACCGGAGGTTCGTTTGTTGCCTCCGCTCATTGTATATCAGGAAAATGGGAATTATACTCAGGAAATAAGAGATATCTATGGAGAAGTAAGCAAGGGGGATTCTGTGTGAAAGCAGCTGTACAAAAAAGCTTTAGTACCAGCGAAGAAGAACGGGGAAAGTTGTATCTTGTTGCGACACCTATTGGAAATCTGGACGATATGACCTTTAGGGCGATTAACACCTTAAAATCATGTAGTATTATCGCTGCCGAAGATACACGGCAGACACGCAAACTGCTCACTCATTTCGAAATTACACCGGATATGCTCTTCAGTTATCATGAACATAATAAGGTTGCCAGTGGGCCTGAACTGATACGTTATATAATAGAAGGAAAAAATTTGGCACTGGTTAGCGATGCAGGTTTACCGGCCATTTCTGACCCTGGTTCGGATCTGGTCAAACTGGCACTGGAAGCGGAAATTAGCGTCATTCCTATCCCAGGGGCAAATGCGGCACTATCGGCTTTAATTGCCTCAGGACTGGATACAGAAAGGTTCACCTTCGCTGGCTTTCCACCACGGGAGAAAAAGGACCTAGAGAAGCTGTTGCTATCGTTTCAGGTATCTCACGGCACAATTATTTTTTATGAATCACCTCATCGTATTGTGAAGACATTGATGGTGTTGAAGGAAACATTAGGTTCACGCAAAGTGGTGCTTGCGCGTGAGCTGACCAAGCTGCATGAGGAATGGGTGCGGGGAACCGTGGAGCAATGCCTTGCTAAACTAGAGGAGAATCCACCGATTGGTGAATATTGTCTGGTGGTTGAAGGGAAAGACGAAGAGGAAGAGGAACAGGAACGTCAGGCATGGTGGCAGTCTTTAACGTTGGAGTCCCACGTCGCACATTATGAGGCACAGGGACTCACACGCAAGGATGCAATGAAGCGTACAGCCACAGATCGTTCAATCTCCAAGAGAGATGTTTACAACGCACTCTTATGAATATCTGCCTAAACAAAAAAGGGCCTTCCAACGGTTGGGTTCAAACCGTGGAAGGCAACAAGGAGTATATATGAAAAAGGTTAGAATTAACAATATCTGATAAGTCTATTATATACTAAAATTCTCAGTTTGTCACAGGTGTTGGGATTTCAGAAATGCAATCTTGGCAAACAATTTTCCCTTTGAAGTAAATTACGTTCTCAGCATTGCCGCAGAAGATACAAGCTGGCTCGTATTTTTTAAGCATGATGCGTTCGCCATCAACATAAATTTCCAAAGCGTCTTTCTCTCCGATTCCCAGGGTACGGCGCAATTCGATTGGAATAACAACACGTCCGAGCTCGTCAACTTTTCTTACAATACCAGTGGATTTCATCATAATAAATCAGGCTCCTCTCGCCGTTTAAAATAATATAAGTGTCATGATTCGACAAAATTTTCTCTTTTCTGATATTTACTATACCAACGATTCCCAAAACAGTCAACCTTAAAAATGTAGTAACAGTCTGATTATGCAAAAGTATTTAGATTAAAGAGCTTTACTTGTGTGTATTGCCTTATCTCATTGATGATTTATTCAGTTTGTCGATTTGGAAATGTCGAAAAACTATAATTCGACATATTACGACAAAGAATGTCGAATGAGGGAAAACATTTAGGATTTTATTGTATTTTAATCCATTATTCCGAATATTAAAGGAGCTGATATCTTGCACCAGCCACTTAGTGAAGAAAAAGTTTTTAAAGACCCGGTACATAATTACATCCATGTTCAGGATACTGTGATATGGCGGTTAATCAACACGCCGGAGTTCCAACGTTTACGGCGAATACGGCAGTTAGGAACGTCGTATCTTACGTTTCATGGAGCGGAGCATAGCCGGTTTTCACACTCATTGGGCGTATATGAGATTACGAGAAGTATTATTTCTCAATTTGAACGTGGAGATTTCCCGGATTGGCCGAAGGAGGAAAGGCTGGTTGCTCTGTGTGCAGCTCTATTGCATGATGTGGGGCACGGCCCATTTTCTCATTCAATTGAGGAAGCCTTTCATATGAACCATGAGGATTGGACATGCCGCATTGTACTGGGAGACACGGAGATCAACGCCGTGCTACGGCAAGTCGACGAGAAGCTTCCACAAAAGGTGGCTGCGGTTATAGCCAAAACGTATGATAAACCGATTGTTGTCAACCTGGTAACCAGTCCACTAGATGCCGATCGTATGGATTATTTGTTGCGGGATGCTCACTCGACAGGTGTCAACTACGGCACGATTGATTTGGATCGTATTTTACGACTGCTGCGTCCTCATAATGGGAGAATTGTTGTGAAGGAATCAGGTATGCATGCAGTAGAAGATTATTTAATGTCACGCTACCAGATGTATTGGCAAATTTATTTTCATCCTGTAACACGCAGCTCGGAAATCCTTTTACGTAAAATTTTCAAGCGAGCAAAGGAATTGTTTAAAAACGGATATGAGTTTGGATTTCTGCTGGACCCGTTGCCGGATCTGTTGAAAGGAGATCTTACAGTAGAGCAATATCTGATGCTCGACGAGTCATTAATCCAGACCGTATTTAGCCAGTGGAAACGAGAAAAGGACGAGATTTTAAGTGATTTGAGCAGCCGGTTTATGGACCGTAGATTGTATAAATATGTAGAGATTGAAAATATGGATACAGATACCATTGACAGTATTCGAGAAGCTTTGAAAGAGGCTGGTTTGCACCCTGAATATGATTTTGAAATTGATTTTCCGACAGATCTTCCTTATGATGTGTTTCGGCAGGGTGGCTCGACGGACAACCAGATTTTACTGCTTGGACGTCAGGGCGAGGTGAGTGAAATATCCGAAGTTTCGGAAATTGTGCGCTCAATAAGTGGTATTCACCGAGGGAAATATCATATGTATTTTCCCCAGAATAAATTGAACGCGGTAAAAGACAGGATTCCTGCCGAAATAAGGAATTATTTTGTCAAAGAATAGACAACTATATAGAAATGTAAGTAAAAAAAGGAGATGTAAACCTTGGATTTATTCGACACTCATACTCACTTGGATGCGCCACAATTTGACGAAGATCGTGAAGAAGTTATAGCACGTGCTGTCGAATCAGGAGTAACGCGGATGATCAATATCGGATTTAATCGTGAGACCATTCCATCCACCATGAAATTGGCCGAGACGTATGATTTTATTTATGCGGCAGTTGGATGGCACCCACAGGATGCTATTACAATGCAGGAGGGCGATCTAGAATGGATTGCATCGTTATGCAGTCATAAAAAGGTTGTAGCCATCGGGGAGATCGGTCTGGATTATTATTGGGATACATCACCGAAGGATGTGCAGCATCGGGTGTTTCGAAATCAAATTGG
Source organism: Paenibacillus sp. S29 (assembly GCF_049319765.1). NCBI lineage: Bacteria > Bacillati > Bacillota > Bacilli > Caryophanales > Paenibacillaceae > Paenibacillus > Paenibacillus sp. S29. The sequence continues at coordinate 83,648 of NZ_JBMOUI010000017.1, read as the reverse complement.
TCTGGCTCGTGAGCTCAAGATGCCCATTGTTATTCATAACCGGGATGCACATGAAGATATTGTTAAGATTTTGCGCGAGGAAAAAGCGAGTGAGATTGGTGGAGTCATGCACTCCTTTTCGGGTAGCTGGGAGACAGCCAAAATGGTGCTGGATATGGGATTTCACCTTTCCTTCGGTGGTCCAATAACGTTCAAAAATGCCAAGCAGCCAAAAGAGGTGCTCGCACAGGTGCCGCTGGACCGTCTGCTCATTGAAACTGATGCTCCCTATCTGACGCCTCATCCGTTTCGTGGGAAGCGAAATGAGTCTGCACATGTGAGACTGGTAGCAGAGGCTGCAGCCCAAATCAAAGGGATTACAGTGGAGGAATTAGTGTCAATAACGACCCGAAATGCCCTGGAACGATTTGACATTCAATGAAAAAGTGAAGAAATCGATCAAAATAAAGAGATAGACGAAGCTAATCATGAATTTGTTGCAGGAAACTCGAGAATATTACAATATTTTAACCGAATATTTTAAAAAATGTACTTGAAACCTGCTTTACAACATGCATAGAAACAGGATATCATCTTTTCAGTGAATTGTTGTTTGAATGTAAACATCAACAAGTCATTTCATGAACCAGTCTCGCTGAGTCCCTTTTACAGGGAACGGGGGAACCGATATGGCTTACAGTACGTCCGGCGTATGTGCAAGAAGGGAACGTCTCTTCCGCCAGCCGGCTCGACCTAAATTCTTTTCCCGGATGGGATTGAACAGGTGGAGGAGCCGTATTTCGATTTCTTTCTGGGTCTTCGGGGTGAATGTGAAGGCGACCGCCATGAGCGGTTGACCCAAGCTAGGGCGACTCTCTACGTCCGAACCCGACAGCTAACCCCGTAAGCGTAACAAGAGAGAAGCCATCTCGTGCATGAGTTTTCCCGCATATTCACACATGCCGGAAGCCACGAAAGAGCTCTCTAGTCTCTTTCTCTGGCTTTTTTTGTTGTGAATAAAAGAAAATCTGTCATCATACTGTGGTTAAACAGGGGAGGACAGCATGCCGCGAAGACGGGTACATGGTGCAGGACAGTCGTAGTTTGGGCTTGTCTTGTAGAAAATCTGTTATAGTCACGTCAAATCTCAACTATGTCTTACTCCAGACGGCGGGCTATGTAAGGAGGACGGAGGAAATGGGCATTTTCCAGAAAAAGGATACCCATGAGTCACGCTCATCCAGCATGTCTTACGTATTGCGTTGGAAGCAAGAGAATGTGCGCCAGGCTGCTTTGGTTGCTATTTTTCTAATCGCGCTAACGATTATGATTTCAATTCTGATGTACACGCAATCTAAAAAACAAGTCTTTTTTGTCATCGATGGCAAGGCGTCTGCGGTAGAAACCCGGGAATCCAAGCTTCAAGATTTGCTGAGCGAGCATTCCATTTCACTTCAGCCGCATGATACAGTTTCCATGCCGCTAAATGGAGCAATACAGGATGGCGATCGCGTAGTCATTAAACGTGCCAATCAGGTTAAAGTATCTTCAGGCAATGAGACGAAAAAGCTGTACACAACAGAAAATACAGTAGAAGGTGCCATTCGTACCTCGGGCTATAAATTATCATCAACGGATAAAGTTTATCCTGCGTTGGATGCCTCTGTTTCGTCTAACATGGACATAAAAATCGTCCGTGTGAAGAAACAGCAGGTCGAACAGAAAAAGCAGGTGCCTTATCAGGTCATCAAAACGGCCGATCCGAGTCTTTATAAAGGCGATAATCGGGTCATTCAAAGCGGCAAATCGGGTGTGGTCGTCCAGCACGTTCAAAAGGTATATCATGATGGAAAGTTGGTATCCAAACAGCTGGTTAACAAGGAAGTTGCACAGAACCGTGTGGATAAAGTCATTGCGGTAGGAACGAAGAAAAAACCGGTCGTTCTTGCTGCTTCCGTCGGTCCCAATGATGCGGTTAAGGCAACAACGGTTAGTTCGGGCAGTGCTGTCCGTAAAGCAGGCGTAAATTTTAAATATAGCAAAGTTTTACAAAATGTCTCCATGACGGCGTATTCCTCACAGGAGCCAGGTATCGGTACACGTACTGCATCCGGCGCACGTGTCACGGAAGGACGCACCATCGCGGTCGATCCGAGTATAATTCCAATCGGCTGGTGGGTGTACATCGAAGGGGTGGGCTTCCGTCGTGCGGAGGATACCGGTGGCGCGATTAAAGGCCACAAAATCGATGTGTATTATGAGAGTTTGAGCCGAGCCAACCAATTTGGTCGTAAGCACGGTAAAACCGTATATGTTATCGGACCGGTAAAGCCTGAAATCAACTAAAACAGGTTGTGTATGTTGAGGGCAATGCGATAGTATTAACAACATAGTTATGCCATGCTAAGAAGAGGATATCCTCTTCTTATTTTGTTTTCAAAAGCAGGGAAAGATAAATATAGCTTGCTGTGTAGCAGTGGAGGGAAACGCAAATGATCAAGGAAGTGATCGTGGTAGAGGGCCGGGATGATACGGTGGCCATTCGCCGCGCTGTTGAAGCGGATACGATAGAAACTGGCGGCTCCGCCATTAATAAAATGACGCTGCGTAAAATTGCATTGGCGCAGGAGCGGCGGGGGGTCATCATTTTAACCGATCCCGATCATGCAGGGGAGCGCATCCGTAAGATTATCGCTTCCAAGGTACCCGGCTGCAAGCAGGCCTTTATACCCGAGGCAGAAGCGACGCGTAAAGGAGATATTGGCGTGGAGAATGCCTCACCAGAAGCGATCAGACACGCTCTTGCACGGGTCCATACGACAGTGGAAGGCGCCGACCCGCTGATTGAGTGGGCGGACCTGATTGATGCTGGACTCATCACCCATCCCAATGCTGCTGCACGCCGTATGGCCTTAGGGAATGTACTGGGTATTGGTTATTGTAACGGAAAGCAGCTACATAAACGGCTCTCTGTATTTCAGATCAGCCGCGAGGAATTTGCCGGGGCGCTGGCACAAATTGAAAGTGAAGGATTGTGATGTCCGTATGACAGGGATTCAAGATATAGCAACACCGCGGCGTACGAAGGAAATTATTCAACGGCACGGTTTTTCGTTCAAAAAGAGTTTGGGACAAAATTTCCTGATTGATCAAAATATTCTCAATAAGATTGTAAATGCTGCCGGATTGGATGAGACGAAGGGTGCACTTGAGATCGGTCCTGGGATTGGCGCTTTGACCGAGAAGCTGGCGCAATCGGCCAAGGCAGTTACCGCTGTCGAGATTGACCAGCGGCTGCTGCCAATTCTCGAAGAGGTGTTGGCCCCTTACGAGCATGTGAAGGTACGTCATGGAGACGTGCTGAAGCTGGATTTGCGAGAGGTGTTCGCAGCCGATTTTGCAGACGTGAGTAAAGTAAGTGTCGTGGCTAATCTGCCGTACTATGTTACTACACCGATTCTGATGAGGCTGCTGGAGGACAAGCTCCCTCTGGAGAATATCGTCGTTATGATCCAAAAAGAAGTGGCTGAGCGCATGGCTGCGTCTCCTGGAACGAAGGATTACGGCAGTCTGAGCATTGCAGTGCAATATTACAGCGAACCTGAATTAGTCTGCACTGTGCCGAATACAGTATTTATTCCCCAGCCAAATGTGGAGTCTGCAGTCATCCGGCTGCGTGTACGGGAAGCCCCTCCGGTAGAAGTGGTGGATGAGAAGCACTTCTTTGAAGTGGTTCATGCTGCTTTTGCCCAGCGTCGTAAAACCATTTCCAATAACTTGAAGAGCCGTTTCTTCACCAAAGAGAACAGGGACACGCTGGAGCCGTTGTTGCAACAAGCTGGTATTGAACCCTCCCGTCGAGGAGAAACGCTAAGTATTGAGGAATTTGCGCGTCTCAGCGCTGTGCTGTTGGAGGCAGGTATATCCTAAGCTGGAACCAAACTGTGCATTCACCCATACGATATAGGAGGGGTGATACAGTGTGATGAGTTTAGGAGACTTGGTCGTTCGGAAATCGTACGGCGGAGATGTCACGTTTCGTGTTGAGGACATCCAGCGGGATAAAGCGATCATTAAGGGAATAGAATTTCGGCTGCTGGCTGATTCCCCGGTGAACGATCTGGTCAGAGTGCCTGCAGACCAGATTAGCGGTAAGACTCAGCAGGCCCACATTAAGGCTGGTGAGTCTCTTAATCTGTTGCAACGGGCACGCCAGCAGCAAGCTGCTCGTAGTCAGGCAGCTCTGGTAGGGGACTGGAGTGATCCGGTTGAGTCAACGTATTTTGAAATGCCGGGAAAGGTTCTTCACCTGGATGGAGATCCCAGCTATCTGAAAAAATGTCTCAGTTTATATGAACAGCTCCGTGTTCCTGCAGAGGGACATCACGTTCACGAATCGGCAATGGCGGACACGTTGTACCGACTGCTTCCTCGTATCCGTCCGGATATCGTAGTCATTACCGGACATGACGGTGTGCTGAAGCAGCCACAGCCTTACGATTTGTACAGCTTGAAAAGTTATAAAAATTCGCAAAATTTTGTGGCGGCGATTCAGGTAGCAAGACAATATGAACGTCATCTGGATTCGCTGACGATTGTAGCGGGAGCGTGCCAGTCCCATTTTGAGGCGCTGCTACGTGCGGGAGCGAACTTCGCCAGCTCACCAGGGCGTATCCTGATTCACGCGCTGGACCCCGTTTACGTGGCTGCCAAGGCGGCCTTTACTTCGATCCGTGATACGGTCAACATGGGGGACCTGTTTCACCAGACAATCAGTGGCAGTCGCGGAGTGGGTGGAATTGAAACTAGGGGAAGCTATCGCATCGGCCTGCCGAAGCTTGAAAATTTATCAACGCTTAAAGTAACGCCTTCCGCAATCTAGAATTCAAATGTGCCAATAGGATTAACCTGAGCAAAAAGCCTCTGCTTTCAGAGGCTTTTTGTCATTTTTTATATAAATTATTCCTGTTCGCAAAAAATTAAATTGACAACTTATTTTTCGTGTTGTTATAATATTTAGCTTGATTTGACAATCCCTCTAAAATTCGTTATAATGGACAAGGAAAGAGGTGGTCGTTAGGCAATGGCTAAAAATACGCTGTTGGAAATCAAACGCAGTCTCGACGCACATGTAGGGCAAAAAATTTTGCTGCGGGCTAACGGCGGACGCCGTAAGACCGTCGAACGAACTGGTGTCTTGGAAGAAACGTACCCTTCTGTTTTTATCGTCAAGCTGGATCAGGAGCAACAGACGTTTAAACGTGTCTCCTACAGCTATGCTGACATTCTTACCGAGTCGGTAGAAGTCAGCGTATATGATCCCGACTCCCATACAAGTGTAGTCGAATATTTTGAAACACCTTAATTGATTTCGTGATTTATACCAGCTTTGCAGGTTTAACGACGGCTTCGTCATTTCAAATGACGGGGCCGTTTTGTATATACAGAGCAGGATGAAGCAAGACATCTCTGCACATACTAAGCCGGGAATGATCTTCCTTATTCCATTGCCGAAGGAGGCGTATGTATGAGCCGAAGAAGACGGAGTGTCATGTCGGAGGAGCTAAAGTACGAGCTGGCCAAAGATCTTGGATTTTACGACACGGTCAAGGAAGAAGGCTGGGGAGGCATTAAAGCCAAGGATGCGGGCAATATGGTCAAGCGGGCTATCCAACTTGCCGAGCAGGCAGCTTCCCGCAAATCGTAGCTATCGGTGGTGCTGATGAAAAGCGGGGATATCCGGGATTAGACCGGGTCATCTCCGCTTTTTTGAACCTCATGACTTGACACGCTGAGTCTGATATAATATGTTAAGCTGTCTTGAGGGAAAAGTTGAAGGTGGGTGAACGCCTTGAAAATATATGAAAAAGCACCGGCGAAAATCAATTTAATGCTTGATGTTCTACGTAAGCGGGACGATGGTTATCACGAGGTCGAAATGATTATGACCATGGTCGATCTGTCTGACCGATTGACGATGTCTGAGTTACCGCGTGATACCATTATTATTTCAAGTCAAGCCGGGTACATACCATTGGATGAAAAGAACTTGGCTTTTCAGGCTGCTCGTCTGATCAAAGAACGTTATAACGTGTCTACGGGCGTCCACATTCATCTGGATAAGCATATCCCGGTGGCGGCAGGGTTGGCGGGTGGAAGTAGTGATGCTGCCGCAGCGCTGCGTGGACTGAACAAGCTATGGAAGCTTGGTATTTCGGATGCCGAATTAAGGGTGCTGGGTGCGGAACTGGGCTCAGATGTACCTTTCTGTATTACAGGGGGTACAGCTTTAGCAAGTGGACGCGGAGAACTGCTCAAGCCACTTCCGAATCCGCCACAATGCTGGGTGATCCTTGCGAAGCCGCCGATTAATGTATCGACGGCTGAAGTGTATGGTCGTGTCAAAGCAGATCAGATTGCGCACCACCCGTCTGCCCGCCAGATGGAGCATGCGATCCATAACGCTTCTTTTACGGATGTATGCAACGCGCTGGGGAATGTACTTGAGGATGTAACACTAAAGCTGTATCCAGAGGTAGAGCATCTTAAAAACTCCATGATCCGCTTAGGAGCAGACGGTGTGCTGATGTCAGGTAGCGGACCTACAGTGTTCGGACTGGTATCGAAGGAAGCCAAAGTGCCACGGATTTACAATGGACTAAGAGGGTTTTGTAAAGATGTGTACGCAGTACGACTTTTGACCTGATTTTAGATATTTCTTTCATATTATAGTGGTAATTGTTGTACAAATACGTACGAAGATGATATATTTACTATTAAATATTCGGATTTTACTATATCACTTACATTCCGCCAGCAACCGGCCAGTCCGCCGGTGCTTTACTGTACAAAGCGGGCGGCAGGAGAATAGATCGCGAGGAATTGTTGTGAAAAAACTTAAAAGAAGCTCACGATTGGTGGAAATGACGCAATTTTTGTTGTCACGGCCGCATACGCTGGTGCCTCTTACTCATTTTGCGGATCGCTACGGGGCAGCTAAGTCCTCCATAAGCGAGGATCTGGCCATCATCAAGGAAGTTTTTGAGGATGAGGGCACTGGCGAGCTTCTGACACTGGCGGGAGCGGCAGGGGGCGTGAAACTGATCCCGAGGCTTTCCAAGCAGCATGCGCTTGCGTTTGCGAACGACCTGTGTGCGCAACTAGAGCAGCCTGACCGCATATTACCGGGAGGATACCTGTATTTGTCCGATTTGCTGGGCCAACCTGCGATGATGAACGAAGCAGGTAAAATATTCGCGACCGCTTTTGCCAATCGTCAGATTGATGTGGTTATGACGGTGGAGACCAAGGGTATTCCACTTGCCTATGCAACCGGAGCACAGCTGAATTTGCCAGTCGTTCTCGTACGGCGTGATCATCAGGTGACAGAAGGCTCGGCTGTAAGTATTAATTATGTTTCAGGATCACAAAAGAGCCTGCATACGATGTCTTTATCCAGACGTGCGATGCGTGAGAAATCGCGTGTGCTCATCGTAGATGATTTTATGAAGGCCGGTGGCACGATTCAGGGGATGGTCGACTTGCTGGCTGAGTTTGATGCTGAGGTGGCCGGTGTAGGTGTGCTGGTAGAATCGGGCGAGGTGGAGAACGAAGAGCGCCTGCTGCACGATTATATTTCACTGGCGAATCTGACCGCAGTCGATTCTCGAAGCAAGCAAATTACGGTCAAGCTGGGCAATTATTTTGATGAGTGAACAGGGCAGTAAATTGTCACAATCCATCATAAAATACCTAAATATGTCGAAAAGAAATCTTTTCAAAAAAATTACCTGAATTTAGGATACGAATTACCGAAAAAAAGAAGGATTTCGAACTGCTGTGTGGAATGTATACACCAAGTCCTATTTGGAAAAAGGTGGTGAAACACACATGCAGATTACGGATGTTAGACTCCGCCGAGTGAACTCAGAAGGAAGAATGAAGGCGATTGCATCCATTACGATTGATAACGAGTTTGTTGTTCATGACATCCGAGTTATCGACGGTAATAACGGGATGTTCGTAGCTATGCCAAGCAAACGAACTCCAGACGGAGAGTTTCGCGATATCGCTCATCCGATATCTTCAGGAACCCGTGAGAAGATCCAAGCTGCTGTATTGACTGAGTACGAACGTGCAGCTGTGGATGAAGAAGTTGCTATTGAAGAAGGCGCTTAATTCGCCTAAAGCAGGATTGGGGTACAAAAGAAAAAGAGAGCCACTAACTGTGGCTCTCTTTTCTTTTTGTCTGGAATGAGATATATTCTTTAGTGAGTTAACAGTCAGTTTTAAGGCAACTTGGAGCCATCCGGGCTGCCGAAGCGGCTTTTTCATAAGACAGGGACTAGGCAGCGATGCGTCCCGGGGATGAATGTCCAGCACAAGCTGGCCTGAAAAAATAGCCATTAACCAAAGGTTCGCCGTTATTTTTCAGGAGGATTGTGAAAAGTTAAGCAAAATCTGATCTGGGAATTAACGTTTTAGCCAAGGGGTAACTGTTATTTTCAGGATAGGAGGTTGGACTTGTTGGAAAGGTTGGCAGTCATTCTTGCCGCAGGGCAGGGAAAACGTATGAAATCCAAATTATATAAAGTTCTGCATCCGGTGTGCGGAAAACCGATGGTGGGGCATGTGCTCGACACGGTTCGTGAAATCGGTGTGTCCCGAAGTGTAGTCGTCGTGGGTCATGGAGCAGAGGCGGTACAGTCTTATTTGGGACCGTCGGCAGAATATGCGCTTCAGGCTGAGCAGTTGGGAACGGGCCATGCTGTCAAGCAAGCCAAGGACTTGCTCGGTCAGGAAAAAGGTACAACCATTGTCATTTGTGGGGATACTCCTTTGATCACAGCGGAAACGCTGGAGGGCTTGGTGCAACTGCACGAGAGCCGTGGGGCGGCTGCGACGATTCTGACCGCTGAGTTGGACGACCCGAAAGGATATGGACGAGTTATTCGTGATGCTTCCGGGGCCGTGCTCAAGATCGTGGAACAGAAAGATTGTTCACCTGAGGAAGATGCTGTCCGGGAGATCAATACGGGAACGTACTGCTTTGACAATGCCAAGCTGTTTGCAGCGCTGGACAAGGTAACGAACACCAATGCACAGCAGGAATATTACCTGACAGATGTCATTGGTATTTTGCATGGTGAAGCTGAGCAGGTTGAGGCGTATTTGACAGATGATGTGTCTGAATCCATCGGTGTTAACGACAGAGTGGCTTTGTCGATAGCTGAGGGCTATATGCGTGAGCGCATTGTTCGCAAGCATATGCTGAATGGTGTCACTGTCATTGATCCGTCTTCTACCTATATCGGGAGCGAGGTTGTTATTGGTTCCGATACGGTACTGTACCCGAACACATGGCTGCATGGTCAAACACAAATCGGAGAAGATTGTGTGATTGGTCCACAGGCTGAGATTCAGAATACGATTATCCATTCAGGCGCAACGGTAAAACATTCGGTGTTGAACGAAGCGGAAGTGGGAAGCAGTACATCTGTGGGGCCGTTTGCTTATCTGCGTCCAGGCGCGAAGCTTGGCGAACATGTGAAAATTGGTGATTTTGTTGAGGTGAAAAATGCGACCATTGGAGATCATTCCAAGGTGTCTCATTTGAGCTATGTCGGTGATGCCAAGGTGGGTACAAACGTAAATATTGGCTGCGGGGCAATAACGGTCAATTATGATGGATATAATAAATCCATTACAGAAATTGAAGACGATGCCTTTATTGGCAGCAACGTGAATCTGATCGCCCCGATTAAGATTGGAAAAGGTGCTTATGTTGTAGCAGGCTCCACTGTAACACATGCTGTCCCTGATAACGATCTGGCCATTGCCAGACCACGTCAAGAGAACAAAGTCGGATATGCGGACAAAATCCGCGCACGTGCCAAAGCGAAGAAGAAAAGATCGGAATGACCTTAATCAGCAAGCTGTTGAATCTGTAATGAATGAACCAGCACGGAGGGTTTCTATTAATGACTTATTGCGATTCCAAACTCAAAATATTTACTTGTAACTCCAATCCGAAGTTAGCCCACCAGATTGCGGACTACATCGGCATCCCAATGGGGGAATCCCATACCACATCGTTTAGTGACGGTGAAATCCAGGTTAAGCTGTCGGAAAGCGTACGCGGCTGCCATGTGTATATTGTGCAGTCAACTTGTCTGCCGGTTAACGACAACTTGATGGAGTTATTGGTTATGATTGATGCACTTAAACGCGCTTCTGCCAAAAGTATCAATGTCGTTATGCCATATTACGGTTACGCTCGTCAGGATCGTAAAGCTCGTTCACGCGATCCGATTACAGCGAAGCTTGTCGCTAACTTGATTGAAAAAGCGGGAGCTCACCGCGTAATCAGCATGGATTTGCATGCGATGCAGATTCAGGGATTCTTTGATATTCCAGTAGATCATATGTTGGGAGCGCCAATTCTGGCCCAATATTTCCGTTCCAAGCAAATTGAGAACCCGATTGTCGTTTCACCCGATCATGGCGGGGTTGTTCGTGCGCGTAAGCTGGCAGACTTCCTGAGTGCGCCGCTCGCTATTATTGATAAGCGTCGTCCAGAGCCAAATGTCAGTGAAGTGATGAACATCATCGGGAACATTGAGGGTAAAACGGCTATTTTAATTGATGATATTATTGATACAGCCGGAACGATTGTATTAGGTGCAAATGCGCTTAAAGAAGGCGGCGTAAAAGATGTGTATGCGTGTTGTACACATGCTGTGCTGTCCGGTCCTGCTATGGAAAGACTGGAGAATTCGCCATTAAAAGAGGTGGTTGTGACGGATACAATCCCGATCGTTCACCCGAATCCGACAAGCAAGCTGAAGGTATTGTCTGTGGCTCCATTAATGGGAGAAGCTATCATCCGTGTGCATGAAGAATTGTCGATCAGCAAACTGTTTGAAATCGAATAAGCGCTGGCTCATTAAAAAAGGGGTTGCCTTTTCCATATGGAAAAGGTAACCCCTATCAGCATGTCAGGCTAAAAGCCTGGGCGAGATATGAATGTGAAACGTTGACGATTGTATAGTGTGTCCTCTATTTCGACGAAATGCTCATTAAAACGCGCAACGATGCCAATCTGAATATGTACATTCCCGTCATAGATCTGGACAGGAACGGAATGTTTTAAATGATATAGAAAATGGCTGTCATATAAGAGGATATCACCTTGATTGAGCATACCGGCACGCACCTTCCTATTCAATACAACTATTTTACCAAAAAATCAAGACTGCGAAAGAGGGTGTCAAAGTTATGAAGTGGATTGTAGGATTGGGCAACCCCGGTCCCCAATACGAGAAAACGAGACATAATGTCGGATTTATGGCATTGGATGCTCTTGCCTCGCGTCATAACATCCAGATTAACCAAAGCAAATGCAAGGCGTTGATTGGAGAGGGTCACATTGGTGGCGTAAAAACCGTACTGATTAAGCCAATGACCTATATGAATCTATCAGGCGAGTCTTTACGTGCTTATATGGACTATTATAAGGCCGATATGGAAGATCTGATTGTCGTGTACGATGATCTGGATACAGAAGTCGGTAAAATAAGATTGCGTTATCAAGGTAGCGCAGGCGGTCATAACGGCATTAAATCGATCATTCAGCATACCGGCACGCAGTCCTTCAATCGGATTCGTATGGGCATTTCCCGCCCGGAGCCTGGACATGCTATTGTCGATTATGTTCTGGGTACCTTTCCCAAGAAGGAAAAAGAATTACTGGCCGGAATGATCGAGGACACGTGCAACGCCTTAGAACACAGCTTGAGTCATCCGTTTGAACGGACGATGGCTGAATTCAACAAGTAAGTTCAGACGTAGGCAGACGGGCTTAAATGGAAGATTGTTGGACATACTGAAAGGTATAGAAAACTTTCAGGAGGCATATACATTACATGATTGTTAATTATGTATGCAGACATTGTCGAACTTTCTTGGGACGAATTGATTCCGCGGCAATAACCGAAGAAAGGTTGGGCTTCCATTCCTTGACCCCTGCCGAACGTAGAGATATAATAGCGTATAATTCGGGTGGTGAAGTGACCGTCAAAGTCATTTGCGAGCATTGCAGTCAGGCATTGGAGAATAATCCAGAGCTGAGTCTGCTCGTTAATCCGCTCCAATAACAGGTATTCAACTGGTAGGATGTACCAGCTTGAGAGGTGAAGCGGCAATTCCGCTTATGGAGCCTTGGCAGCATTGCTGAGGCTTCTTTTTCGGTTTACATGTAACTATTTATAAGCATAAAGGGGTGCCTTTTTTGTTACAAGCACTTATTCAGGCTTTTACGAAGGATGCTGATTATGCATCCATTGCAGCAGGTATTTCATCAGGGATGAAGGAACAACTGATATCAGGTTTATCAGGCTCTTCCCGACAGGTACTGATGGCCGCGCTTGCCGAAGATACCGGACGACCGTTAATGGTCATGACGCACAATATGTTTGCCGCTCAAAAAATAGCAGATGACTTACAGGAAGCGCTTTCTCCTGATCAGGTTTTATTGTATCCTGCTAATGAGCTGGTAGCTGCTGAAGCTGCAATATCCAGTCCAGAGACATTGTCCCAACGAATTGATGTATTGATACGCTGCGCCCAGGGTTTTCGTGGGATTGTTGTCGTGCCGTTTTCTGGTGTCCGACGTTTACTGCCAATCCCGGAAACATGGCGTGAGGCTCGTATTGAGCTGAAAGAAGGCGAAACGATTCAGCTGGAAGCGTTTTTGCTACATATGGTCGAGATGGGCTACCAGCGTGTAGAGCGTGTGGAATCACGTGGAGAGATGAGCGTACGCGGAGGAATTATTGATTTTTATCCGATGACAACCCGGTGGGGCTATCGTGTGGAGCTGTTTGATGATGAAATCGATTCGATCCGTAAGTTTGATCCGCAAGATCAGCGTTCGGTGGAAAAGGTTCAGGACGTTACCGTAACACCGTGTAAGGAAGTTATTGCGAATAACCAGCGTATGGACCAGGCGGCGGATGCCGCTGCTATTTTGCTGGAGGAGCAGCTGGGCAAAATGACGGATCGTCAAGCTAAGCAGCACCTGAAAGAAGAGATTCATCGTGAAATTGAGTTACTGCGAGAGCATGTGTATTTTGACGAAATCTATAAATATATCTCCCTGCTGTATCCTGAACGTAAAACCCTAGCAGACTATATGCCGGAAGATACGATTCTGATTATTGACGAACCGGCACGTATGCTGGAAACAGCCAAGCAACTGGAACGGGATGAGTCAGAATGGAATCTGCATTTGCTTCAAAACGGTAAAACGTTACCGCAGCTAGAACTGTCAGATGACGCGGACAATCTGCTGTACAACCGGAGATTTCAGACGTTGTTCCTGTCGATTTTTCTCCGTCAGGTTCCTCATACCCAGCCACAAAATATTTTGAATTTCATCTGCCGAGGAATGCAGGATTTCCATGGCCAAATGAATGTTCTCAAGGCGGAGATGGATCGTTGGCGCAAAGCCGGCACACAGGTTATGATGCTGGCAAGTGGAGATGAACGTCTGGACCGGATGCGCCGAGTGCTTGAAGATTACGGTATTGATGAGCCGACGATGGCTATCGGCAATCTGCAAAGCGGTTTTGAAATGCCGTCTATTCATCTGGCAGTCATTACCGAGGGCGAGATGTTTTCCCAGAAGCAGCGGAAAGCTCGTAAGCAGGGTCGGCATGTGGACAATGCAGAACGGATTAAGAGCTATAGCGAGCTGAAGGTGGGCGACTACGTCGTACACCAAAATCACGGGATCGGGAAGTACATGGGGATCGGCACGCTGGAGGTTGGCGGTATCCATAAGGATTACATGCATGTCCTCTACGCGGGTGGAGATAAGCTGTCTGTGCCGATTGAACAAATTGATCTGATTCAGAAATATGTCGGCTCAGAGGACAAGGAACCCAAGATTTATAAACTGGGTGGCAATGAGTGGACACGGGTTAAAAGTAAGGTGCGCAGCTCGGTTCAGGATATTGCGGATGACTTGATTAAGCTATATGCAGAACGACAGTCGGCACCAGGGTTTGCTTTTGAAAAGGATTCACCGGAGCAACAAGAGTTTGAGGATATGTTCCCGTATGATGAGACACGTGACCAGATTCGGGCCATTGAAGAGATTAAGAAGGATATGGAGCAGAGCCGCCCGATGGATCGTTTGCTATGCGGTGATGTAGGTTACGGCAAAACTGAAGTTGCCATTCGTGCTGCTTTTAAGTCTGCTATTGAAGGCAAACAAGTAGCGGTGCTGGTACCGACGACGATTTTGGCACAACAACACTATGAGACATTCCGTGAACGTTTTTCAGGGTATCCGTTCAATATTCAGGTATTGAGCCGTTTCCGCTCGCGCAAAGAGCAGAATGAGACGATTAAAGGGGTCCGGCAAGGCACGGTCGATATTGTCATTGGTACCCATCGTCTGTTGTCGCAGGATCTGGTGTTTAAGGACCTCGGAATGCTGATTGTCGATGAAGAACAGCGATTTGGCGTAACTCACAAGGAAAAGCTGAAGAAGCTGAAAACGAACGTAGATGTGCTGACGTTAACGGCAACACCTATTCCGCGTACGTTGCATATGTCCATGCTGGGTGTACGTGACTTGTCAGTCATTGAGACGCCACCGGAAAACCGTTTTCCAGTGCAAACCTATGTGGTTGAGCACAGCCAAACTCTAGTTCGTGAGGCCATTGAACGCGAGATGGCACGCGGTGGACAGGTGTACTACCTGTATAATCGCGTGCAGGGTATTCAGGAGATGGCTGCAGAGATCAATGCGCTCGTACCGGAGGCCAAGGTGGGCGTGGGGCACGGACAGATGTCCGAAACCGAACTGGAGAAAACGATTTTGGATTTCCTGGATGGCGAATACGATGTGCTGGTCAGCACCAGCATTATCGAAACCGGCGTGGATATTCCAAATGTGAATACACTCATTGTGCATGATGCCGATAAAATGGGGCTATCTCAGCTTTATCAGTTGCGTGGGCGTGTAGGTCGTTCCAATCGGATTGCCTATGCTTATTTCACGTACCAGCGGGATAAGGTGCTCACGGAAGTGGCGGAGAAGCGCCTTCAGTCGATTAAAGAATTTACGGAGCTCGGCTCCGGGTTCAAGATTGCAATGCGCGATTTGTCCATCCGTGGAGCGGGTAACTTACTTGGCGCTGAGCAGCATGGTTTCATCGCATCCGTCGGTTTTGATCTCTACTCGCAGATGCTGGCTGAGGAAATTAATAAACGTAAAGTCAGCGTACTTGGAGAAGAGGATCAGTCCAATCGGAATTGGAGTACGTCGATTGATTTAGGCGTCGATGCTTACTTGCCAGGAGACTATATTTATGACAGCATCCAGAAGATTGAGATTTATAAAAAGGTTGCAGCGGTCAGCACCTTTGACGAGGCTTCCGAACTGGAGGATGAACTGGTCGACCGATTTGGTGATCTGCCAGAGGCTGTGCGTCATTTGCTAGCCGTGGCTCGCCTCAAGGTATATGGACGCATGTATGGCATCGAGTCCATGGTGCAACGGGATGACAATATAGTGCTGAAATTCCATGAAGGGCGCCAGCAGGCGGTACAGACCGCCAAACTTGCCGAGATTGGCAATCGCTTTGAAAGACGTGTACAATTTGAACAGGGCACTTCTATGAGCGCACGCATAAAGGGCAAAGGTCTAAATGATCCACAGTTGCTAGAACTGCTGGAACAATTTTTGAGTGCATTGAAAGAAGCATTCACATTGAAGGAGGAACTGCAAAATGCCACAACTAAATAAAAGAAAACCTTGGAGAATGCTCTCCTTGGGAATGGCAGCGCTGCTAGCTATATCCGTGCTGGCAGCATGTACGAAGCAAGCGGATGAGAACAAGGTCAAGGATGAACCGAAGGACAACAGCAAGGTTGTCGTGACCTATAAGGGTGGAACCATTACCGAAAATGAGTTCAACCAAGAAATCAGCATGATGAAATTCCTTTACCCGGAATATGAGGCTGCGTTAGCTTCGGATCAGGTACGGGAGCAAATTGTAAAGCAGGAAGTGGTGTACAAGCTTCTGGCGGCCAAAGCGGACGACAAAGCCAAGGAGCAGGGTGCCAAAGAAGGGAACGAACAGCTGGAGCAGTATAAAAAGTCAGTCGGAGAAGATAAGTTCAAGACATTTCTGAGTGATAAAAAACTGACCGAACAAGGTGTGAAAGATTATTTCACGCGTGTAATGACGGTAATCAACAGCGAAACCAACAAAGTAACAGATGATCAGCTAAAACAGGAATTTGAGAAAAATAAAGATCAATTCACGACAGCAACCGTGCGTCATGTACTGATTAACTTCGAAGATCCTAAAACGAAGAAACAGCGCAAAAAAGAGGATACCCTCAAGCTGGCCAAAGAAGTGAAGGCGAAGCTGGATGGAGGAGCGGATTTTGCGACGATTGCCAAGAAATATTCAGAAGACCCAGGTTCTGCGTCTAACGGAGGTCTGTATGAGAATGCATCCGTAGCGCAATGGGTACCTGCTTTTAAAGAGGCCGCTGAGACTCAGCCAATTAACAAAATCGGTGAGCCAGTGGAAACGGAATACGGATATCACGTGATCAAAGTGGAGTCCCGCAATGAGCCAACGTTTGATAAATTGAAAGACAACGAAAAGGCAGCCCTGAAAAATAAATTGGCCGGGGAAAGTATCCAAAACTTTACCGAGAATGATTTGGCGAAACTTGATTTGAAAATCAATCTGCCGAAGGTACCAGCTACGCAAGAGAAAAGCGGTGCAACTTCCGGTGCCGGTAGCACAACTACACCGGGCGCAACAACAAACGGTACAGGCAATACCAACGCAGGAACAGCCAAAGATGGAGCTACAAACGAAGGTAAATAACTGAACATGCATAAGGAATTGGGAACAGATGAATACTATGGTCAGATATCACCATAAACACCATGACCGTGACGTTCTTCGTGACCGCTTCTGGGGGAGTGGAAGCGTCTTTCGATACCGTCAGTAGTTTACTAAATTCTTCTTGAGAAAGTGGGGCAACATGTGAAATGAAAGCTACTGGTATAGTTCGCCGTATTGATGACCTTGGGCGGGTAGTTATTCCAAAGGAAATTCGCCGCACCTTGAGAATTCGTGAAGGAGATCCGCTTGAGATTTTTGTGGATCGTGACGGAGAAGTCATTTTGAAAAAGTATTCACCTATTGGTGAACTTGGTGATTTCGCCAAAGAATATGCTGAGTCCCTGTTTGAAAGCACGGGCCATATTACAATGATTACCGATCGGGACACCATTATTACGGTGGCTGGAGGCTCCAAAAAAGAGTTTCTGGACAAGCCAATCGGTAGCATTATCGAAGGTAGTATGGATAATCGCAAAACTGTGCTGGAGACAGCCAGCGGCTCTTATGAGCTAACGCGAGACCACGAAGAAACACTCTCGTCCTTTGTGGCGGCTCCCATTGTTTCCGGTGGTGATCCCATTGGTTCCGTTGTATTGTTGAACAAGGACGAAAATGTAAAAATGTCCGAAATGGAGATCAAAATGGCTGAAACAGCCGCTGGCTTCCTGGGCAAACAAATGGAACAGTAACATCCCGTTTCACCCCTGTATGACGTACAGAATGGCGAAAGCCGTTCTGCGTTGTACAGGGTTTTTTTTCTTTCCGGGAGAAGAGGCGGTATAATAGGACTCGTGAAAGATGCATATTTCAGGTGGGAGTGAAGACGGAGAATGCAGGAAAATCGCGCCGCTTCGCGGCTGCTACGGGGTGCTGTCATTTTGACACTGGCAGCGGTAGCGAGCAAGCTGATCGGCACAGTGCAAAAAATCCCGCTGCAGAATATCGGCGGCGACGGCGTGTTTGGCATTTATAATACGGTTTATCCTTTCTATACGCTGTTCATTACCATTGCAGCTGCTGGATTTCCGGCTGCAATATCCAAATTTGTAGCTGAGTTTGAGGCAGTGGGAAACCGGGCAGCGGGGCAACGTGTTGCTCGGCTATCTTCGCTTGTCTTGGGTGTCTTTGGATTGATCCTGGGCGTGCTGATGTATACGTGTGCGCCGCTCATTGGTCAATGGATCGACAATGCTCACGTCATTCCGTCGGTGAGGGCAGCGGCGTTTGCCTTTTTGTTCGTGCCGGTTATGGCGGGATTGAGAGGATATTTTCAAGGTTTGCAAAATATGCTTCCGACTGCTATCTCCCAAGTGACGGAGCAGGCGATACGGGTAAGCGTGATGATTATGCTGTTGCTGCTCATGCTGTCACAAGGAGCGGGGGCGGATATGATTGCCGCCGGAGCAGTGTTTGGTTCAGCAGCAGGCGGAGCAGCGGGCTTGGTCGTCATGTTGCTCTATTGGCGAAATCACAGGAAGAGGCTTAGAAGGCAAGGGACGGTCATGGCGACAGTGCAAGCACAAACTGGAGAGCTACACCCAGCGGAAGGCAACGGTGCCTTGCTAAGGGCGCTGCTGCGTTATGCCTTGCCTGTTTGCCTTGGAGCGCTAGCCGTTCCGTTAATTAGTCTGGTAGACACATTTACCGTACCTCGATTGTTAAAGCAGGAGGGTTTGGACGATACTGCGGTTATGGTGGCCTTTGGTGTGTATAACCGAGGTCTGCCGCTGGTACAGCTAGTCATGATGTTTGCCACCACCCTGTCGGCATTATTCATTCCATCGCTGGCTGAGGCGCGGGTGACCGGCGGTACGGAGCTGGCACGTCGCCAGTGCGAGCAATCGCTGCGCTGGTTTTGGCTACTGGGACTAGCCGCTGCGACAGGCTTGATCGTGCTGGCTGTGCCCGTCAATGTGATGCTGTATGCGGACGACACCGGCAGCAGGGTCATGCGCTGGATGGCGCTAACCGCCGTTGGCGGCACGCTCAGCATCATCTCGGCTGCGCTGCTGCAAGGGCTTGGCGCGGTTCGCGCGCCGGCTCTGGCGATGCTCGCGGCTGCAGTAGCCAAGGCGCTGCTAAACTGGCTGCTCGTGCCGCAGCTAGGGACGGCTGGAGCCGCCATTGCGGGGGCTGTCGCCTATCTGCTGGCGGCGGTGATCAACATCGTGCTGCTGGCTCGCTTGGTAGGCCTGCGTGGGAGCTGGTCCGCCAGCGTGCTCAAGCCGGCGGCACTGCTTATCGCCCTGGCTGGTGCGGCCGGGGCGGCGATGTGGGGCACCAGCGCTGTGCTGGGTGCCTTGGGATGGGCTGCCGGAGGTCGTGCCACGGCAGCCGCGGAGAGCCTGCTGGGCGTAGCCGCAGGCGCCGTAGTGTTCGTGATCGGCCTCGCACGCTTGAGGCTGATCACGGAAGCCGAGCTTGTGGCGGTGCCCAAGCTCGGACGCCCGCTGGCAGCTGTGCTGCGCAGGCTGCGTGTACTGGCTTAGCCCAGGCATAGGGCTTAGGGCGTGAAAGCGGCACAGCCATTTTATGAGCCTATACCACTTTGTGGTATAGTAAATGCCAAAGCAAAGGAAGCGGAAGCGGGTTAGGCCGTGTATTTTTTCGAGCATGAACCTTGTTTCTGCGAAACGGAGGATTGAATATGAGCGTAACATTAACGGTCGTAGGTTTGGGCTCGGGAGACCCGGATCAGCTTACGATAGGGATATTGAACAAAATGCGGGGCGCTTCAGCGCTCTATCTGCGGACCAAGGAGCATCCTGCGGTTCAAGTGCTGAATGAGTTTGAAGTGGCTTTTGAGTCGTTTGACAACGTATATGAGACAAAGGAGTCCTTTCCAGAGGTATACGAGGAAATTACCAGCCAATTAATTACGACGGCTGCTAAGGCGGCAGACGGAAGCGAAATCGTCTATGCGGTTCCCGGTCACCCGATGGTGGCAGAAGCAGCGGTGCAGTTGCTTAAGGAGCGTTGTCCTGCGCAAGGGATTGAACTGAACATTCTGGGCGGCGAAAGTTTCCTGGATGAAGCTTTTGTGCGTCTTGGTTTTGATCCGATTGAGGGTTTCCAGCTGTTGGACGCAGGTACACTGGATGCCAGCTGGCTCCAGCCTCAGCTGCATACGCTGATCGGACAGGTGTATGACACCTTCACGGCATCTGATGTGAAGCTGTGCCTGATGGAGCGATATCCTGACGATTATGAGGTGTATGTCGGTCACGCTCTTGGGGTGGAAGGTGAGGAGGCGGTGCACAAGGTGCCGCTGTACGAGCTGGATCGAGTAGAGGGCTACGGGAACCTATCCTTGGTATACATACCTCGCAGTGAAGATGAGGCGCTGAAACGGCGTTCTTTTGACCGTCTACACGAGATTGTCGATATTTTACGCAGCCCGGAGGGCTGTCCATGGGATCGTGAACAGACACATCAGTCGATTCGCAAAAATCTGATCGAAGAAACGTATGAAGTCATCGAAACGATAGATGAGGACGACCCTGAGCATATGAAGGAAGAACTGGGTGATCTGTTGTTGCAAATTTTGCTGCATGCCCAAATGGAAGAGGAAGTCGGAACCTTCAATGTGTATGATGTAATTCAGGGGTTGAATGATAAGCTTATTTTCCGTCATCCACATGTATTTGGTGACAATCAAGCGAATGATGCGGAAGAGGCGCTGCAAAACTGGGAGCAGATGAAGGCTGAGGAAAAACGGCTTAAAGGCACGACGGCAGCATACCCTTCCGTACTGGATGGGGTTCCACGTGATCTGCCTGCTCTTATGAAATCGTACAAGCTCCAGAAGAAAGCAGCTAAAGTAGGCTTTAACTGGGATAGCATTGAGGGCGTATTTGATAAATTAGACGAAGAAGTGGCTGAGTTGAAGGAAGCGGTTCGTGAAGGGCATGCCGTGGAAGCCCAGTTGCTGGAGTTAGGCGATGTGTTATTTGTTGCCGTGAATGCAGCCCGGTTCATGGGAGTAGATCCAGAAGAGGCATTGTCCGCCACCAATCGCAAATTTGTCGACCGTTTCCAGTATATTGAGCAGAAATTACGCGAGCAGGGGCGTCGTCCCGAAGAAAGCAGCGTAGATGAAATGGAGACTTACTGGCAGGAAGCGAAAAAGCTCCTTGGCAAAGCGTGATTCCACACATTCGCTTTTGGCTGCACAGACCAGTAAAATGAGACATATGCAGGGTTGAAAGAAGGCTCAGTTTGAGGAGACTTGCCAATGGACAGAGTTTTGTAGTAGGATGTTGGCTTAACTGGGGTCGAATAAAAAAACGCCTGTTATTGCAGGATTTTTACGGACAAGCCAGAATAACTTGTAGTAATTCTGAAAATAACTGTAGCTTATAGTTAAGCGTGTTACAGTGACATTCAGGAGGGCTTCGGCCACAGTTGGACCTCACGTCTGCTCCATGAATGGACATGCAGCGTGATGATTATTTTTTGACATTTGGGAGGCTTTTATCTTATGAACAAGACAGATCTGATCAACAATATTTCCAGCAAAAGCGGTTTGAGCAAACGTGACGTTGAAGCTGTATTGAATGGCGTTCTTGGTGAAATTACAGATGCACTTGCTAGCGGTGACAAAGTGCAACTGATCGGCTTTGGTACTTTCGAAACACGCAAGCGTTCCAGCCGTACGGGCCGCAATCCACAAACCGGTAACACGATTGAAATTCCAGAATCGACCGTTCCTGCTTTTAAAGCCGGTAATAAGCTTAAAGAAGCCGTTAACTAATGCGTCTTGATAAATTCTTGAAAGTCTCGCGGCTGATTAAGCGGCGTACGGTAGCCAAGGACGTCTCCGAACAAGGGAGAGTGTTGGTGAACGGACGCGAAGCCAAGCCGAGCAGTGCGGTCAAAGTAGGCGATGAAATTACCGTCCAGTTTGGCCAGAAGCTGGTGACCGTGCGAGTGGAACGGCTCGCCGACACTACACGCAAGGACGAGGCTGCAAGTATGTACACTTTGGTAAAGGAAGAGCCTATTGCCAGGGACAATGGTTTGAACTGGTAAGCAGACATCTGATTTTCTCATAACTGTACATGAAAGCATTCCTTCATTATTTTATGAAGGAGTGCTTTTTTTCTTTAGATGACGAGTTTTCGTCCATCATATGCTGATTAATAGCAAAAGCGGTTCTAAATCATACGGCCCCCTTCATAAGCTAAGAACAGAAGGAGGGGTACATGCCATGATTGAACAAGGGAAGTCCAAGCACCATGATCTGCGCATGCAAAGCCGCAAGCAACTCGATATTTCAGGCGTCAGCAATGTGGAGAGCTTTGACAGTGAAGAATTTTTGCTTCAGACCGAGCTGGGCCATCTCACCATTCGCGGACAACATTTACATATCAAAAACCTCAGTCTAGAAGAGGGGCTGTTGTCCATTGAAGGTCTGATTACTTCCCTCGTCTACCTGGAGCCCGGGGCCCCGGCCAAAAACGGAAAAAGCCTATTCGGCAAGATCTTCAAATGAACCCTTACACGCAATGGCTGACGTTGACGTGGATGCTGTTGTCGGGCGTAGCCATGGGAGTGGTGTTTGACAGCTACCGGGTGCTGTCCATCCGCTTTCATTTTGCCCGCTGGAGCGTTCATATGTTGGACGTGCTGTACTGGGTGGCCTCGGCTTTGTTTATTTTCCGTGTGCTATACGCGAGTAATCGCGGTGAGCTGCGGTTTTATGTCTTTTTAGGACTACTTTTGGGGGTTTGGCTCTATTTTTGGGCCTTTAGTGTTACAACCCAACGTTTTGTGGTAATGTTATTAGAGATAGTTCGCAGACTGACGTTGATCGTGAACAGCATACTGCGCATCCTGATTGTTCTTCCGGTGTTAGCGCTGTATCGGCTGTTACGCAAGCTGGTCGGATGGACATGGGCACTTATTGTGTTCCTGGGAAGGATGCTGATATACATCCTGATGCCGGTTTGGAAGCCGATCCTATGGCTGATCGGTCCGCTCAAAGCGCGCTGGAAGACTCCAGAGTTGCTCGTAAAGCTAGGTATCAGACTGAAAAACACAGCGAAAAGATGGTTTGGAAGGAGGTAGTATCATGCGTAATTCGTCTGTAGATCGCCATTCATCTTCTACGTCCAAGTCCAACGCGGGCGGGCGCAGGCGAATCATGATTTGGTTGCTATCGCTTGCCGCCTTTGGTAGTTGGGCAATTTTTACCTTTTTTTCTCAAGGCATGATTATGGCCGATCGAAGTGAACAGCTCACCCAGAAGGAAAAGCAGAAGCAAGCTGCTACACAAACGGAACAACAGCTTCAAACCGAAGTGAATCGTCTCAAGGACCCTGAGTACATTGGCGAGATTGCCAGAAGCAAGTACGGTCTTTACAAACCGGAAGAGACGCCAATCATCGGAGATCAGAAATAGGAACATTATCGGGCCAATGCTTAGTTGACCTTGGTTCCGCCATTTTGTATAATCAAATCACCACAGCGGGATTTTTTTGCAAAAAAATCGGTTGTATATTTTAAGGGAGGATCATTTTATTCTATGGCAATTGAAGTGGGCACCAAGTTAGAGGGCAAAGTGACAGGCATCACGCATTTTGGAGCATTTGTGGATTTGTCTGGAGGTGTCACGGGTCTCGTTCACATCTCGGAAATCGCCGATAACTATGTTAAGGATGTTAACGACCACCTGAAGATTAATGATGTTGTGACGGTGAAAGTCATTAATGTTGACAAAGATGGCAAAATCGGACTTTCCATTAAGCAAACGATTGACAAGCCGGCAAGTGAAGCCCGTCCCCCAAGAGCTCCAAGACCGGAGCGTACAGGAGGACCAGGCGGAGGCGACCGTTTCGGCGGTGGAGGTTCAGGTCCAAGTCAAGGACGCGGTGGTGGTGGCGGTGGTTTCAACCGCGATCGTGGAGGCCGTTCTTTCAAGCCTGCACCGGGTAAACCTTCATTTGAGGATAAAATGTCACGCTTCCTGAAAGATAGTGAGGAACGCATTTCGTCGCTGAAAAAGAACACCGAAGGTAAACGCGGAGGACGCGGCGCGAAGCGTGTTTAATTCACTTTGACAACCGTATCAATCATACACGGAAAACCGTACAGTCGAGAGACTGCTACGGTTTTTTTGCGTTCTACCGACAACGGATGCGATAAGCAGCGATTGTTGGCGCTGAATCCAGTGGTTAGTCGTACGGGCATTTATGAGATTCGCAATTTTGATGAAGAAGAAAAGAGCTTCGATGCTGGAAAGCGGATGTTTTTTTTGTCGTGAGGACATAATCGTCCGACAAACTCCAACGGTTTTCCGTCTATCTTCTGTGCAAATCGCTAGATTGGACATCAGGATGAACGACATCGAGAGGTCATATAAGGAGTAGCGGGACGTTTCTTCCATCGGCTTCCATACGGGCGTAGCTTGATGTTCAGAGTGATGCTCTGTCCTTTCGCGCAGAACGTTTTTTTGTCGGAAACTTCTTGGAATAAGACGTGGGGTTCTGACAAACTTTCTCAGTCGTTCCGGTTTAAGATAGGAACATCAAATTGATGAATGGGGTGCCTGACGCATGATGGAGAAATGGAACGTGGTACATTTTCCGGGGTTAAAATCTAGAAAGTCCAAATCCAAAGAGCGTACGGAAGGGTGGTATTCCAGACTCAAGAAACGGCTGGATTCACATAAAGTGGTGCAATGGGTAACGGCGCAAAGATGGATGCTGCTATTGTCAGCTATGGGAGTTCTACTGGGACGCGCCACTATTTTGGACGAGCTTTCTCCGTTTGCCCTCGCTTATTTTGCGGTCATAACGTTTCTTCGGCGTGATCTGATGCTGCCTGTAGCTGTATCCGTTGTGTTAGGCAGCCTGTTAGCTCCTTACCCATCGTTATTTATGATTGGTGGCGAGCTACTGGTATTTTATCTCCTGTATCGCGGACTACGAACCTTCGACCGTCTGGAATTATCCTATGCCCCGCTTATGGTTTTCTTGTCGGTGTTTATGGTCAATTTATTTAACGCCGTGATGGCTCCAACTTTTACATGGTATGAGCTTATCATTGTGGGAACGGATGCGGTTCTCAGTTTTATGCTCACGCTGGTGTTCACGCAGGCCATACCGTTGTTTACGTACCGCAAGAAGACAAGCCAGCTCAAGAATGAGGAAATTTTATGTCTTATTATTTTATTAGCCTCTGTGATGACGGGAGCAGTAGGCTGGACTGTTCATTCATTGTCTGTCGATCATGTACTATCGCGATATTTGGTCTTGGTGTTTGCTCTGGTGGGAGGTGCCTCGCTGGGCGCATCGGTCGGTGTAATTACCGGTTTAATTTTAAGCTTGGCCAATATGTCTGCAATTGTGCAGATGAGTTTACTCGCTTTTGCAGGTTTGCTGGCAGGGATGCTGCGTGAAGGGAAAAAGGGTGCTGTTGCGCTTGGGATGCTGCTAGGCTCCTCAATTCTGACGATCTATTTGGACGGAACCGGAGACGTGCTGACGTCAACTTGGGAGAGTTGTGCGGCGATTCTATTATTCTTAATGACCCCAAAAAGTTTCTTTAAAGCGGTTTCTACCTATGTTCCCGGTACGCAGGACCACGCCAAATCTCAGCATGAATATGCCAAAAGGGTCCGCGATCTCACCGCAGAGCGGGTAACGAAGTTTTCCCGTGTATTCAGTCAGCTATCCCGCAGCTTTCACCAGATATCTGCGAGTGAGAGCACGAAGTCGGACGGAGAAATCGAACACTTTATGAATGCGGTGGCAGAAGGGACATGTGCCTCCTGCTTCAAGTGTGAGCAGTGCTGGGACGGCAAGTTTATGCAAACCCATCAGTATATGACGGAAATGATGAGCGCCATTGAGGATAACCCGGATTTGGAGCCGGAGCAGATACCCCCGCAATGGAGCAAGGCATGTGCTAAAACGGGCGCTGTCCTGCAAGTGATGAAGCAGCAGTATAGCCTCTACCAACATAATATGCAGTGGAAGCGCCAAGTATACGATAGTCGTCAGCTTGTTGCTGACCAGCTATCGGGTGTATCACAAATTATGGAGGATTTAGCGCGAGAAATTCAGCGGGAAGGACAGACCATGCATCGGCAGGAGGAGCAAATACGAGAGGCTCTTGATAGACTGGGCTTGTCCATCCAATCCATCGAGATTATTAACCTGGATGCAGGTCAGGTAGAAATCGAGATTGTCCATGCCTATACAAGGGGATTTGATGAATGTCGGAAAATCATTGCTCCACTTCTGTCGGACATACTGGACGAGCATATAGCTGTGATGCGCGAAACGGAGGCAGATCGCCGCCAAGGCTTGGCTACAGTCATGTTCGGCTCCGCTAAAACGTATGAGATTGCTACAGGGGTAGCTAGTGCCGCCAAAGGAGGCGATTTTTTCTCAGGAGACAGCTACAGCATGATGGAGCTAGGGAACGGGACTTTTGCAGTCTCATTAAGTGATGGTATGGGGAACGGAGAGCGCGCGCAGCAAGAAAGCAGTGCAGCACTTAACATTTTGGAGGAATTACTGCAATCGGGTATGGACGAAAAGTTGGCGATCAAGTCGGTTAACTCTGTCCTGATGCTGCGATCACCTGAAGAAATGTATGCTACGGTCGATATGGCGCTGATTGATCAGTACACGGCCCAGACAACTTTTATGAAGATTGGGTCTACGCCGAGCTTTATTAAAAGAGGGGAGGAGGTCATCCCTGTATCTGCCAGCAACTTGCCGATTGGCATTATACAGGATATTGAAATTGATTTGGTATCACTGCAGCTCCAGCCGGGCGATATTCTCATTATGATTACAGACGGTATATACGACTCACCGGGTTACGCGGTTAATAAGGAAATATGGATGAAACGCATGATTCAGGAAATTGAAAGCGAAGATCCTCAGCAGTTGGCCGACTGTTTGCTAGAACGGGTTATTCGATACCAGCAAAATCAAATCTATGATGATATGACTGTAGTTGTTAGTAAAATCGACCACTTCCGCCCAGAATGGGCAACTCTCCATGTACCTGGCATGAGGTGGTTGGAACGTCCACGGACGGTTAGCTAAGCCGACATTGCCCGGGAAATTCCTTACCCATTTTTAAAAATCCGCATCCTTCGTTTGAATCGTTCCGGATTAGGCAAAGATAGAATCTATCGGGATAGATTAAGAGGAAGCGGAGGTCAAAAAACGATGAAGCAAATTTTGATCATTACAGACGGATGCTCAAATGTAGGTGTTAGTCCAGTCATGGCGGCTGCCCAGGCTTTACGGGAAGGTATTACAGTGAACGTCGCCGGAGTCATAGATTATGGAACTATTGGCGAGCTTGGAAGTGCGGAGATTCAAGAAATTGCTAAAGCAGGGGGAGGGTTTAGCCAAATCGTAGGGACAAAACAGTTGGCGCAGACCATGCAGATGATGACGCGAAAAACGGTGGTTCAAACCATTCAGCAGGCGGTTAATAGAGAGTTAACGCACATTCTGGGTGAGGGTGGCGCCAAACATATCGGTGAACTTCCTCCGGCCAAACGAGCCCAAGTGGTTGAGGTGATGGATGAACTGACAGAAACAAGCACCCTGGAGATTGCTTTGCTCATTGATGCAAGTGCGAGCATGAAGCCCAAGCTGCCTGCTGTAGAGGACAGCATCCGCGATTTGCTGCTCAGTTTACAGTCCAGAAGCGGACACAGCCGTATATCTGTATTTCATTTTCCGGGCGGTAAAATGGGAGAAGACGCAGTCATGGATATCGGTTGGACCTCTGAGCTTAACCAGATCAAATCGATATTTGGACGCTTGCGGATGAAAGGGGCAACACCGACAGGTCCTGCCATTTTACAAGTGATTGATTATTACCGATATGTTACACTAGGAGAACAGAAAGATCTGGAAGAATCCTATGGCAAAGGAGAAGGGATGCTCGGTGACTACGTCGTCTGATCCCGTTCTTGCACCCGGAACGGTCATCAAGGGCAAGTGGAAGCGGAGCAGCTATGTCATCCAGCGCTTGCTGGGCCGGGGAGCGAACGGAACTGTATATTTGGTAAAAGAAGCACAGGCCGATCGGCAATTTGCTCTGAAAATGGGGAAGAACACGCTTGATCTGCAATCGGAGATTAATGTGCTGACCACATTGCAGTCTCAGGGGACTCAGGCCGCCCTTCAGCGAAATGGAAATCCTTCCTTTTTGTTCGAGGTGGATGATGTAGTGTTACGCAGCGGAGAAATCCCCTTTTATGTTATGCGATATGTTAAGGGTGATCCGCTTCATCGTTTTGTGGCAGCCAAAGGGCCGGAATGGTATGGTGTGGCTGGAACCGGTATACTGAATCGTCTGGCGGATCTCCATCAGGCAGGATGGGTGTTTGGCGACCTGAAGCCGCAGAATATTTTGGTCAATGCCTATGGAGAGGCTGAATTAATTGACTACGGCGGGGTGTCTCTTGCTGGTCGGAGTGTTAAACAATTCACAGAGTGGTATGATAGGGGATTCTGGAATGCTGGCAGCCGAAATGCTGATTCCCAGTATGACCTGTTTGCCTTCGCTCTTCTAACGATTCATATATTGGAGAGCGAATCATTAAAGACCGCTGCGAGTAGGCTGCCACAGCTGCGGAATACGGCAGAATTGACGGTCATCATTCGCCGTAGCCGTGTATTGCGCCCCTATGCCGAATGGCTGCTGGGTGCAGTGCGTGGAGAATATTCCGATACTCGTGCAGCGGCCCGATCTTGGTCACGTTTGGCTTCCGCACATGTCAGGCAATCGTCGGTCAAAAAAGGGAACCCACGCTGGCTGGGATATGCTTTCACGGTATCGCTTTTGCTGCTTGCCGGAGCGCTCTGGATTGCGTTAAGGTAGCAGCAGACTTACATAAGATAACAGATGATCATCATTTTTACGGTCGGGAGAAAAGAGGGTCGTGAATGGGAACAACAAAACCGACCGGTGTTGTGCAGGAAGTGCTCGCCTTGGCGCGAGATCATTCACTGTGGAGCCCCGGAGACCGCATTGTGGTTGCTGTATCCGGTGGGCCGGATTCGGTGGCCCTTTTGCACATTTTACATGAAATATCCGTTATACATATGCCTTTACAACTCGTCTGCGCTCATGTTCATCATGGCTTCAGACCAGAGGAATCGGATGCGGAGGCTGAAGAGGTACGCAATATTGCCCAAAAGCTTGAACTTCCATTTGAAATGACTCGGGTGGATGTACCCGCTTATATGAAGGAGAGCGGGAAGGGGCCACAGGAAGCAGCCCGCGAGCTGCGCTACAGCTTTTTACATGATATGGCTACAAAGTGGGAAGCACAGCATATTGCAATGGCTCACCACGGCGACGATCAAGCCGAAACGGTTCTCTTGCACTTGCTACGTGGTAGCGGCCCAGCAGGTTTGGCAGGTATGCGTTTGGCGCGCAGGGAAAAAAATGTGCAACTCATTCGCCCGCTGCTACGTATGTACAAGGCTGACCTGATTGAGTTTTGTAACTTTTATGATCTTTCCTATGTGATAGACAGCACTAATTTATCATCCAAATACCGTCGTAACGCCATTCGCATGGATGTGCTTCCTTTTTTGGGGCAATATAATGAGCGACTGACACCGTCCCTAAACCGGCTGGCCGAAACGATGGCTGACGAAAATGACTTTATGGAGGCATCCACGCTGTCGGCATACGAGAAAATGGTGCGCTTGGATAATGGCAGGTACATGTTTCCCATCGCTTCATACCGTAAGCTATCCGTTGCTTTACAACGGAGGTTGATTAAACTAATATTAAATTATCTGCCTTCGGACAGTGAAAATTTTGATTTTCGTAAAATTGAGACCGTTCGACTAAGACTTCTCCAAGAGGCATCGTCTACATGGAGTTTGGACTTGGGAGGCGGTGCGGTTGGAGTCCGCGAATATGACCAGGCGGTTTTGTTTGACCGTACGCAAGTCGTTATGGGCGAATGGTGCTATGGACTAAGTGTATTGCCTCTTTCCGGTGAGCTAGAGTTGCCTGAGGCAGGTGGTATACTTCGGTGGCGAAGGGCTTCCTATTCGGATGCGGACCATCCGGCGAATAAGGAGGAAGCGTGGTTCGACGCAGATCAATTGAGTCTGCCTTTGACTGTACGCTCGCGATTACCTGGAGATACCATGTATGTAATGGGATTAAACGGAAGAAAAAAGGTTAAAGATATTTTTATTGATGAAAAAATACCTCCTTCAATGCGTTCCGTTACTCCCATCGTCTGCGACCACGCTGGAGCTATTCTCTGGATTCCGGGCGTACGACGTTCTGTACATGCCGCAGTGCAAAAGCACACGTCTTCGGTTATATATATGTCATGGCAAAGACGAGAGAGTCCGGGGCACCGGTAATTGCGCAGGAACGGCTTTCATAGTATAAACTTAGGAGGTTTACACCGTTGCAAAATGATATTCAGGAAATATTGATCAGCGAAGAAGAAATTCAGAGTAAAATTAAGGAATTGGGTGCACAGCTCAGCGTGAAATATGAAGGTAAAAATCCATTGGTGATTTGCGTACTGAAAGGTGCGTTTATCTTTATGGCTGATTTGGTTAAAACCATTACAGTGCCGTTGGAACTTGATTTCATGGCTGTATCAAGTTATGGAGCATCCACAAAATCCTCAGGTATCATCAAAATCATTAAGGATTTGGACGCATCTGTGGAAGGACGCGACGTTCTGATTGTCGAAGATATTATCGACAGCGGCCTGACGCTGACGCATTTGATTGAATTGCTTAAAAACCGTAATGCCAATTCGGTATGTGTCGTAACCTTGTTCGACAAGCCTGCACGCCGGACAGTTAATCTTGAAGCAGATTATACTGGATTTACGCTTCCAGATGCGTTTGTTGTCGGCTATGGTCTGGACTATGCCGAGCACTACCGGAACCTCCCATACATAGGGATTTTAAAGCCGGAAATCTACACCAGCTAATCTCAGCCTCCAGTCCTAGGACTAAATAAGGCCCTTTGTTGAGAAGGACTTACAGGCTATGGTAAAATAACTTAAGTGTCTCGAGAGGAGGTAGGGGATGAATCGGTTCATCCGGAATTCTGGTTTTTATTTGATTCTTTTTTTAGTTGTGGTGGGTATCGTTCAGTTTGTTAGCAACAGTAACGAAGCCTCCGATCTCCCTAGATATGACCAATTACGGCAAGAGGTTAAAGCTAATAACATCTCTAAAGTAACGGTCCAATTTGACGGTTACGCCTATCTTGTAACCGGTGCATATAAGAAGCAGCCGGCTAATGCTAAATCGACCAATTTTTCCGTATATGTTCCACCAACGGATCAAGCACTAAGTGAACTGGTGAATGCCAGCGAAACGAACGGGTTTGAATACGTGCAGAAGAAAATGGAAGGCGAAAGCATTTGGCTGACGTTTTTGACTTCTATCATTCCTTTGGTGATCATGTTCCTGTTGTTCTTCTTCCTGTTTAATCAGGCACAGGGCGGTGGCGGCAAAGTTATGAACTTCGGCAAGAGCAAAGCCCGTCTGTATAACGAAGAGAAGAAGAAGGTTACGTTCGAGGACGTGGCAGGGGCTGACGAAGAGAAGCAAGAGCTTGTCGAAGTCGTAGAATTCTTGAAGGACCCACGCAAGTTTGCAGCTGTGGGCGCTCGTATTCCAAAAGGTGTTCTGTTAGTGGGCCCTCCAGGTACGGGTAAAACACTCTTGGCGAGAGCTGTTGCAGGCGAGGCCGGAGTACCGTTTTTCAGCATCTCGGGTTCTGATTTTGTAGAAATGTTCGTCGGGGTCGGTGCTTCCCGTGTTCGTGATTTGTTCGAGAATGCGAAGAAGAACGCACCTTGTATCATTTTCATTGATGAGATTGATGCCGTTGGACGTCAACGTGGCGCCGGATTGGGTGGCGGACATGATGAACGTGAGCAGACGCTCAACCAATTGCTCGTAGAGATGGATGGATTCGGCGCAAACGAAGGTATCATCATCGTAGCGGCTACAAACCGTCCGGATATCTTAGACCCGGCGTTGCTTCGTCCAGGACGTTTTGACCGTCAAATTACGGTTGACCGTCCAGATGTTAAAGGCCGTGAAGCAGTATTGTATGTACATGCTCGCAACAAGCCATTAACGAAGGATGTTAAACTGGACGTAATTGCGAAACGTACAACAGGCTTTACGGGCGCTGATCTGGAAAATCTGTTGAACGAAGCTGCCTTGTTGGCGGCTCGTCGTAACCGCAGAGATATTTCGATGCGAGAAGTAGATGAAGCTATCGACCGTGTTATCGTAGGTACAGAAAAACGCAGCCGCGTAATCAGTGACCGCGAGAAACGAATTGTTGCTTATCATGAAGCAGGCCATACGATTATTGGTTTCTTCTTGGAAAATGCCGACATGGTTCACAAGGTAACGATTATTCCACGTGGACGTGCAGGCGGATATGTCATCATGCTTCCGAAGGAAGACCGCATGTTGACAACTAAGCAGGAATTGCTGGACAAAATCACTGGATTGTTGGGTGGACGCGTATCCGAGGAACTGTTCATTGGTGAGATCGGAACGGGAGCCTATAGCGACTTCCAGCAAGCGACAAGCATTGCACGCAGCATGATCGTAGAATATGGTATGAGTGAGAAGCTTGGTCCGATGCAGTTCGGTACTTCACAAGGCCAAGTATTCCTTGGACGCGATATCGGTCATGAGCAGAACTACAGTGATCAGATCGCTTATCAGATTGACCAGGAGATGAATCGCTTCATCACTGAGTCTTATGAGCGTGCTAGAGAACTCCTGACCAAGTATTCCAAAGAGGTTCATTTGATTGCTCAAACCTTGCTGGTAGAAGAAACTCTGGAACTTGAACAAATCAAACGTTTGATCGAGACAGGTTCTTTGGATGGTGGCGCAACGGAGGGAGAAGGAACACCAGAAAATGGTGAGCCTGTGATCGACAACATTGGAGACGTCCGTGTACGTATTCAAGGTAAGGATGACGAGCCTAAGAATACAACGGATCAACCGAATGATATCCCTAATCTGAAAAAGCCAGAGGATGATAACAATTCGGGCAACTCCGGTGGTACTCCACCGACAACACCCTAATCATCCGATGGATAGTTGAATAAGCGTATAGGTAAGCTCCGGGGAACCAGGTATTATTGGTTTTCCGGAGTTTTTTAAATGGAAGATTATTGCTAACGTGATTTGACAGACATCGGAACGTTGTGTACATTTATTGTTAAATAAACGGCTGTCGTCTTCTTAGCGTATAAAAGCCAACAGTCGCTGCAATCGACTCTCTATCATTTTGAACATATACGTGAGCGCATACTGTAGAACCTATGGTGTGCGCTATTCTTCTGTGAAATCAGGTGAAGGCATGATTCCAAGATATCTAGTTGATTTTGATGTAGCGGAATTGACCCGATTGGAGGCCGACGTGTTAATTATCGGCTCGGGCATTGCGGGCTTATATACGGCGATTAAGGCTGCGGAGAATCGGAAAGTGTTGCTGATTACCAAGAAGACTTTGATGGAAAGCAACACGCGTTATGCTCAAGGCGGCATTGCTGCTGTCACATCGGACGAGGATACACCAGCCTATCATATGGAAGATACTCTGATTGCTGGAGCAGGTCTGTGTGAATCTGAGGCGGTCAGTACGCTTGTCCATGAAGGTCCAGTTGGTATTCAAGAGTTAATACGTATGGGAACGGCTTTTGACCGTGTGGATGGTGAACTAGCGTTGACACGGGAAGGAGCGCATAGTCACCGGCGTATTTTGCATGCGAATGGAGATGCTACCGGTTATGAAATTGTGCGTGCCTTATCAGACCAGGTTGCTGCCCATCCCGGTATCGAAGTGTGGGAAGAATGCATGGTAATTGATCTGCTGACGGAGCATGGTGAGTGTATTGGAGCCCTCGTCCAAAAGCCAGGTGGGGAAAGGTCGTATATCACTGCTAATGCAACGATTTTGTGCTCAGGAGGTAGCGGGCAATTATACCGTTATACGACCAACCCGGATATTGCAACCGGGGATGGTATCGCTATGGCATATCGTGCGGGGGCGATTGTACGGGATATGGAATTCATACAGTTTCATCCTACGGCGTTGTGCCATCCGGACGCTCCAAGGTTTCTAATTTCCGAAGCTGTACGGGGAGAAGGAGCCGTATTACGCAATATTCACGGAGAACGCTTCATGGACAAGTATGATTCCCGGCAGGAGCTTGCACCCAGAGATATCGTAGCTCGTGCTATCATTCATGAGATGGAACGCACCCAAGCTGCGTTTGTATACCTGGATATTACACACGAGCCGCCTGAGCGGGTGAAGCAACGTTTTCCAACCATTTATCGGACATGTCTGTCATTTGGTTTGGATATGACGACAGACTGGATCCCCATTGCGCCTGCTGCCCATTATATGATGGGTGGTGTTCAGACTAATCTACACGGGGAAAGCTCCATTGCGCGTTTGTTCGCCTGCGGGGAAACCTCTTCTACAGGTGTTCACGGAGCTAATCGTCTGGCGAGCAATTCGTTATCTGAAGCTATTGTATTCGCCAGCAGGATTATTGAGCGACTGCATTCATTGCCACCGCTAGTCGGCCATACGTTGATATCTTATAGCGATAACCGTACAGAGCTCCCGGCCTCATCCGTCGCGGAGCAGCGGCATAGGCTGCAAGAAGCAATGGTTCGTTATGCTGGAGTTCGTCGGCACGGCGAAGGGCTGCAAGCAGCATTAGATGAGTTGCAAGGGCTAATGCCTATTTTTGAGGCTGTGATCGCTAGCCGGGAAGAGATCGAATTTGCCAATTTGCTCACCTGTGCTTTATTAGTAACAGATGGTGCGCTGCTACGTGAGGAGAGCCGGGGAGCGCATTATCGCGAGGATTTCCCTGAGACAGATGATAGCGTCTGGCGAAAGCATGTTCAGCAGCGACGTGAGCAAGGGATAACGGAGGAGTACGTTCATGACATCTAACAGCGAGCTTTATGGAGAGTTTAGTGGATATCAGGAAGAACTGACGGCACAAATTCGCAGCTGGCTGCGAGAAGATACGGGCTCTGGCGATGTGACCACGCGCTGGACGATTGAGCAGGGCCACCAATCCAAGGCTGTCATTCATGCCAAGGAGAGCGGCGTGGTTGCGGGGTTACCCGTGGCTGCCCTTGTATTTCAGGTAGTGGACCCTTCCTTGTCGTTCACTCCGCTGGTAGTCGATGGACAGTGGATTGAAAAGGGGAGCGTTTTGGCAGAAGTAACTGGGAGTACCCATGCAATCCTGACCGGGGAGCGATTGGCGTTAAATCTGCTCCAACGGATGTCTGGTATTGCCACGCGGACTCGGGCTTTTATAGATCAATTGCATGGTCTGTCCACTCGCTTGGTGGATACACGTAAAACAACACCGGGACATCGACTGCTGGAGAAGTATGCTGTTCGTGTAGGCGGTGGCTCGAATCATCGTTTTGGCCTGTACGATGCTGTTATGATTAAGGATAACCATATTAAGGGCGCAGGTGGGATTGAACAAGCTGTGAGTCGAGCGCGCGCTAATATACCGCATACGATGACGATTGAAGTAGAGACGGAAAACATGAAACAAGTTCAGGAAGCCCTGGAAGCTGGGGCGGATATCATTATGCTGGATAACATGTCTGCCCCAGATATGAAGGAAGCCGTTCGGTTCATTCGGGAACGGGCACCACATGTCAAAACAGAAGCCTCGGGCAATGTATCGCTGGATACAGTGCGTGAGATGGCTGAGAGTGGCGTAGATGTGATTTCTGTAGGCAGGCTGACATACTCTTTTCATAACCTGGATATCAGCCTTGACCTTAACGCAAAGAAAGATAGGTGACACCCATTGATTCTTGTAGTGGATGTAGGTAATACCAATATTGTTCTGGGGATATACGAAGGGCGGGAGCTTTTGCACCATTACCGGATCAGTACCTCCAGACAGGCAACCGCAGATGAATACGGCGTACTCATACATAATCTTTTTAGTATGGGTGGCGTATTAAAGGATGACATCCAGGGAGTGATTATTTCCTCTGTCGTTCCGCCATTGGTCCGTGTATTAGAAGAAATGTGCGATAAATACATAGGCAAAACGCCGTTAATCGTCGGGCCGGGAATCAAGACTGGTCTTAACCTGCGTTATGAGAATCCTCGTGAAGTAGGTGCGGATCGGATCGTGAACGCTGTCGCGGCTGTCGAACGGTTCGGCGGGCCGCTGGTTGTGGTGGACTTTGGAACAGCGACGACGTTTGATTGTATTGACGATAAGGGAAACTACTTGGGCGGTGTCATTGTGCCGGGGATCGGGATTTCGACGGAGGCACTGTATCAACGGGCTTCCAAGCTGCCCCGCATCGAGTTGGAGAAACCCAAAAAGGTTATTGGTCGTAATACGGTTCATGCCATGCAAGCTGGGATTATCTTCGGTTATGCTGGGCAAGTGGATGGCATTGTGAGGCGCATTAAGGAAGAAATGCAGGTGGAGCCTACGGTTATTGCTACCGGAGGTCTTGCAGAGCTAATCGCATCAGAGACAGAGAGCATTCAGAAAGTGTTGCCGATGTTGACGCTCGAAGGATTACGCATCATTTACCAACGTAACGCTGAATAAAAAAAGTGGATATAAGCTGCCGCTGAGTCCAACCGATGATCTTATCGGTTTGGATTAGCGGCGTTTTTCGTCTATACTGAAATATGTTACGTTTTTGAACAATTCGCGTGATCTGTCGATGCAGGTTGTTTATATAATAGGAAATTATGCTTCAATGATGAGCCATACTAACGAAAATAAGCAGCATAGCTGTCCTGGAGAATAGGGGAGGATATCAATATGGAAAATAAGCAGGATCGTCTTATTCGTGGCACAGCCATGGATGGAAGGGTTAGAGCTTTTGCTGTTCGGACAACTCAATTGGTAGAGGAATTGCGGAGAAGGCATGATACTCATCCTACGGCAACCGCTGCTTTGGGGCGAACACTCACAGCAGGTGCTATTATGGGCTCTATGCTAAAAGGCAAAGAGCGATTGACCATTCAAGTTAAAGGTGATGGACCGATTGGGCAAATCGTCGTTGATGCCAATGCTGTAGGGGAAGTGCGAGGTTATGTTACTGAACCGCATGTGCATTTGCCGAGCAATAGTATGGGCAAACTGGATGTAGCGGGTGCCGTAGGTACAGAGGGGTTCATTCATATCATCAAGGATTTGGGGTTAAAAGAACCGTATCGCGGCAGTACTCCGATTATTTCCGGTGAACTGGGTGAGGACTTTACCTATTATTTTGCCAAATCGGAACAGACCCCGTCAGCGGTGGGCTTGGGTGTGCTGGTAGATACGGATAACTCGGTTATTGTGGCCGGTGGATTTATTATTCAGTTGCTTCCAGGCTTGAATGATGATGAGATTACTGCGATCGAAAATGCAGTCAGCTCCATTCCACCCGTTACTGCTTTGCTGGATCAAGGGTTGGAACTTGATGAAATGCTGCGCTGGATGCTGCCGGACGTTCGGATTCTCGATGAATTGGATATTCATTTTCAATGTGAGTGTTCACGTGAGCGCGTGGAAAAAACATTGATCAGTTTGGGAGAAAGCGAATTAGAACAGTTAATTGAGGAAGAAGGACAGGCTGAGGTCGTATGCCACTTTTGTAATGAGGCTTATCAGTTTAATAAAGATGAATTGCAAAATCTGTTAGATCAAGCCAAAGCCTAACCGGATGGGCGGTGCAAGCGATGACTACACGGGAAAAAGGATTATGGACAGCTGTCATTATTCTGACCGTTAGCGTCGCCGCCTTGGGTGGTCTTATCATGCTTCGGGGGCTGTCAAAGCCGGGTGATGTAAGCAAGGATGACGGCGATCATACTGTGGCGGAGATGGGTCAGGAAGGCATATCGGAGGAACAGTGGGTAGCGGAACTGAAAAAGCGATATGGAACCAATACGCTGTTGCAAATGTTGAATCGTAAAGCCGTGCAGGCTGAAACCAAGCGTCTCGGTATCAAGATCACCCAAGAGGATCTACAGCAGGTGCTGGAGCAGGATAGTAGAGGGTATGACTCAGATCATGCCTATTTTGATGAAATGCAGCGACAGTTTGGCTTAGGTCCGGTTGATTTGCGGAATGAAGCGGAATACCGGATTGGCTTGGAGAAAATAGCTACTCAGGGTATTCAGGTTCAGGAAGCGGAGATTGACGAGTATTGGGAGCAGCATCCTGAGGAATTTGCCGTCGGTAAGCAGATCCAATTGGCAGCTCTTTATGTGGATAATGCGGAGGAAGCAGAAGCGTTGCTAGATCGGGTTAAGCAGGGGGAGAGCTTCGATGTGCTGATTCAAGAGCATGCAGGTAAGCCTTTCGACAAAGATAGCAGTGGACAGCTGGGATGGGTGGATGAATATGATCCATTGCAACCGGAGGCGATCATGAAGGCGGCGAGAGAGCTAAGCTCTGGGGATGTTGCAGGTCCGATCTCTGTTAACGATGGCTATGCTGTCATTTATGTACAGGATGTAAGGTTGAAGAATTCTCCAGATAAGCAGCAGATCCGGCAGCAAATTCGCCGATCTCTTGCGCTTGCACAAGCCGCTCCTTTGGAAGAGGTCGAGAAGGGTCTGCGTGATAAATATGGAGCGCGTATTTTATCTGGAAAGAATGCATCCTAAGCTTCTCTGTAACGTAGTGAAGGAATATTGGTTTGAAGGAAGCCCGATGCTGATAACGCGGGTTGACAGCATCGCGGCTTATTCACTCGTATTGACATTGGAATTGAAGATTGTTATGATTAGCGTATAAAACCAACTATTTTTATCGGAAATTAATGAACGGCACTAAATTATAGTAATTGACTAAGAATCATCTACAATATGATTTCGCAATTTTTAATATATCATCTACAGTCAGGGAGGAATTATCATGGCTAAAGTTGTTAATAACATTACCGAACTTATCGGAGAGACACCCCTTGTTCGCCTCAACCGGATCGTACCGGAAGATAGCGCTGAAATCTATTTGAAACTGGAATATCAGAACCCAGGCTCCAGTGTAAAAGATCGTATTGCGATTAGCATGGTAGAAGAAGCTGAACGTGAAGGTCTGCTTAAGCCAGGCGGTACCATTATTGAAGCAACAAGCGGTAATACAGGAATCGGCTTGGCTATGGTAGCTGCTGCGAAGGGCTATAAGGCAGTCATCGTTATGCCAGAAACGATGAGCATAGAGCGTCGTAATTTGTTGCGTGCTTATGGAGCTGAGCTTGTGTTAACACCAGGATCAGAAGGCATGAATGGGTCCGTTAAGAAAATGGAAGAATTGCTGAGTGAAAATCCGGATTATTTTGCTGCTGAGCAGTTCAAGAACAAAGCTAATATCAAAATTCACCGTGAAACGACTGGTCCTGAGATTGTGGAAGCCATTCGTTCCATTGGCGGAACTCTGGATGCTTTTATAGCGGGAATAGGCACTGGCGGAACCATTTCTGGTGCCGGAGAAGTGCTTAAGAAAGAATTCCCTGATATTAAAGTTGTGGCTGTAGAGCCTGCCTCTTCCCCGCTGTTAGCAGGCGGTAAGCCAGGACCCCACAAGATCCAAGGGCTGGGTGCCAACTTTATTCCTGAAATTTTAAACCGTGATATCTATGATGAAATTATTCATGTAGAAAACGATGAAGCTTTCGAGGTAGCACGTAGAGTGGCCAAGGAAGAGGGCATTTTGTCCGGTATTTCATCTGGCGCGGCTGTTCATGCGGCTTTGAAACTTGCTAAGCAACTGGGCAAGGGTAAACGGATCGTTGTCATTGTTCCAAGTAATGGAGAACGTTACCTGAGTACGCCACTATACAATTTCGAGCTGTAATTATGTCGTAATTGTGTATACTATACGTAAGGATTCCCTCATTTCCCTGTTGCAGGGGGGTGGGGGTTTCTTTTTAAGGAGAGAATGTAGACTTATTGAAAAGTAGGGAAGGGGAAGCACACACGGATGAAATCGACAGCTA
Organism: Paenibacillus sp. S29; assembly: GCF_049319765.1. Classification (NCBI taxonomy): domain Bacteria; kingdom Bacillati; phylum Bacillota; class Bacilli; order Caryophanales; family Paenibacillaceae; genus Paenibacillus; species Paenibacillus sp. S29. The sequence goes on along the minus strand of NZ_JBMOUI010000017.1, from coordinate 43,696 downwards.
GAGTGACGGAGGCGCAGTGGCAGGTTTGGCAGGAGGAAGGCTGGAGCATACTTCCCTATATCGCTGAGTACCCATTACCTGTGGGAGGGCTACCGTCATCGTGGCGGAAGGCTTGGGAGGATTCGTCGCCATATGCCTTTTTGCTGGAGAGCGCTAAAGGTGGGAGGTACACCTATCTGGCCTTAAATCCGGTTGCTATATTGGAAGGCAAGGGAGAACATGCAGTTTGGACTGATTTGCAAAGTGGGAAACATGGAGATATACATGGTCAACCTTTGAAAGTCATGAACAACTGGATCGCTCCTTATCGTGCACCGCGTGTACCTGGCATGCCTTTTTTCTCTGGGGGATTTGCGGGTTATCTTGGCTACGATGTAGCTCGCTCGTTGGAGCGTTTGCCATCTCAAGCTGCAGACGATACGGGCATACCTGATTATGTATGGATGAGGGTGAATGAGCTATGGATTTATGATCACGAAAAATCCTGCATATATTGTGCTGTTCATATGCCTGCTCCTGCGCATTCCGATAAAGGCAACCGTGATACCGATTTGACCAATCCCGTTAAACGGGATGAGCCAAATCCCATACTTTGCGAGCATTATGCGGAAGCTGCCCAACGTGCAGAACGTATGCTGATTCAGTGGAATAACATCATAAATGCAGGAGAGATTGATCCTGCGTACCCTCGTCGTTGTGCTAGGCTTGCCGAAGAGGGGCTAGAGGCTGCTCATCAAGAATCTGATGGTTGGACAGCGGCATTCAACCAACAAGATTTTGAACATGCCGTAAGACGTGTGCAGGAATACATTGCCCAAGGGGATGTATTCCAGGTTAACTTGTCGATTCGTCAGCAACGTGCCCTTACAGCCCTCCCTGAAAATATATATGAATGGCTTCGTCTGCTGAATCCTTCCCCTTATATGGGTATGCTGCGTATGCCAGATTTACGGATCGTCAGTGGCTCGCCAGAATTGTTGGTGAAGCTGGAGGATGGACGTGTGAGCGCCCGACCTATTGCAGGTACGAGAAGAAGGGGGCTAACACCGGATGAAGATGCCGCTATGGCAGCAGAGCTTCTATCAAGCGAAAAAGAACGCGCCGAGCATATTATGCTCGTCGATCTGGAGCGTAACGATATCGGACGGATTGCTGAATACGGATCGGTGCATGTGCCTGAACTGCTGACTGTCGAATACTATTCGCACGTTATGCATCTGGTATCTCAGGTTGAGGGAAAATTAGCCCAGGGTCGTACAGCTATAGATGTAATTGCTGCTACCTTTCCAGGCGGAACCATTACCGGGGCACCCAAGGTGCGCACCATGGAAATTATTGAAGAATTAGAGCCCGTTCGTCGGGGTCCTTATACAGGGTCCCTTGGATGGATTGACTATAACGGCAATATGGAATTAAATATTATAATAAGAACACTAGCTGTTAAAGGCAGCACTGCCTATTTACAGACAGGTGCGGGAATCGTCATTGATTCAGACCCGTACAGGGAATATCGGGAATGTCGGAACAAGGCCAGAGCTGTCATGAAGGCGGTACAATGTGGTGAAGAAGAAGCTGCTTTGAGCAGAAGCGGTATCACAGGAGGGTGAGTCGTATGATTTTGGTGATTGATAATTATGATTCGTTTACGTACAATCTTGTTCAATATTTGGGTGAACTTGGCGAAGAAGTAACCGTAAAACGGAACGATGAGATTGATGTGAAAGGCATAGAAGAGCTGGCACCAGAGCATATTTTGATCTCGCCGGGTCCATGCACGCCGAATGAGGCAGGGATATCATTGGATGTGATCAGCCATTTTAAAGGTCGCATTCCGATTTTTGGCGTTTGCCTCGGCCACCAGGCCATCGGACAGGCTTTTGGCGGTAAGGTTATCCGGGCTGAACGACTCATGCACGGTAAAACATCACCGATTCTTCATCACAATACATCGGTATTTGAAGGCTTGCCTTCTCCGTTCACAGCAACCCGGTATCACTCATTGCTGGTGGAGCGCGAGAGTCTGCCTGAGTGTCTAGAGATTACCGCAGAAACCGCGGAAGGTGAAATTATGGGTTTGCGGCATAAAGAATTTGCCGTAGAAGGAGTTCAGTTCCATCCAGAATCCATTATTACGGATTACGGGCATCAACTATTACGCAATTTCCTAAAACGCAAGGTAGGCGTCTGATTCATGAAATATATCGGAGTCAACGGCGTCCTCACGGAAGCCGCAAAAGCCGTGATTCACGTAAGTGATCACGGCTTTTTATACGGAATGGGCTTGTTTGAAACATTCCGCACCTACAAGGGTGTCCCATTCTTGCTGGATCGGCATCTGCATCGACTGCAGGAAGGTTGCCGAATGCTCGGCATTCCTTTTCAACCGGATGAGGAGCAGCTTACGAGACACATCCAACATCTGATGGTGGCGAATGGACTGGATGAAGCCTATATCCGCTACACCGTATCAGCAGGCGAAGAGGTGCTAGGATTGCCGACGGGGGACTATACGCGCCCCAACCATATTTTGTTTGCGAAACCGTTGCCCTCTACCAATACACAAACCGGGCAATCCATTTCCCCATCGGCGCTTCAATTGTTGCGAACCCGCAGAAACACTCCAGAGGGTGAGGTTCGTTTAAAGTCGCTCCATTATATGAATAATATTCTTGCAAAGCGGGAACTTCAGCAGTATGCCGAGGCTGTCCGTTATAAGGCTGAAGGAATGATGCTTACGGCCAATGGTTTTCTGGCGGAGGGAATGGTCAGCAATCTGTTTTTTGTGCGGAATAATACGCTGTATACCCCTGACTTGTCTACAGGAATTCTGCCAGGCATTACGCGTGAATTCATTTTAGAGCTGGCGCATCTGCGAGACATTCCTTGTGAGCAGGGGCTGTACCGCTGGGACGAGCTGAAACAGGCTGATGAAATTTTTATGACCAACTCTATACAAGAAATACGGCCCGTGGATTTGTTGTTGGAGCCGGGTGGAGCAACGAACCATGTATCGGTTCCCTTGACGCAACCCAGGTCCATAACAGCTTTGCTGTTGCACGATTATAGACAGAAAGCAGGGATCAAGTGAACATACCGACCCTTTATCAACGTAGTTACCGAATGGGGGATGCCGAGCTTACGCTCGGACATTCCACACAGATCATGGGTATACTGAATGTGACCCCGGATTCATTTTCCGATGGAGGATTACATTATAGTCCCGAGATTGCTGTTTTACATGCATTGAAGCTGGTGGAAGATGGAGCTGATATCATTGACATTGGTGGGGAGTCTACCCGTCCGGGTCATGATCCGGTAGGTGTGGAAGAGGAGCTGGCACGGGTCATTCCGGTCATCCAGGCCATTCATCGTATCGCACCGCACATTCCGTTATCTATAGATACTTACAAAGCCGAAGTAGCCAGGCAGGCGCTTGAAGCTGGTGCACATATCATTAATGATGTGTGGGGGTTTAAGGCAGACCCCGATATGGCACGTGTAGCTGCGGAATTCGATTGTCCGGTCATTTTGATGCATAATCGTCATGATCGTAATTATAGTGATTTGGTTTCTGATATGCTGTCTGATTTGAAAGAGAGTATCCGATTAGCGCTGGATGCGGGGGTACGTGAGGAACAGATCATTTTAGACCCAGGCATCGGTTTTGCCAAGGATTATGATGAAAATATCCATGCCATGACTTCTCTCGATACATTGAGTCAGCTAGGCTTTCCACTGTTATTGGCTACGTCACGCAAAAGATTTATTCGTACAGCACTGGATTTGCCTGTGAATGATGTGGTGGAGGGCACGGCGGCTACTGTTGCTTTTGGCATTGCTCAAGGGTGCCAGATTGTGCGTGTACATGATGTGGCACAAATTAAGCGCACCGTACGTATGTGTGATGCGATGGTGTACGGGTCTAAAAATGCACTGAGTTATGGTGGTTGAGCCTATTTAGAAAAATCTAATAAAAAACAGGGGGTCTACCCACGATGGATAAAATGGTTTTGCATCGTATGGAGTATTACGGATATCATGGCGTTTTTCCAGAGGAGCGCAAGCTGGGGCAGCGTTTCTATATTGATTTGGAACTGGAGCTTGATCTGCGTGAAGCGGGTGAGCAGGATGCTTTGGACAAAACGGTTAATTACGCCGAGGTGCATTACACCGTTAAAGATATTGTAGAAAAGGAATCTTACCAATTGATTGAAGCTTTGGGCGAACGTATTGCATCTTCCCTACTGGACACTTATACTAGTGTCAATGCACTGACTGTCAAAGTCACGAAGCCGCATCCGCCGTTTGATATTCATTTTCAAGGCGTGACGGTTGAGCTTTATCGCGCAAGAAAGTAGGAACGATACATGAATGCACATTCGACCTCTGAGGGATCAGAGGCTTATATTGCTTTAGGGGCTAATTTGGGGGAGCGCGAGCATACCCTGTATGAAGCCATTACGGCGCTGGACGAACATCCGGGTATACGGGTGCTGCGGTGCTCCAGCCTGTACGAGACAGAACCTGTTGGGTATCTGGATCAACCTTCTTTTTTGAACATGACGGTAGCCGTATCTACAACACTTGCTCCAGAGGAGCTTCTGGTATATATGCTGGAGGTGGAGAGTCGTCTGGGGAGAGTAAGACATATTCCTAATGGTCCACGAACCATTGATCTGGACTTGTTATGGATGGGAGCGGCGCAACTGGCTACACCGGATTTGGAGCTTCCTCACCCTCGTATGTTGGAGCGTGCTTTTGTGCTGGTTCCTTTGGCTGACATCGTTCCGAACCAAGATCCGTCCGGTCTGTACAGTATCGTGCATACTGCATTGAATTCTGTGGATGGAAAGGACGGCATACAGCTTTGGAAAACATGCAGCTGGCGCAGCGACTCCGCGCATTTCGGAAGCTAAAAGGGTTCACACAGCAGGAGTTGGCAGAACGTACTGGTATATCTTTGACTGTATTAGGTGCTGTGGAGCGAGGCAATCGTACAGTAGACCCAGACATGCTGAACATCATCGCCCAAACGCTAGAGATTGAAGTCCGGGAATTGACGGATTGACGATAAGTATACGATATAAAAGAAGGAATAAAGGGGTGAACAGATATGTTGAAAATCGGCGATATTGAAATGAAAAACCAAGTTGTCTTGGCACCCATGGCAGGCGTGTGCAATCCTGCTTTTCGCTTGATCGCCAAGGAATTCGGTACAGGCTTGGTATGTGCAGAGATGGTTAGTGATAAGGCCATCATTCACGGCAACAAGCGTACACGTGAGATGCTGTTTGTAGATGAGCGCGAGAAGCCGCTTAGCTTGCAAATTTTTGGAGGCGACCGCAAATCTTTGGTGGAAGCTGCGAAAGTCGTAGACCAGGAGACGAATGCAGATATTATTGACATCAATATGGGCTGCCCGGTTCCCAAAGTGACCAAATGTGATGCAGGCGCTCGTTGGCTGCTTGATCCAAACAAGATTTATGAGATGGTATCGGCGGTAGTGGAATCGGTAAGCAAGCCGGTTACCGTGAAAATGCGTATTGGTTGGGATAGCGAGCATATTTATGCCGTAGAGAACGCTCGCGCTGTTGAACGTGCCGGAGGTCAGGCCGTTAGCGTACATGGCCGTACACGGGAGCAACTGTATACGGGACATGCGAATTGGGATATTATAAAAGAAGTTAAAGAAGCAGTTTCCATTCCTGTAATTGGAAACGGTGATGTGGCATCACCGGAAGATGCCCGCCGTATGCTGGATTTGACCAATTGTGATGGCGTTATGATCGGACGTGGTGCTCTGGGGAATCCGTGGATGCTCTACCGTACGATTGAGTACCTGCAAACGGGCGAGCTGTTGCCCGATCCTTCACCGGAAGAAAAAATTCGTATTGCCATTCTGCATATGGATCGTCTGGTTGCATTGAAGGGTGAAGCAGTAGCTGTCCGTGAAATGCGTAAGCATCTGGCTTGGTACCTCAAAGGGTTTAAAGGTTCGGCACGTATTAAGGATGTCATTATGGAAGAAACAAAGCGCGACGATATGGTACGCATTTTGGATCAATTTGTATCTCAATTGCACATGGTAGATAACGATGAGCCTTCTACAAGCGCTGCTTCTCCTGCTGCTGTTGCGCAATAAGGAAGCTGTTCCGGCCTGTGCACGCGATTGACTTTTCCAATTGCTTGCCCTATAATCGTTCAGTATAAAATCTTGATGTATGCTACAAATTGTGTGCAGCTCTCAAGACAACAGCAGGAAATGTTCTCATTCCCTCAGAGTGGCATATTATGTTTTGAAAGCGTGCATTCCGATGCACTTTTAAACTTTTCCCATGACAGGAGAATCGGTTAAGATGAGCGATAAAGAAGTCATTCTGACACAGGAAGGTCTTAGAAAGCTCGAAGATGAGCTTGAGAACTTAAAGTCTGTCAAACGCCGCGAAGTGGCTGAACGGATTAAGGTAGCCATCGGATACGGAGATATTAGTGAAAACTCCGAATATGAGGATGCGAAGAATGAGCAGGCCTTTATTGAAGGCCGTGTAATTACGTTGGAAAAGATGCTACGCAATGCCCGCATTATCAATAGTGATGAAATTGACACCGATGTTGTGGGAGTAGGTGCAACTGTGACCGTTGAAGATTTGGAATTCGGAGATATTACAGAGTATGCTATCGTAGGTTCAGCCGAATCTGACCCGCTACAAAACAAGATTTCGAATGAAAGTCCGGTTGGCAAGGCAATTCTCGGTAAGAAAAAGGGAACTGTTGTGGATGTCACCGTTCCAGCAGGCGTTATTCAATATAAAATCGTGGATATCAAGAAATAAGACACGGACTTTGGAATTTAATGTAAAAGCTTCCTTGTGGAAGCTTTTTTTCTCTACACCCGGACGGACCCCGGCCCGTCTATTCATATTGAAGGAGCTGATTTAGCACCATGTCGGATGAAACTACTAACCAGGAATCACAAGAAAATCGCGAGGAATTAAGTGAATTATTGCAAATTCGTCGTGCCAAATTGGACGAGCTTCGCTCACTGGGCATTGATCCTTTTGGACGCAAATACATACGCACAGCTGAAGCGGGCGTACTACTGAGCAAGTATGACAGTTTGACTAAGGAAGAACTGGAAGAAAAGAATATTGAAGTTAGCATAGCAGGCCGTATTATGGCTAAACGTGTGATGGGGAAAGCCAGCTTTTCTCATATACAGGATCTTAGCGGACGTATTCAAATTTATGTTCGTCAAGACACGGTACCTGAATCCAAATATAAAGCATTTGGTATTTTGGATCTGGGTGATATTGTTGGTGTTAAGGGTGTGCTCTTCAAGACCAAAACAGGCGAAACGACAATCAAAGTGCTGGATATTGAGGTCTTGTCCAAATCCTTGTATCCATTACCAGAGAAATATCATGGCCTGAAGGATGTTGAATTGCGTTACCGTCAGCGGTATGTCGATTTGGTTATGAACCCTGAAGTACAAAAAACGTTCATTACACGGTCCCGTATTATTCAATCCATGCGTCGTTATCTCGATTCGCTCGGCTATTTGGAAGTTGAAACTCCAACATTGCATTCTATTGCTGGCGGGGCGGCAGCGAAGCCATTTGTTACGCACCATAATGCATTGGACATGCAGCTTTATATGCGTATTGCTATTGAACTCCATTTGAAACGACTAATTGTCGGCGGAATGGAGAAAGTATATGAGATCGGTCGTGTTTACCGTAATGAAGGTATTTCGACCCGCCATAACCCTGAGTTTACGATGATTGAGCTGTATGAAGCGTATGCTGATTATAAAGATATCATGCAATTGACGGAAAACATGGTTGCACATATTGCGCAGGAAGTACTGGGCACACAGCACATTCAATATCAAGGCCAGGAAGTGGATCTGACGCCGCAATGGCGCAGAGTCTCCATGGTTGATGCTGTTAAAGAAGTAACAGGCGTAGACTTTAGCATGCAGATGAGTAATGAAGAAGCTCATCGCCTTGCGAAAGAGCATAAAGTTTCGGTTGAACCGCATATGACATTTGGCCATATTCTGAATGCATTCTTTGAGCAGTTCGTAGAGGAAACGCTTATTCAACCGACCTTTATTACTGGACATCCGGTTGAAATCTCACCGTTGGCCAAGAAAAACGAACAAGATCCGCGGTTTACGGATCGCTTCGAGTTGTTCGTGGTTGCTCGTGAGCATGCGAATGCGTTCACTGAGTTGAATGATCCAATCGACCAGCGCCAACGTTTTGAAGCACAATTGCTGGAACGTGAGCATGGTAACGACGAGGCGCATGAAATGGATGATGACTTTATCCGCGCCTTGGAATACGGGATGCCACCAACAGGTGGACTGGGCATCGGCATCGATCGTTTGGTTATGTTGCTGACAGATGCGCCTTCCATTCGCGATGTGCTGCTTTTCCCGCATATGCGTAACCAACAGTAGAATAACATAACATTATGAATATAGAGGATCAGCCGGGCTTCCCGTGTCTTGTTCCTCTTTTTCATAAGAACGGATGGAGAGAATACTCTAATGAAACGCAGCGTCAAGCTTAGTCGGTTCGCATCGCCTCCTTTTATATTGGTCATCGGATATTTATTGATTATTGCATTGGGTACTTTGCTACTGATGCTTCCTGTTGCCAATCATAGTGGTCATGCTCCGCATTGGATTGATTCGCTTTTTACGTCCGTCTCAGCCGCTTGTGTCACAGGACTGGTTGTTGTTGACGTCGATTCAACGTATACGATGTTTGGCGAAACCGTCATTTTGGTGCTGATGCAGCTAGGCGGTCTGGGGTTTATGACCTTAGCGACCTTGTTTGCGCTGTTGTTGGGGCGGCGATTATCGTTAAAGGATCGGTTGCTGCTTAAGGAGGCTATTAATGCCGATAGCATGGAAGGGATCGTGCGTATTATTCGCAAGGTGCTGATCTTTTCTTTTACCATTGAGGCGATAGCTGCTGTCGTCTTGGCTTTGCGGTGGATGCGAGAGATGCCTGTCGGACAAGCGATCTATTATGGAATATTCCATTCCGTATCCCTCTTTAATAACGGGGGATTCGATCTGTTTGGGACTAGCTTCCAACAGTACGCTGGAGATTTTGTTTTCAATATGATTGCATCTGTGCTCGTTATATCTGGAGGCTTGGGTTTCCTTGTACTTAGTGATTTGTTCGATTTTCGCCGTACCCGAAGACTGTCTCTACACTCCAAAATGGTACTTAGCGTGTCGGGAGTGCTCATTGTGATTGGTGCGCTGGTTATATTTATTTTTGAGTTTACCAATGCACGAACCTTGGGCGCGTTGAACTGGGAAGGCAAAGTATATGGAGCGGTCTTTCAATCGGTCTCCACGAGATCATCAGGTACGAGCACAGTCGATATCAGCGGGTTAAGGCAGGCAAGTCAGTTTTTTATTATGTTGCTGATGATTATCGGTGCTTCTCCGGGCTCCACGGGAGGAGGAATTAAAACGACTACGTTCCTGCTTATGGTAGGTGCGCTAATCGCCGTCATGCGAGGACAGAAGGAAATTGTGTTTTTCCGCCACAGGGTCCCTAACGATATCATGATGCGGGCGCTTACCATTATTGTACTGGCCCTATTTATATTCTCGATTGTGGTTGTACTGCTCCTAATGACAGAGGATGCCCCATTTCTCTCCCTTGCATTTGAGGCTGCTTCCGCAATCGGAACGGTAGGCTTGTCCGTAGGAGTAACGCCAGGATTGTCTGATGCAGGCAAGCTGATTATTTGTGTGACCATGTTTATTGGTCGGATTGGTCCTCTTACGATTGCCTATGCCATTCGTCCACGCTCGACCAAGACATTGTACCGTCGTCCCGAAGGGCATATTGTAATTGGATAGTGTATCTGTAGAAAAGATGTACCCGTGCTGATTAGCATAGGTACATCTTTTTTCATTTCAGATCATCATAATTCTTTATGGGTAGCATATCATGTAAAATGCCCATTTTGAGAACAAAACGAAATGATCTGAACAGATACTGTTTTTCGCAGAAAAAAACGGCTATTTGTTTCCTTTTATGTAATTATAGACAAAATACTAGGAATATTATGTATAATATTGTATGATAGTGGGCATGAAAGGGGGATAGTTTTGGTAAATACCAATTTCTAATTTGAAAGGAATCATCTATTATGTATTTATTTATTATTAGTGCTGAAGTTTTATTTTGGGTTTTTGTTGTTGCAGGCTTGATCGCAAGGTATATGTTTGGCTTGAAGAAGTTAGGCGGTCTTCTTTTACTATTTACCCCCATTATTGATATCCTGTTACTGATTGCGGTGTTCATCACGGTGAAAAGTGGCATGGAGATTACGACTGCTACTGGCTTGGCGGCCTGTTATTTTGGTATTACAGTAGCATTTGGTCATAGGTTAATTAAGTGGGCGGATGTACGGTTCTCCCATTGGTTTGGTAAGGGACCCAAGCCTGAACGCAAGTATGGTGCTGCTCATGCAAAAGAGGAACGGATAGGATGGTTGCTTCACCTTTTGGGTTGGGCTATAGGTAATGCTTTGTTGCTCGCCATCATTGTGTATGTTGATGATCCTCAGCGTACGATGTCTTTGGAGGGCATTATGCAAACATGGGCAATCGTTCTGGCAATCGACTTTGTTGTCTCCTTTAGCTATACTGTAGCTCCCAAAAAACAAAAGCGTAGTCTATAAAGGTTAAGGCTTACACTTAGATGATATCTGGCTGGTCACTCAGGATGTTCAAATCGGAAGAGTCATTGTTGGTGAAAATGAAGTGGTTACTTCCGGTAGGGGGGTGATTCTGTCATCGTAATGTAAATATTTACAAAAATATGCGGATTTTATGTTTAACTCGCTTTGACAGTCACCTTGTTTTTGCCTCGCTACCTTTTTTCACACACATGTATTCCTTTCGATTTGAACACAGACCAACAGAAGCAACACAACTATTTCTTGTGAGATGACAGACAGCATACACGATGTGTTTTCCAGACCTTAGTAAGAAGGATCGTTGTAAAATGAATTTATGGGTCTAGTATGGAGGCGCTTGGAATTTGAAAAAATTGGGCTCGAGATTATAGCTAAAATCAACTGCGGAGTAGTGTTCTACCCATTCACACAAATTTTAAAATAAATTTTGTGATTTGCCTAAAACGTCGCCTATCCAAGTTTGGCAATTAACGCGATAATATTCCAGGAAAGATTACATATGTCTATAAATGTAGACATACGCAATTAAGTTGTTATTTTGTTTAAAAATGTAAAAAAGAAAGGTGGTTTCTGTGGCAGTACTACTGAGCGGTAAGAACATTTTGATTATGGGCGTGGCTAATAACAGGAGTATTGCCTGGGGGACAGCTCAATCTTTAGCTGCTGAAGGAGCACAGCTCATTTTTACTTACGAAAATGAGAGGGTTGCAGAGCGGGTACTAAAGCTCGTTGAAACCATTCCGGGAGCACTGGTCTGTCCTTGTAATGTACAAAGCAATGAAGAGCTTGATGCATTGGCGGATTTTCTAAAAGAAAAAGTAGGCGTACTGCATGGTTATTTTCACAGTGTCGCCTATGCTAAGGCTGAGGACTTGGATGGCTTGTTCGTTGACACTTCTCGCGAGGGGTTCGCTGTTGCCCAAGAAATCAGTGCCTATTCTCTGGCTGCTGTATCCCGTCGAGTATACCCGCTGATGACAGAGGGTGGAAGTATCGTCACCATGACGTATATTGGCGCAGAACGTGCGATCAAAAATTACAACGTTATGGGTGTGGCGAAGGCTTCACTGGAAGCCAGCATGCGCTATCTGTCGAATGATCTGGGCACATATGGCATTCGTGTAAATGCGATTTCCGCTGGTCCGATACGGACCTTGGCTGCCTATGGCATTAAAGATTTTAACACAATGCTCAAACATATTGAAGAAACTACGCCCCTACGCAAGACGGTTGATACGTCGGAAGTCGGAGATACGGCGTTATTCCTATTTTCCCATTTATCGAGAGGCATTACGGGTGAAGTTATCCATGTAGATGCTGGATACCATATTACGGGGATGTAAGGAGGGAACGTTGTGCTTATTACGCATACGGATTGCCGTATTATCTCACCTGAAGGAGTTATGACTAGGGAGCGTCTGGAGCGAGACGTTACGATCTTCTCCCGGATGTTGACGCTCAGAGGAATTCCCGAAGACGGTAGAGTGATTCTGAAAGCGGCCAATTCCTATTGGTTTGTTGTGTCTCTGTTCTCCCTGTGCAATATTGCTGTTTCGGTGACTGTGGTGGACGAGCAGACTGTGCTCGATGAGGTGGCCCAAATCTATGATGAAGCGGATGCCTGTTGCATCCTTACGGATTCCGATTTAGAACTTCCTCATGCTCTCGTTATTCTGATTCAAGATCTGATTCAAGAAGAAGCAGTACACCCGGATTGGGTGGGAGAGCCAAAGCTTGAAGCCCTCGACTTTAACAAGTGGTGCGAGAGGTCAGATGCGCTCATTCTGTATTCTTCAGGTACGACGGGAAAACCCAAGGGAATCGTGAAAGCTGGTTCAGCTTTTATGGAGAATATCAGGCATTCCATACACGCCATGAACTACCTACCGTCTGACCATATGCTCCCCGTTGTGCCTTTTTCTCATTTTTATGGAATCTCACTTATCTTCTCCTGGTGGTTAACTTCATGTTCTCTCATCATCTGCAATCCAAAAAACCTCTGGAGCGTCATTGCAAGTATTACGAAAGACCGGGCGACGGTCGTAGACGCTAACCCCTCTGCTTTTTACACCTTGTTGCGTATGCTAAACCGAAAACCCGAACAACTGGAAATGGTCAAGGAAGCTCCGGTGCGCATGTGGTGCGTAGGCGGTTCCCCACTTACCCAGGACCTTGAAGAGAAATTTAACAACATATTTGGACAGCCCCTGCTGAATGGTTACGGCCTTTCTGAACTGGGCAACGTTACGCTGGGGACGCTAGAGTGTCCGAAGGGTTGTGGCCTACCATTACCTGGTGTGGATCTGAAAATACTAGATTCTACAGGCAACCAGCAGGCGGACGGTATCGTAGGCGAAGTGTGGATACGCAGTGCTGGATGCATGGAAGGTTATCTAAATCGTCCAGACCTGACGCAATCCGTTCTACAGGACGGCTGGTTCAAGACGGGGGACCTGGGCTATCTGGACGACGGAATGCTGTATGTCATTGGTCGCAGCGGTAAGACGGTCAACCGGATGGGCTACATGGTATCTCCGGTCTATATTGAGGACCGAATTGGTTCGCTAGGCTACCGATCCTGCGTGATTACCTTGGAGGATGAGGCTAAAGGGACATTGCTTGTCGCATTCATCGAAAGTGATTCCTCACAGGTCGTGCCTGTGCTCCGCAAAGAGATGAGTCAGGTACTCCCTTCATACATGTTTCCCGATCTTTTGCTTCCGCTCGATCATTTTCCTTTAAATCGCAATGGAAAAGTAGATCGTCTGGAGATGGAGCGTGTTGCTCTAGAGAAAGCTGCTTCTCGCAAAGCATAACAAGATATATACCAAAACTGCATACAGGAAAGGGAGAATGTGCCATGAGTATAAATCCAGAACTGGCAGAAAACACACTGTTTCTGAAAAGGCATGAATCTATTCTGAAATGCCTCAATTATTTGATTGAAAATCGGCAGGAAGTGATGGATATTCTCACACAATTTTCATCCTATCGGGCTGCCAATGCAGAAATTGACTCCACGATCCTCACACTTCAAGGTGCTCTGCAAGAAGTGCAGACCTATCAGCCAAGCTGGCAACGATCTATGGCTGTATTTATGCCTTCCAACGTCATTTTGTACTCCTATGCATTATACCTCTTGATTCCGTCCCTGTACGTTGAAAATATAGACTTTCGCCCTTCTTCTCACGTAAACGAGTACGTCAACATGCTGCATGAAAAGCTTCAGGCTGTACATGGATTACCCATCTATATTCGTAAAGTTAGCCAGAAGGTGTTCATGGAGAATTCCGTGATGCCAGCTGATATTGTGGTGTTCACGGGAAGCTATACCAATGCAGAGAAGATCAAAAAACAGATTCGAAAAGATCAGCTCTACATTTTTTACGGACAAGGACTAAATCCTTTCATCATCGGACCTGATGCAGATCTGGAGCTGGCGGTTACCGATGTGATCCGAATGAGATTGTTCAACTCTGGACAAGACTGCCTAGGCCCCGACATCATTCTGGTACATCAAGATGTGAGTGAGCATTTCAAAGATCTGCTGATTCAACAGCTTGACCAACTCGTGTTTGGTGCCAACGATGATCCGAACGCAAACTATACCCCTATATTCTATAAAGACACGCTATATTCGGTTTCCGAATATTTCAACACGAACGATAAGTTTATTATTTACGGCGGCGGCATTGATTTCCGTACAAAAAAGATGGAGCCAACGGTTGTATATAGTGAATTGGATCAGAATCTGGAGATTATTGAGTATTTTTCGCCAGTCTTCAATGTAGTTAGCTACCAAGACGACGAGCAATTGATCAAGCGTATTTCCTCCAGTTATTTCAGTGAACGTGCAATGGGGTGCAGCTTATACGGATCGGAGCACCTGACTGACGTTCTGCGAAAGAAGCACACGCTGACCATTAATCAGACGCTTGAGGATGTGGATCAAGGTAATAAGCCTTTTGGTGGCTACGGCACGATGTCGAACTATATTTTTTACGATTTCAAGCTCATTTCGAAGCCGATCCTGATTTCAGAAATTGTCGCAGAATATTTGTCGGAAAAGAGGAGTTTGGTATGACTGCGAGCTTCTTTCCCTGGGATGCCATCATTGGCTACTTAAAATCGGCTGGGGTTCAGCATCTCTTTGGATTACCAAGTGATGATCTCAAAATCGTATCGTCACTCCCCTCATCCGGTATGGATTTTATCCTATGCAAAGATCAACGTAATGCTGTGTTCATGGCAGCAGGTTATGCGCTCACCACCAACCAGATGTCCGTGTGTGTTGTGGGGAAAGGCCCTGCGCTCAGTAATACACTCACAGGGCTGCTGGAAGCCAAAAACCTGGGCGCTCCGCTTCTGCTTCTGGCGCTTGGCACTGGTGGAGACAAGCTGGGTACCCGATCCTTTCAGGAAGCGGATCAAATCTCACTCGTGAAGCCGCTCGTAAAATGGGCTTATCGTGTCGAGCATGTGGATCGGCTTGTATGGGCGATGGAGCGGGCTGCCTTTTTGGCTATCAATGGAGCACCAGGTCCTGTCTATATCGAACTCCCTGAAAACCTGATGGACCAGCCTGTGCCAACAGGGTTTCAGTTTACCCCACCAGAAAAGCTGTCGTGCTCTCCGTCTCGTCGGGAGTTGGATGCATCGTGGGGAATTATTGAGAACGCCCGCAGACCACTTATTCTAGTCGGAGGCGGAATGAAGTCAGGTACAGGTGATGTGATTGAGCAGTTTGCTAACCAACATGGAGCGGCCTTGTTCGCAACCGCCTCGGGACGGGGTGTAGTTGATGAAGACCACAAACTCTTCTGTGGTGTTGCGGGACTCTATACAGATCTTAGTCTAAGACAAATCTGGAAGGAATCTGATGTGGTAATCACACTGGGCAGTCGATTGGAAGAAACGGCTACTTTTGAGTGGGATATTTTGCTACAGGATACACCTTTGATTCAAGTCAATGTAAATCTGGAGGATTTTGCACACGAGTACAGGGGTATCAAGGTGCTTGGTGATGGATATGCAGCGGTGGAGCAGTGGCTTGAACGGCGCGGCCAGGAGCCTGATGGAGTGTGGCTTGAAACGATTAGGAGCTGTAAACAGGAGGCTTTTTCTCACAGGGCTATTTATTTGGAAGAGCTGAAAAAGACCCCTGGAATCCACGTTCCTGAGCTGTTGGACATGATTCAGACGGAGTTCCCTGAAAATCTGGTGCTTCTTCAAGAGAATGGATTGCAGGATATGTGGTCCTATTTTTATCCATATTTTCGCTTTGCCCAAGGCTCTTTTTCGATTGTTCCTAGTGATCAAACGAGTCTTGGATTCGGTGCGGCTGCTGCTCTGGGAGCAAGCGTGGCAACACAACGTCCAGTAGTAGCACTCGTAGGTGACGGTGCGTTCAATCTTTTCTGTTCGGATTTTATGACGGCGGTGGAGTATCAAATACCGTTAATCTATCTCGTACTCAATAATGGTGGGTATGGTTGGTTACAGAATCAGATGAATTATAAGCATCTCACAGGGCAGTCCCTCCCGTTTGTTTCTGAGGCGGCCAAGACAGGAATTCAAATTCCTCAGTACGAGTTTGTGGAAAGCCTTGCAATTCGGAGTAAGGGAGAGGCACGCGAACAGCTTCAGCTTGCTTGGCAAAAGTATCAGGAGAACAAGCTTGTGGTCGTCGAGGTATATGCTGATCTTGCGGATGTGCATGAAAAAATCAGTCATGTGTATGGCGACTTTCCTCTCTACGAGCAACAGGCTTCTAAGAATTAATTTCAATGAAGGACGTGGATACAGTGAGAAGACGTGTTGTAGTGACTGGACAGGGAGTCGTAACGCCGGTCGGGCTTAATCTTACGGATTTCTGGAATTCACTGTTGGAAGGAAAAAGTGGAATCGGACCTGTCACTGCTTTCGATACAGCGGACATTCCGACAAAGATCGGTGCACAGGTTACGGGCTTTGACCCCTTGCAATATATGAGCAAGAAGGAAGCTAATAAAGTCGCACAGTTCACTCAGTTTGCTTTGGCGGCTGCCCGGCAGGCAATGGAGCAATCAAAATTAGTGATTGATGAGCGGAATGCAAGTCGCGTGGGGGTTATTGTCGGCTCTGGGGCAGGCGGCCTCGACGTTATAGAGGAGAACTTTGGGAAATTAACAAAGCTTGGTCCCAAAAGAGTTTCTCCTTATTTTGTTTCCTCGATGATGATTAATTCAGCACCTGGTGAAATCTCCATTGCTATTGGAGCCAAGGGGCCTTCTTTTGCTGTGGTTACGGCTTGTGCCACAGGAAGTAATGCCATTGGTGAGGCATTACGTACGATCCAGTACGGCACGGCTGATGTCGTGGTTGCCGGTGGAGCAGAAGCCAATTTTAGTCAGCTTGATCTGGCATCTTTTGCGAATATCCATGCTCTCTCCAGACGTAATGAAGAGCCGCAGAAGGCTAGTCGTCCGTTTGATGTGGATCGCGATGGATTCGTCATCGGTGGAGGAGCAGGAGTCTTGGTGCTGGAGGAGTTGGAGTATGCTTTGAACCGCGGAGCCACCATTCTGGCCGAAGTTGTGGGTTACGGATGCACAACTGATGCGTATCATATCACGGCTCCAGATCCCTCTGGCTCCGGCCCGGCAGAAGCGATCAATATCGCACTGCAGGATGGCGGCTTAACACCGCAGGAAATCGACTACGTCAATGCCCACGGTACGAGTACGCCATTTAATGATCGTATGGAGATTAATGCTATTCAAAAAGTATTCGGGGAGCATGCCCCCCGTTTGGCGATATCGTCTATTAAATCCATGACTGGTCATTTAATGGGCGGTGCAGGGGCAGTCGAATTAATTGCGACTGTGCAGAGTATGATTCACAGCAAAGTACCACCGACACTCAATTGCGACAATCCTGAGGCTCCTGAATTGAATTTTGTGCCGCATGTATATCAGGAACGCGAGGTCCGCGCGGCGATTAGCAATTCATTTGGTTTCGGAGGGCACAACGTCTGCCTTGCTGTTCGCAAGTGGGAAGGGGAATAAGCCTGTGAGCGAAGAGCTAATCCATATCCCGGATGTGCTTCCGCACCGGTACCCATTTCTTCTGTTGGATGGCGTGACCGGGTACGAAACGTCGCAATGGGCGAAGGGATACAAGCTTGTCACCTGGAGTGAGTGGTTCATTACTGACACTAACCCATACATGCCTCCTATGTTGATTGTGGAGTCGCTTGCACAATTAGCGGCATTCGCTGCGATTGATAAAAAAGGCATTTCATACCTGACTAACCTCAATGGAATTCGATTCCACAGCTTGGCCAAGCCTGGAGACCGAATTGATCTCTATTTTGAAGTTATCAAGCGTCGGCGGGGCTATATTCTCGGAAGCGGTCGGGCTTCCGTAGGGGATCGATTGGTGGTTGAGGCGGAAGAAATTGTTTCACTGGATCAATGACGGGGTGGAAGCGCACGTTAAACTGTCCTTTTGTCCTCCTGACTGCCAGGTGCAGCGGGAGGATATTCACATCATGGAATAGGAGTGAATGAGATGAATGACATGCAGTTATATGATTTAACAAATGCGCAGAAGCGTATATGGTATACCGAATTACTCTACCCAGATACGTCAGTGTCACAGCTTTCCGGTACAGCTAAGATGAAGGGGCATATCAATATTGCAGCCTTTATGCAGTCCATTAATTTGATTATCAAACAGTATGATGCGTTCCGCATCCGTATTACCTCAGTGGATGGAGTGCCTCAGCAGTACGTCGTTCCTTATGAAGAGAGACAGTTGGAATGCCTGGATCTTAGCCACTATGAAAGTGTATCTGAGGTGGAAGCCTTACTTGAGCAACACAAAAGAAAACCCTTGCCCCTGCTGGATTCTGAGCTCTTCCAGTTTTTAATTGTGAAGATTAGCGAGGAAGAGTATTGGATTAATATTAAGATGCACCATATTATTTCTGACGGAATATCAATGGTGGTCTATGGCAATCAGCTGACAGCATTTTACATGGAGTTAATTCAAGGAAATGAACCGAAGCTGGGCGACGATTGCTCGTATATTCAATATATTGCAGATGAGAATGCATACGAACTTTCTGACAGATACCAAAAGGATAAGGCTTACTGGCTGGATAAATTTTCTGATTTGCCTGAGCTTACGGGTTGGAAGTCATATAATCCGTTATCTTTAAGTACCCACGCTGTTCGGGAGCATTTTACCGTACCAGAAGTGCTATATCACGAGCTGCAAGCATTTTGCCAACAGAACAGAATTTCTTTGTTCCAGTTCTTCATGGGTGCGATGTATATCTACATACACAAAATGACGAATCAGCCGGATGTGGTGATTGGAACTTCGTTCGCTAACCGAGGGAACAAAAAAGAGAAGCAAAAGATAGGTATGTTCGTCAGCACCGCTGCTGCCAGAACATACGTCAAAAAGGAAATGGATGTGTTGAGCTTCCTGCAGGATGTAGCCAGAGATCAGATGTCAGTCCTGCGGCATCAGAAATATCCATACAATCAGTTAATTCAGGATCTTAGAGAAATGCATGGGAACAAGGATATTCAGCGGCTTTTTGGCGTTTCAATGGAATATCGTCTTATCAATTGGGTTGATTTGGATGATGTGCGTATTTTGACAGATTATGATTTCTGCGGGGACGAAGTGAACGATTTCGTGCTTCATATTGTAGAGATCCTGGATGAAGGCGAACTGGTACTGGATGTCGATTATCGGACAGAGCTGTTTGAACGCAGTGAAGTTAAGGACATGGTTTCCCAGTTGCTTACGATCGCCGAGCAGATCATTCATTCACCTCAGCTTTCTATTGCAGAGGTAAACTTATTGGGTGAACCAGAAGAGCAGTCCATTTTGGCTCTTTCGGAAGGCGCCGCAGTCGATTATCCACGTGAGAAGACCATCCATGGCTTATTCGAGGAACAAGCCGAGCGCACGCCAGATCACGTAGCCGTTCAGATGGACGAGCAGAGCATTACATACCAAGCTCTAAACGAGCAGGCTAACCAGCTTGCGAGATATTTGCGCTCCGAGGGAGTAGGAGCAGATACGCTCGTAGGGATTATGGCTGACCGTTCCTTGGAGATGGTCATCGGGATGTTGGCCATTTTGAAAGCAGGTGGTGCCTATGTACCGATTGACCCCGATTATCCCGAAGAACGTATCCATTATATGCTGGAGGATTCAGGTGTCCGTCTGTTGCTCACCCAAAGTCATCTATGGGAGAGCACCACTTTTGACGGAAAGCTTGTGAATCTGGACGAAGCTGCAACGTATACAGGAGATGCTTCCAATCTGGAGAGTATTTCGGGACCAAGCCATCTGGCCTATGTTATCTACACGTCGGGTACGACCGGCAAGCCGAAGGGCACGCTGATTGAACACAAAAATGTAGTTCGACTGCTTTTTAACGATAAAAATTTATTTGACTTCAACGCTCAGGATACGTGGACGCTGTTCCATTCGTTCTGCTTCGATTTCTCCGTTTGGGAGATGTACGGAGCGCTTCTTTACGGAGGGAAATTGGTGATTGTTCCATCTCTCACAGCCAAGAGCCCAGCAGCTTTCCTGGAGTTGTTGAAAGACAACCAAGTCACCATCTTAAATCAGACGCCGACGTATTTTTATCAGGTGCTACAGGAAGAGTTAACGCACTCTTCGACAGAGCTTGGCCTTAGAAAAATCATTTTTGGTGGAGAGGCCTTAAGTCCATCTCTTCTGAGAAACTGGCGGGTCAAGTATCCTGATGTGCAGCTGATTAATATGTACGGAATTACGGAAACAACGGTCCATGTCACCTATAAGGAAATCACGGAACATGAGATTGAAGCGGGGAAAAGCAATATTGGCAGAACGATCCCCACACTTAGCGCTTACATTCTCGATGAGCAAAGACGCCTGCAGCCTGTTGGGGTTCCAGGAGAGCTATACATTGCGGGGGACGGTCTTGCCCGTGGGTATTTGAATCGGCCGGATTTGACGTCTGAGAAATTCGTTGAGCATCCGTATCGGGCGGGAGAGCGGCTGTACCGAACTGGGGATCTTGCTCGTTGGTTGCCTGATGGCAATATTGAATATTTGGGGCGGATCGACCATCAGGTCAAAATTCGCGGCTACCGAATTGAGCTTGGCGAGGTAGAAGCCCAAATTCTCAAGGCTCCAAGCGTACGAGAAACGATTGTCCTCGCACGGGAAGACGAACAGGGCCAAAAATTGCTGTGCGCCTACTATGTAGCCTCCAGTGATCTTTCGCCGGGGGAATTGCGGTCTCAGCTGGCGGCGGAACTCCCCGCTTACATGATTCCTTCTTATTTTGTCCGGCTGGAGCAAATGCCGCTTACACCAAATGGCAAACTGGATCGCCGTGCGTTGCCGGCTCCTGAAAGCAGCGTACAATCCGGCGAGGCTTATTTGGCTCCGAGAACTGCTGTGGAAGCTCAGATGGTACTCATCTGGCAAGATATCTTGGGCGTTGCCCGCGTAGGTGTCAGAGATAATTTCTTTGAAATTGGTGGTCACTCTTTGCGGGCAACAGTGCTCGTTTCACGGATTCACAAAGAGTTGGGATGTAGCATTTCGCTGCGTGAGGTGTTTCAGTCACCTACGGTCGAATCCTTGGCGCAACTTGTGAAGAAACACATTCCGACCATGTACGAATCCATCCCACAGGCAACGGAAAGCGAAGCTTACCCAGTGTCCTCAGCGCAAAAGCGTTTATACGTGCTGAGACAGATGGACGGGGGAGAGCTCAGCTACAATATGCCAGGGGTCTTCACAGTGGATGGACCATTGGATCGCACGCGGCTGGAGTCTGCGTTCCAGGCACTGATCCAGCGTCATGAATCCCTGAGAACCGGCTTTTATATGCAGGATGGAGAACTTGTTCAGCGTGTGCATAGGAATGTGCCGTTCGTGTTGAACTACACAGAGGCCTCGGTGGAGGAGACGGATACGCTCATTCACAACTTTATTCGTGCCTTTGATCTGAGCCAGGCTCCATTACTGCGTGTTAGCTTGGTGAAGCTCCAGGAGGAGCGTCATCTGTTGCTGTTTGATATGCATCACATCATTTCAGATGGGGTTTCTATTCAAATATTGATAGAGGAACTTACTCATTTGTATCAAGGAGAACAGCTACCAGAGCTGCACATCCAGTACAAGGATTATGCCGTATGGCAACGGGAACAGTCAGAGAACCAATGGCAAGATCTTGAGAAATATTGGCTGCAATCCTTTGAAGGAGAGTTGCCGGTATTGGATTTGCCTACAGACTTCCAACGACCTTCAGTTCGGAGCTTCGAGGGTAGCCGAATTGATTTTACATTGGATGAGCCTGGCAATAAGGCGATACAAGAGCTTGCATCCCGTACAGGTACTACACTGTATATGGTATTGCTGGCCGCTTATTCGGTACTACTGCACAAATATACAGGACAGGAGGATATCGTCGTAGGTTCTCCAGTAGCCGGAAGACCGCAGGCTGAGCTTGAGGGCATCATCGGGATGTTTGTCAACACACTGGCCTTGCGCAGTTACCCGGCAGGAGATAAAACCTTTCAGGATTATCTTCTGGAAATCAAGGAAACGGCGCTCAAGGCGTTTGAGCATCAGGATTACCCTTTTGAAAAATTGGTCGAAAAGCTGGGCGTAGGACGTGATGTCAGCCGCAATCCGCTCTTTGACACCTTATTGGTATTACAAAATACCGAGCAGGAAGAGCAGGAAATGGACGGAGTGCACTTTACTCCTTACTTGATGGACACCGTCACAGCCAAATTTGACCTGTCCCTCAATGTAGAGGAGAAGGGGTCAAAATTAGCCTTTGGCCTCGAGTATAGTACGGCTTTATATCGGCGTGAAACCGTAGAGCGACTTGCAACGCACTTGCTCCGGGTTCTGCATGCAGTCTCGGCCAATCCTCAGTTGCAACTGGCCGAGATAGAAATGATCACACCGGAGGAGAAAGTACAGATCGTTGAAGTATTTAACGCGACATCGGCTCCTTATCCAAGGGACAAGACCATTCATGAGCTGTTCGCAGAACAAGTCATGCGTACACCAGAGCAGACGGCGCTTGTATTCGGCGATGTCCAGCTAACGTACCTTGAATTGCAAGACAAGGCGAGCCGACTGGCCCAAACACTGCGTCGTTTGGGAACGTTGAGGGAGCAGCCTGTGGCCGTGATGGGCGGACGAAGCATCGAGATGGTCATTGGTATGCTCGCGGTGCTTCAAGCGGGTGGAGCCTATGTGCCGATTGATCCTGATTACCCGGAAGATCGGGTTCGTTATATGCTTAATGATTCCGACGCCAAGCTATTATTGGTGCAAAAGGGCGAGCTTATAAGTGTAGACTACGGTATACCGATTGTCGATCTTAGCAGTGAAGAGGCCTATGCAGCTGAACCTGCCCAGCCGGAGACTGCTCAGGGATCGCAGGGGCTTGCTTATGTCATCTATACATCGGGTACGACGGGTAGACCGAAGGGCGTTATGGTTGAACACCGGAACGTGGTCCGTCTGGTCAAAGAGACCAACTATGTGGAACTGAATGAATCCACACGAATTTTGCAAACAGGAGCCGTGGCCTTTGATGCTTCTACATTCGAAATATGGGGAGCGTTGCTCAACGGTGGGCAGCTCTATTTCGTGGAGAACGACGATATCCTGATTGCCGATAGGCTCAAAGCGGCCATTACCAAGTACGGGATTACAACAATGTGGCTCACTTCACCGCTTTTCAATCAGCTTTCCCTGCAGGATGAGTACCTGTTCAAAGGGCTAAAAACATTGCTGGTCGGCGGAGACGTACTGTCCATATCTCATATGAACCGTGTAATCGAGGCTAATCCTGATCTTGTCCCTATCAATGGCTATGGTCCGACAGAGAATACGACCTTCTCCACCACCTACAAGATTCTGGGTCGTGCCGATTGGCCGTCCAATTAGTAATTCTACCGCTTATGTGGTCAATGGATCGCTGCAATTACAGCCTATTGGTGCTTGGGGTGAACTCATTGTCGGCGGTGAAGGTGTAGCGCGCGGATATCTCAATCGTCCTGATCTCACAGCAGAGAAATTTGTTCCTAGTCCTGTGAAGGACGGAGAATCCTGCTACAGAACGGGGGATCTGGTACGCTGGCTTCCAGATGGCAATTTGGAGTTTAAAGGAAGAATTGATGAGCAGGTCAAAATACGTGGTTACCGCATCGAACTCCCTGAAATCGAGGCCCAACTGGCCAAGGTGGAGTCAGTAATCGACGCCGTAGTGGTCGTTCGCGCGGATGAGCTTGGCGAGAAGCAGCTTTGCGCTTATTATGTGGCGGATCGTACGCTCACGGCAGGCGAAGTACGTCTTTCCCTATCGCAGGTACTTCCAGGCTATATGATTCCATCCTACTTTATCCAGATGGATCGTATGCCATTAACGTCAAACGGAAAAGTGGACCGCAGGTCTCTGCCGGCTCCTCAAGTAGGCGCGCATACAGGACGGAAGTATACAGCTCCTCGTACACCGGCTGAGGAAGCTTTGGCATCTGTCTGGCAAGGGGTGCTGGGTGCCGAACAGGTGGGTATCCATGACAATTTCTTTGAATTGGGTGGAGACTCCATAAAAGCTATTCAGGTGTCGTCACGGTTACTGCAGGCCGGCTATCGGTTAGAGATGAAGCAGCTGTTCAAATCGCCAACCATTGCCGAGCTAGGCGCGGAAATTCAAACGGCTGTGCATATGGCTGAACAGGGAGTTGTGCGTGGAACGACTCGCTTGACTCCAGTCCAACAGTGGTTCTTTGGACGGAAGCAGGCAGAGCCTCATCACTTCAATCAAGCGGTTATGTTGTATCGTGAACAGGGATTTGAGGAAAAGGCCTTGCATCAGGTGCTAAGAAAACTCGCTGAGCATCATGACGCCCTTCGCATGGTTTTCCGTCAGACAGAGCATGGCTACGAAGCTTGGAATCGTGATCTTGAAGAAGGAGAGCTGTATAGCCTGTTCACCGCTGATTTACGGAATGAATCCGATCCGACTGCAGCCATTACATCGCTGTCGGATGACATTCAGCGCAGTATCAATCTGGCAGAAGGTCCGCTGCTGAAGTTAGGACTTTTCCATTGTCAGGATGGAGACCACCTTCTGATCGTGATCCACCATTTGGTGGTGGACGGAGTATCCTGGCGGATCTTGTTTGAGGATATTGCAGCAGGCTATGAGCAGGTGATTCAAGGACAAGCGCTGACATTCCCGCAGAAGACGGATTCCTTCCGTGACTGGGGAGACGCCCTTGCTCATTATTCGGAAGGTCCAGAAATGGAGACTCATCGGGCGTATTGGAGAGAGCTGGAGGATCAGCCACTCGAACAGTTGCCGAAGGATGAGGCTGTGGAAAGCCTTCTTTTACAGGATAGCAAAGTAGTAACAGCACAATGGACTCTAGAAGAAACCGACCAATTGTTGAGAAAAGCCCATCGTGCTTATCAAACAGAGACGAATGATCTGCTATTGACTGCTCTGGGCATGGCGGTATCCAAATGGTCTGGCATCGGAAAGGTTGCTGTGAATCTGGAAGGACACGGTCGTGAGCCGATTATACCGAATATCGACATCACCCGTACCGTAGGCTGGTTTACAAGTCAATATCCGGTGATTTTAGACTTGGGGAATAACCCGGAAGTGGCCTCATTGATCAAGTCTGTGAAAGAAGGGCTGCGCCGAATTCCGAACAAAGGTATTGGCTACGGGTTGCTCAAAACGATGGCAAGTCAGTTGGACGAAGGCAGCCTCAGCTTGCAGCCTGAGATTTCTTTTAACTATTTGGGGCAATTTGATCAGGATTTGCAAGGAAGCTCATTGCAGATTTCTCCTTATCCGACCGGAAGCGCGCAAAGCCTGTTGGAGGAACCAGCCTATACGCTAGATATCAATGGCATGGTGACGGACGGAGCCCTGACTCTGACGATTACTTATAACGGAAAACAATATAAGTCATCTACGATGGAACAGCTCGCTGGATATATTGAAGAAAGCCTGCGGGAACTTCTCCAGCATTGCGTAACCCAAGAAAAAACCGTATTGACACCAAGCGACGTGCTTGCGAAGGGTCTAAGCATTGCCGATCTGGAGGAGCTTTCTACGCAGACCAGCCACATAGGCGATATTGAGAATGTATATAGTCTGACGCCGATGCAGAAGGGCATGCTGTTCCATGATATGTTTGAGCCGCATACAGGTGCTTATTTTGAGCAGGCCGCCTTTGATTTTAAGGGTAGCTTTGATCCGATCGCCTTCGGGCACAGTCTGGATGCAGTAGTGGAGCGTCATGCTATCCTGCGCACGAACTTTTACAGCGGATGGGGCAGCGAGCCTTTGCAGGTTGTATTTCGGCACAGAGGCGCTAAATTGGTGTACGAAGACCTGCGGGAGATGAATGCATCGCAGCGCGAAGCTTACCTGAAGACATTTGGTGCTAAGGACAAAGCACTGGGCTTCAACCTAGCTGAAGACGAGCTTCTCCGTGTATCCATTTTACAAACAGATGAAGAGAGCTTCCGTCTCTTATGGAGTTTTCACCACATCGTCATGGATGGGTGGTGTGTTCCGTTAATTACGCAGGAGGTATTTGAACACTATTTTGCCCTCCTGGAAGGAAGAGAGCCGCAGTTGGCAGAGGTTCATCCGTACAGTCGATATATCGAATGGCTCGAACAGCAGGATGAAGCAGTTGCGTCCAACTATTGGAGCCGATATCTGGCCGGTTACGAGCAGCAGACGCTTTTACCTCAAGTCGGTGGGGCAAGTAAGGGAGAAGGCTACGTAGCAGAAAAGCTGAATTATCCTCTCAGCAGGGAATTGACTGGGTGCCTTGAAAAGGTGGCCAGGGATGCTCATGTCACGATGAATATATTGCTGCAGTCCCTCTGGGGCATTGCGCTTCAACGCTATAACGGTAGCCGAGATGTCGTGTACGGAAGTGTAGTATCAGGCAGACCAGCAGAAATTCCGGGCATTGATCGGATGATCGGTTTGTTCATCAATACGATTCCTGTTCGTGTGAAGACAGAGGAGAATCTTCCCTTCACAGTTCTGATGAAGCAGCAGCAGGAACAATATATGGCTTCTCATATGTATGACACCTACCCGTTGTTTGAGATTCAGGCTCAGACGGATCAGAAGCAGGATCTAATCTCCCACATTATGGTGTTTGAGAACTATCCTGTGGAGGAGGAGGTAGAGCGTCTGGGTGGTGGCGAGGCTGCCTTTGAGATTGAAGAAGCGGAGCTTCTTGAGCAAACGAATTATGATTTTAATTTAATTGTCCTCCCTGGCGAAGAAATGAGATTGCTGTTCCAGTACAATGCACTTGTTTATGACCCAGTGACAATTGAACAAATCAAGGGCCATCTGGTTCACCTCATGGAACAAATTGTAGAGAACCCTGCCATTTCCGTGGATGCACTAGAATTAGTCACACCGCAGGAGAGAGAACAGATTCTGAACGTATGGGGAAATACAAAAGGCATTTACGAGCACTGTAACACGTTCCACGGGCTGTTGGAGGAACAGGCGGGACGAACGCCGGATGCGACTGCCCTTTGGTTCGAGGACGAGAGTCTGACCTATGCCGAGCTCAATGCAAAAGCCAACGGACTGGCGAGAAGGCTCCGTACTCAGGGAATCAAGACGGGAGACCTGGTGGGACTGATTGCTGAACGGTCGCTCGAAATGATCGTTGGGATCTACGGCATTATGAAAGCCGGGGGTGCCTATGTTCCAATCGATCCAGAGTACCCGAAAGAACGAATCAGTTACATGCTTGAAGATTCCGGGGCGAAGCTGATCCTTACACAGGCCCATCTCTTGGAGCATCTCGGATGGACGGAAAATGTTTTGCTGCTGGATGAATCATCGACCTATGATGCCGACACCTCGAATTTGGAGGATACTGCTAGCCCGGATGATCTGGCTTATGTGATCTACACTTCAGGTACGACGGGTCAGCCTAAGGGCGTATTAGTCGAGCATCGGGGACTACCAAATCTTTCGGACGTATATGGGGCACACTTCGAAGTTACACCGCAGGATCGGATCGTTCAGTTTGCAAGCCTGTCGTTTGATGCATCGGTTTCGGAAATTCTAACGGCGCTGAGCCACGGGGCTGTTCTGTGCATCCCTTCTACACAAGATATTTTAGATCATGCCCTGTTCGAGCAGTTCATGAACGATAAGGGGATTACGGTAGCGACTTTGCCACCCGCTTACGCTATCCACCTTGATCCAGAGCGTTTGCCAACACTGCGGTGCCTGCTAACCGCTGGATCGGCCGCATCGGTCGAGTTGATCGAAGAGTGGAGGAAGCATGTACGTTACTCTAATGGCTATGGCCCAACAGAGGACTCCGTATGCACCACCATCTGGTCTGTCCCGGACAGTGAGGAAGCAACGGATATTGTATCTATTGGACGACCTATTGCTAACCATAGTGTGTACATCTTGGATGACCATTTTAGATTGCAACCTGTAGGTGTAGCTGGAGAGCTATGCATTTCGAGTATCGGGTTAGCACGGGGGTATCATAATCGGCCTGAGTTAATGGATGAGAAGTTCGTGGACAATCCGTTTGCTCCAGGAGAGCGCATGTATCGGACGGGTGATCTGGTTCGCTGGTTACCGAATGGAACCATCGAGTACTTAGGTCGAATAGATCACCAAGTCAAAATCCGCGGCTACCGTATCGAGCTAGGCGAGGTGGAAGCACAAATGCTCAGAGTGCCGTCCGTTCAGGAAGTCGTAGCCATGGCTGTAGAGGGCGAAGACGGCTATAAAGATCTAGTCGCTTACTTCGTAGCCGCTCAGAAACTTGAGGTATCCGAACTTCGGGCTGTTCTGTCGGAGATGTTACCTGGATATATGATCCCTTCCCGCTTCATACAACTGGAGGACATGCCTCTGACGTCGAACGGAAAAATCGACCGAAAAGCGCTGCAGGGCGAGCATGGATGGGCAGCGGCTTCATCTGAGGCTCCAAGGACACCTGTGGAAATTCAATTAGCCGAAATCTGGCAAGAGGTGCTGGGTGTAGAGAGCGCGGGAGTGAAGGATAATTTCTTCCATTTTGGAGGTCATTCACTGCGTGCAGCCCTGCTAGTCTCACGAATTCGCAAGGAAATGAATCGCGAGATTAGTCTGAGAGCAGTGTTCGAGTCTCCTACTATTGAAGAATTGGCTCGTGCCATTGAGGGCTATACACCGCTGAATTTCGAAGAAATTCCTACAGCGGGAGCGAGAGAGCATTATCCATTGTCCTCGGCCCAAAAACGACTGTTTATTCTAAGTCAGCTGGAAGGTGGAGAGCTGAGCTACAATATGCCGGGTATCCTTACCGTTGAGGGAGCTTTGGATCGGGAACGGCTAGAGCAGGCATTCCGTCGTCTAATTTATCGTCATGGTTCGCTGCGAACTCGTTTTGTGACTGTGAACGGTGAACCTGTACAGCAGCTCCTGACGGATGTTCCGTTTACTGTGGAATATGCGGAGTTGAGCGAGGAAGAGGCAGGAGCTACCCTTCAGCAGTTCGTCCGTCCTTTTGATTTAGGTGTAGCTCCATTGCTGCGGGTCGGCCTTATTCGAATTGCACATGAGCGCCATTTACTATTGTTTGACATGCACCATATTGTCTCAGATGGGGCTTCTATGAATATTCTCATAGAAGAGTTTCTCCGCTTCTACCAAGAGGAGGACGTATTTCCTGAGCTACAGATCCAGTACACAGACTATGCTGTATGGCAGCAAGAGCAGCTCGGAAGCGAGCGTCTTAAGGCCCAGGAAGCTTACTGGCTGGATGCTTTCCGTGGAAGCTTGCCAGTGCTGGATTTGCCAGGAGATGAAGTTCGTCCTGCGGTGCGAAGCTTTGCGGGCGATCGAATCGACTTCCAAATTGATTCTTCTCTGAGTGCTTCACTTCAGGAGCTGGCTACCCGAACGGGTTCCACTCTGTTCATGGTACTGCTGGCAGCCTATACAGCGCTCTTGCACAAGTACACAGGTCAGGAAGATGTCATCGTCGGTTCACCTGTGGCAGGAAGATCCCATGCGACACTCGAAGGCCTCATCGGTATGTTCGTCGGCACAGTGGCACTTCGTACTTATCCAGAAGGAGAGAAGCCTTTCGAGGCTTATCTGCAGGAAGTGAAGGAAACAGCGCTGCGGGCCTATGAAAACCAGGATTACCCGTTCGAGGAGCTGGTAGAAAAGCTGGAGCTTCAGCGTGATTTGAGCCGTAACCC
The DNA here is from genome assembly GCF_049319765.1 of Paenibacillus sp. S29. NCBI lineage: Bacteria > Bacillati > Bacillota > Bacilli > Caryophanales > Paenibacillaceae > Paenibacillus > Paenibacillus sp. S29. The sequence goes on along the minus strand of NZ_JBMOUI010000017.1, from coordinate 13,645 downwards.
ACTATTTGATACCATGTTTGTCCTGCAAAATATCGAGCAGGGAGAACAAGAAATAGAAGGATTGCGCTTCACTCCTTACGATAATGTACATCCGGCTGCCAAGTTCGATCTTACGCTGACCGTGAGTGAAGCAGACGGGGCATTGAACTGCACGCTTGAGTATGCGACTGCGATCTACAAGCAAGAGACTGCTGAGCGGATGGCAGGCCACTTTGTACAGCTTATTCGGGAAGCCATCGCCAATCCGGCACTGCCGTTGTCATCCCTTGATATCGTGACACCTCAGGAAAAATCAAGGCTGATGAAAGCGCCGGACGAAGCCAAGGCAGATTATCCTCGTGACAAGACGATCCATGCGCTGTTCGAGGAGCAGGCCGCACGTACTCCGAATGCAGTGGCAGTCGTATGTGAAGATGCAACCCTGTCCTACAGCGAGCTGAACGAGCGGGCCAATGCACTTGCCCGAACGCTGAGGGAACGTGGTTTGCAATCAGACGGTTTGGCTGGAATTATGGCGGATCGTTCCCTTGAAATGGTGGTCGGAATTTTAGCCATCTTGAAGGCAGGCGGGGCCTATGTCCCTGTAGACCCTGAATATCCAGAGGACCGCATTCGCTTTATGCTTGAGGATTCGGGAGCCAAGCTACTGCTGACACAAGCGCATCTGGAGCAACGTGTCTCCTTCGCCGGGGATATCGTAAGTCTGGACAAAACGGCTTCCTACAAGGAGGATGTCTCAAACCTGCAGCCTGCAGCCGGACCGGAGCATCTTGCCTACGTCATCTACACATCGGGTACGACAGGCAAGCCAAAGGGAACACTGATTGAGCATAAAAATGTAGTTCGCTTGCTCTTTAATGATAAAAATATGTTTGATTTTGGTCCTCAGGATACGTGGACACTGTTCCATTCATTCTGTTTTGACTTCTCTGTATGGGAAATGTACGGAGCATTGCTGAACGGAGGACGGTTGGTCATCGTTCCATCGCTTACCGCGAAGAGTCCAGATCGTTTCTTGCAATTGCTTAAGGATCAGAAGGTCACCGTTTTGAACCAGACACCGACGTACTTCTACCAGTTGCTACAGGAAGAGCTCGGTCATCAAGCGTCAGAACTGAGCCTCCGTATGATTATCTTCGGTGGAGAGGCATTAGCCCCGGCCCTGCTCAAGGACTGGAGAACGAAGTATCCGCAAGTGCAGCTCATTAACATGTACGGCATTACCGAAACGACCGTGCATGTAACCTACAAGGAAATCACAGAGTTGGAAATTGAACAGGGCCGCAGCAATATCGGCACCACGATTCCGACGCTGCGAGCGTACATTTTAGATGAACAACGCCGTCCACAGCCGATTGGCATTCCAGGTGAACTCTATGTAGCGGGCGTAGGTCTGGCGCGAGGTTATCTGAACCGACCGGAATTGACGGAAGAGAAGTTTGTCGCTCATCCGTTTGAAGCGGGCGAGCGCATGTACCGCTCGGGTGACTTGGCACGCTGGTTGCCGGATGGCAGCATGGAGTATTTGGGACGGATTGACCATCAGGTAAAAATCCGTGGTTACCGTATCGAGCTGGGCGAAGTGGAAGCGAAGCTGCTCCATGCTCCGTCTGTAAGGGAGGCCGTTGTGCTCGCCCGAGAGGATGGAAGTGGACAAAAAGTGCTTGTCGGCTATTTCACTGCCGATCAGATGCTGACGGTAGGCGAGTTGAGAAAAGCCTTGGCTGCCGAACTGCCGACTTATATGATTCCATCTTACTTTATGCAATTGGAACAGATGCCTTTGACGCCAAATGGCAAGCTGGATCGCAAAGCGCTTCCGGCTCCAGAGGCCAATGTGCAGACTGGAGCGGTTTATGAACCGCCAAGGACGAAGACTGAGGAAGCCTTGGCTTCCGTATGGCAAGGTGTGCTGGGAGCGCACCAGGTCGGCATCCATGATCATTTCTTTGATCTGGGTGGTGATTCCATCAAGGCGATCCAAGTGTCCTCGAGATTGTTCCAAGCCGGATATAAATTAGAGATGAAGGATCTCTTCAAATATCCGACAATTGCCGAGCTAAGTCCGTATCTTCAGGCAGCCGGACGTATAGCGGAACAGGGCGAAATTAAAGGTGCAGCAGAGTTAATGCCCATTCAGCGTTGGTTCTTTGAACGCCATACAGCGGAGCCGCATCATTATAATCATGCCGTCATGCTCTATCGGAAAGACGGCTTTGATGAGGCTGCACTCCGGTTGACAATGGACCAAATTGCGATCCATCATGACGCGCTGCGTATGGTTTTCCGGTCTACAGAAGCTGGGTATGCAGCTTGGAATCGGGGAACGGACGAAGGCGAGCTCTACACATTGGACATTGCCGATGTGCGGCAGGCGGAAGACCAGACAGCTGCGGTTCAGGCCCAAGCCGATGCCATTCAGGCAAGCTTTGACTTGGAAGGTGGCCCACTGTTCAAGCTAGGCCTGTTCCATTGTGACGATGGCGATCATTTGTTGATTGTCATTCATCACCTCTTGGTTGACGGCGTATCCTGGCGCATCCTGTTTGAGGACATTGCAGCGGGGTACGAGCAGGCATTGAATGGACAAGCAATCGTCCTTCCACAAAAGACCGATTCGTATCTTGTATGGTCTGAGCAAGCGACGAAGTATGCAGCAGGGCCTGCTCTGGACAAGGAGCGTGCATACTGGCAGCTGATCGAAGAGGCGATTTTGGCCCCACTGCCGAAGGATGAGGATCAGAAGCCGGGCACCATCCGGGATACTGAATCGGTTACGGTAACGTGGTCTGCGCAGGAAACAGACCTGCTGTTGCGGCAAGCGAACCGGGCGTATCATACGGAGACGAACGACTTGCTCTTGACTGCTCTGGGGGCAGCCATTCAGCGCTGGACAGGCATGGAGCAGATTTTGGTCAATCTTGAAGGGCATGGACGGGAAATGATCGTACCAGACCTGGATATTACCCGTACCGTCGGTTGGTTCACAACCCAGTATCCGGTTCTGCTGAACCTGCAAGGCGGACAGGAAGTATCTGCGCGCATCAAGCGCATCAAGGAGAATTTGCGAGAGGTTCCGCACAAAGGAATCGGCTACGGTCTTCTGAAGTATATGGCACCGGAGAAAAGTGTCGGATTTGGCGTGGAGCCGGAAATTTCCTTCAATTATCTTGGGCAGTTTGATCAGGATCTGGAGGGTAATGCCCTTAGCCTATCCACACATTCAGTTGGTAAGGCGCTCAGCGACCTCACACCACAGCAATATGCTCTGGATGTGAATGGCATGATTGCTGAAGGCCAGCTATCACTGACGATTACGTGCAGCAGCAGGCAGTATCGTAAAGAGACGGTGAGTCATTTTGCTGAATTATTACAGTCAAGCCTTAGTGAGGTCATCCGTCATTGTGTGGCTCAGGAGCGTTCACAGCTTACACCAAGTGATGTTCTGTTCCAAGGATTAACATTGGAGCAGCTTGATCGACTCACGGCGCAGACGGCTCACATCGGAGAGATTGAGGATGTGTACAAGCTGACGCCAATGCAGAAGGGAATGCTGTTTCACAGCCTGCTGGAGCCGGACTCCTCTTCATACTTCGAACAGGCAACGTTTGAGCTGCGTGGTAGCTTCGATGTAGATATCTTCTTCGAGAGCTTCCAGGCTTTGGTGCAACGACATGCCATACTACGTACCGGATTTTACAACAACATTGCTGATGTACCGCTGCAAGTTGTCTTTAAGCAACGGTTAATCCCTCTGCACTACGTAGATTTGCGCGACGCATCTATGCAGGAACAAGAAGCTCGAATCAAGGCTTATATTGCTGAAGATATGGTTAAGGGGTTCAGCTTGTCAGAAGATCCGCTGATGCGGGTGACCGTCTTGCAGAAGGATCAAAGCTGTCTTGTATTGTGGAGCTTCCACCATATTGTCATGGATGGCTGGTGTATCCCGATCATTACACAGGAGCTGTTCGATTATTATTCTGCCAAGAAACAGCAAGTACAGCCTGTCCTACCGCCAGCTCAGCCCTATAGCCGTTATATCGAGTGGCTTGATGCACAGGATGATCAAGAAGCTTCAACGTATTGGAGCCAATATCTCGAAGATTATGACGGGAATACTGTATTGCCGGAAGGTAAAACGAAATCTCAAGCAAAAGAAGCGGGCTATGTTCTAAAAGAGCATGTTCTCCATCTGGGTGCATCTTTGACAGGTAAAATGGATGTTGTCGCGAAGCGCAATCACGTAACCGTCAATACACTCATGCAGACAGCTTGGGGACTGATTCTTCAACGTTATAATGCAAGCTCGGATGTCGTTTTCGGCGGCGTTGTGTCGGGTAGACCCGCTGAGATTGCAGGGATCGAAAATATGGTGGGTCTGTTCATCAATACAGTACCTATCCGTGTACAGTCATCCAAAGACGAAGCCTTTGTCGAAGTGATGAAACGTACACAGGCACAGTCATTGGCTGGTCGTGCCTACGACACCTATCCACTGTATGAGATTCAGGGGAAAACAACCCAAAAGCAGGACCTGATTTCTCATATTATGATCTTTGAAAATTACCCGCTCGACGAGCAGGTGGAGCAATCGGGTAATCAAACGGAGGACAATCTCGAAGTTGCCAACTTCACCATGTTTGAACAAACCAACTATGACTTTAACCTGGTTGTGATTCCAGGCGAAGACATCAAGGTCTGCATTCGCTATAATGCTTCGGTTTACGAGCAAGAAAGCATTGCACGTATCGGAGGACACTTGTTGCAGATGCTCGATCAGGTGGCTGCTCGTCCGCAGGCGACGATACAGGAACTGGAGATTGTAACATCCGAGGAACGGATGAACCTGCTTGACTGGGGCGGCAAGGCCCATACCTATCCAAGTGATCAGGGTCTGCATACCTTGTTTGAAGAACAGGTTGTCCGTACGCCGGATAAGATTGCGGCTGTAAATGGGGACACTCAGATCACGTATCGGGAGCTGAACGAGCAGGCGAACAGACTAGCTTCCACCTTGATAGACCAAGGACTACGGAGTGAACAAGTGGTAGGTCTGTTGGCAGATCGGTCTGTAGAGCTGCTTGTCGCCATCATGGGTGTGCTCAAAGCGGGTGGAGCCTATGTACCTATTGATCCTGAATATCCGCAGGAGCGGATTCAGTATATTCTGAAGGATTCTGGCGCTGAAATTCTGCTCACACAGAGCCACCTGACGGAGTTAGCCTCATTTGAGGGGACGGTTATGGAATTGGATTCCCCGCACATTTACGGAACCGAGGTGGATAATCCCAATATTCCTGTTGGAGGAAACGATCTGGTGTACTTAATCTATACCTCGGGTACAACCGGAAATCCGAAGGGAACCATGATTAACCACAAAGGGATCGTGAACTACATCTGGTGGGCCAATAAGGTCTATTGTGCTGGAAAACCAACGGATTTCCCGTTGTATTCATCCATTTCCTTTGACTTGACGATGACATCGATCTTTACTCCATTAATTAACGGAGGAATAGTACGGATTTATGATGGCATAGATAAGGCGGAGGTTGTTCAGCATATTTTGCGCGAAAATGCGGTGGATATTCTCAAGCTGACGCCGACGCATCTCAGTCTGATTAAAGATATGACCATTCCAGCAGAAAGTCGCATTCAGCAGCTCATTGTAGGTGGAGAGAATCTGACCACACATTTGTCAAAAACGATTACCGACCTCTTTGGTGGCAATATCAAAATCTACAATGAATACGGTCCAACCGAAACCGTCGTCGGTTGCATGATTCACCTGTACGATCCTGCGAAGGATATACGTGAATCCGTACCGATTGGTTTGCCGTCAGACAATATATACATTCATATCCTGGATGATCAGCTTCGTCTCGTACCGTTAGGCGTGGAGGGCGAAATGTACATCGCCGGGGACGGGGTAGCCCGTGGATATCTGAACCGTCCTGAGCTTACCGCAGATAAATTCATTAGAAATCCGTTCGCTGCGGAAGGAAATATGTATCGCACCGGAGATTTGGCTCGTCGCCTTCCTAATGGAGACATTGAGTACATTGGACGCATTGACCATCAAGTTAAAATACGGGGCTATCGTATTGAGCTTGGTGAGATTGAGGCCAAGTTGCTGGATATCCCACTTGTCGAGGAAGCTCTCGTTGTTGCGTGGGCAGATGCTCATGGGCAGAAATCGCTGTGTGCTTACTTTGTAGCTAATCGCGAAATGTCTGTCAGCGAGCTGAGAGACGAACTGTCTGCCGGACTGCCTGCATATATGATTCCGTCTTACTTCGTCCAACTGGACGTGATGCCTCTGACACCGAATGGTAAGCTGGATCGCAAGGCACTGCCTGAACCGAACTCGGGTATAAAGGCGGGAGCAGACTTTACCGCTCCGCGCACGGATGTGGAGAACATTTTGGCTTCAATCTGGCAGGGTGTACTCGGCGTGCCGCTTGTCGGCATTCATGATAATTTCTTTGAGCTTGGAGGTGACTCGATCAAATCCATTCAAGTATCCTCAAGGCTTCTTCAAGCAGGCTATAAGCTTGAAATGAAGGATTTGTTCGGTTATCCGACAATTGCAGAGCTGGCACAGCGCGTTAGTGTGGTCAGCCGAATTGCGGACCAAAGCGAGGTACACGGAGCGGTAAGACTGGGACCTGCCCAGCACAGATTCTTCGATGAACAGTCGATGGATCTGCATCACTTTAATCAGTCGGTCATGTTGTACCGACGTGATGGCTTCAATACCGATGCGCTCGCCGAGGTTGTTCGGAAAATTGCAGAGCATCATGATGCTTTACGACTGGTGTTCCGCCAAGGAGAGCAGGGATTGGAGGCCTGGAACCGGAGCATGGGTGAGGGTGAGCTCTATAGCCTCCAAATCCACGATTTGCGGGATGAGACAGACCCGGCTTCAGCAATAGAAGCAGGTGCGGAAGCCATTCAGCGCAGCATCTCTCTGGAGGATGGACCTCTCTTTAGACTGGGTCTGTTCCGTTGTGCGGAAGGCGAACATCTGTTGATCGTTATTCATCATCTGGCTGTGGATGGCGTATCCTGGCGTATTCTCTTTGAGGACCTGCAGGATGGCTACGAGCAGGCAGCACGTGGAGAAGCGGTCAAGCTTCCACAGAAGACCGATTCGTACCGTGCATGGGTTGAGGGAATCACACAATTTGCGAATAGTCTGGCGGCTGAACAAGAACGCAGCTATTGGGCAGAGGTAGAGGGAGATGGTTTTGTCCCTCTTCCCAAAGACAAGGTAGACGGCGCTCTTCTCATCAAAGACAGTGAGGCTGTCACGGTGAGATGGTCACCAGAAGAGACAGAGCAGTTCCTGAAAGAAGCGAACCGCACTTACAATACGGAGGTCAACGATCTGCTCCTGACGGCTCTGGGTATGGCTGTTCACGAGTGGACGGGAATCGAACGTGTAGGCATCCTTCTGGAGGGACATGGACGGGAGCCTGTTGTGCCGGAACTGGATATTACTCGCACAATAGGCTGGTTTACAAGTCAATACCCTGTCGCCCTTGAGATGGGAGGGGAATTGGAGATCGGCGCCAGAATCAAGCACGTCAAGGAAGGCTTGCGTCGTATCCCGAACAAAGGTGTCGGATATGGTATTTTGAAATATTTAAGCGACGGTTCCGACGTCTCCTCCTTCTCGGCTGAACCTGAGATTACCTTCAACTACTTGGGACAGTTCGACCAGGATCTTGCAGGAGGGACGATGGAAGTATCGCCTTACTCAGTAGGACCTGAGGTCAGTGAGCAGATGGTCCAGCATCAGGCATTGAACATTAATGGACTGATTGCCGAAGGACAGCTTCAACTTTCGGTCAGCTATAACCGTCATCAGCTCGACGGGGAGTCCGTGACTAAGTTTGTTGGCATTCTGAAGAACCGTCTCAGCGAAGTCATTGGACATTGCGTAAGTAAGGAAAGAACAGAACTTACACCAAGCGATGTACTCCTCAAAGATATCAGCTTGGAAAAAATCGAGGAGATAGAAGAGCAGACACGGCATATCGGCAGTATTGAAAATATGTATAAACTGACGCCGATGCAAAAAGGAATGTTGTTCCACAGCTTGCTGGAGCCTCATTCGGAAGTCTACTTTGAGCAGGCCAAATTTGAAATTCAGGGAGCATTCTATCCTGAGGATTTCAAACGCAGCTTAAAACATCTGATGAAACGGCATGCTATATTGAGAACGAATTTCCATGCCGGGTGGGGCGATTTCCCTATACAGATTGTGTTCAAAGAAAGAGCATGCGACTTCGTATACGAGGATCTGCATGAGCTGGGATCCGCTGAAATAGAAGCGCGTCTTGCAGCTTATGTTGCCCAAGACAAAGCGAGAGGTTTTGATCTTGCGAATGAAGCCTTGCTGCGAGTTGCTATCCTACGTACTGCAAAAGAGCATTACCATCTGTTGTGGAGCTCTCATCACATCATTTTGGATGGCTGGTGTATGCCGCTTGTGCTCCAGGAAGTGTTTGAAACATACGGAGCTCTACGTGAGCAAAGGGAACCTGAGCTTCCTGCAGCAGCATCGTACAGCCAGTACATTCAATGGTTGGAGAAGCAAGGTGAGGAAGAGGCATCCTCTTACTGGAGAGGGTACCTGGAAGGCTACGAGCAGCAGACGAAGCTGCCACAAGCCATCACACAGCCATCAGCAAAAGCAGAAGCCTATGTGTCGGAGAAGCTGGTATTCACGTTGGATGCGGAATTGACCAATCGCCTGGAACAGGTGGCCAAACAGCATCAGGTGACGATGAATACATTGATGCAAGCAGCCTGGGGAATCGTGTTGCAGCGCTACAATAGAAGCCAGGATATCGTCTTCGGAAGTGTAGTATCGGGGAGACCTGCCGAGATTCCGGGTATCGAAAGTATGATCGGTCTCTTCATCAATACAGTTCCGGTTCGGGTTCAGGCCGAGGGAAGTGATTCGTTCTCCCATGTGATGAAAAGACAGCAGGAATTATATTTGGCAGGACATGCTTATGATTCCTATCCGCTCTATGAGATTCAAGCACAGAGCGAACAAAAGCAAGATTTGATTTCTCATATTATGGTGTTCGAAAATTACCCGGTAGAAGAGCATCTGGAAGAGAAAATTTCCAGTGAAGAGGCTGAATACAGAATTACGGATGTTCAGATGTTTGAACAGACGAATTATGATTTTAACCTCATTGTGCTGCCGGGCCGTAATCTGGAGTTCTTGTACCGTTACAATGCCCGCGTCTATGATCGGGAGAGCGTGGAACGCATTCAAGGACACTTGACGAGAATTCTGACAAGCGTAGCTGTTCAACCTACCATCCGTATTGATGAGCTGGAGTTGATCACGCCAGAAGAGAAATCGCAGATTATAGAGGTGTGGGGCGATACAGCAGTTCCTTATCCGCGTGAGCAGACCCTTCACGGTATATTTGAGGAAAAAGCAGCGCTCACACCGGATCGTACAGCACTTATTTACGGTGAAACGGAGCTTACCTATGGAGAACTCGATCAGCAGGCGAACCGTCTCGCACGTACGCTGCGTGCCCAAGGGGTTAGACCGGACCAACCAGTCGGCATCATGGTCGAGCGCTCGCTTGAGATGATCATTGGTATTCATGCCATTCTAAAAGCTGGCGGGGCCTATGTACCGATTGATCCGGAGTTCCCAGAAGATCGTATTCGCCACATGCTGGAGGATTCGGGAGCGAAGCTTCTGCTGACGAAGAACCATCTCCAAGATCGTTTTCCGTTCACTGGCACGATCCTGGCACTTGATGATCCGCAGGCGTATCATGCGGATAGCTCGAATCTGGAGCCAATGGCGGGGCCGGAGCATCTGGCGTATATCATTTACACGTCAGGTTCAACCGGCAAGCCGAAAGGGGTAATGATTGAACATCGCGCTGCCGTCCATACGCTGAGTCAGTTGGAAGCTGAATATCCGATGTTGGCAGGCGACCGTTTCCTGCTCAAAACGACATTCACCTTTGACTTCTCCGTGCCGGAGCTGTTCTGCTGGTTCTTTGGACAAGGGACTCTCGTGATCCTGCCACAAGGCGTGGACAAAGACCCGATGGCACTGCTAGAGGCCGTGGATACGAACCGTATCACGCATCTCAATTTGGTGCCGTCGATGCTCAGTGTGCTCGTTCAATACTTGAAAGAAAGCGGCACCCAAGGATTCCTTACTCTGAAATACCTGTTTGCCTGCGGCGAGACGCTGCCTGCCAAACTTGTGGAAGAGTATTATAAAGTATCTCCTTACGCAGTACTGGAAAACATCTACGGTCCTACGGAAGCAGCCGTATATGCGACTCGGTATACAACGAGCCTTGAGACTGCGGCTCTAACGCATGTGCCGATCGGCAAACCGTACGCTAACGTCCAAGTATGGATGATAGACGGCGCCTCTCAGGTATCACCAGTAGGTGTACCAGGAGAACTGTGTATTGCAGGCGAAGGGGTAGCAAGGGGGTACTTCAATCAGCCTGAACTGACAGCAGAGAAGTTCATTCCTCATCCGTACAAACCGGGAGAACGGATTTACCGAACAGGCGATTTGGCCCGGTGGTTGCCAGACGGGAATATTGAGTATTTGGGACGGATCGATCACCAGGTAAAAATCCGCGGTTACCGCATTGAGTTGGGAGAAGTGGAAGCACAAATTCTGAAGGTGCCGTCGGTACAAGAAGCGGTTGTTCTAGCACTGGCTGACTCCAGCGGAAGTACTCAGCTTTGCGCATACTTTGTGGCCGAGGAAGGGCTCGCAGCGGGCGTACTACGCGAGGCACTGGCCAGCGAGCTGCCAAGCTACATGATTCCGTCTGCCTTCGTACAGCTCGCACAAATGCCGCTGAATCCGAATGGCAAATTGGATCGCAAAGCGCTACCGGCACCGGAAACCCTTCTGCGGAGCACAGCGGAGTATATCGCGCCGCGTACGCAGACAGAAGTAGAGCTCGCTCAGATTTGGTCCGAGGTGCTCGGCGTACAGGAAATCGGGATCAGAGATCATTTCTTCGACCTTGGGGGCCATTCCCTGAAAGTATTGGGCTTGATCCAAAGGATTTCGTCTAATATGGGCGTCCATCTCCCACTCCAGGCCGTGTTTAATCTGCCGACTGTGGAAGAAATGGCGCATGAAATTTTCAAGCTGCAGGCAACAACTGCTGCCGACGAACAAGAAATGGAAATTATACGCTTCCCAGGAAAAGGAACGATTAAAGTGTTTTGCTTCCCTCCACGGGTAGGCCACTCTCTGGGGTACTATGAGATGGCCAAGGAGCTGGAAGGGTTTTGCGAGGTGTACGGAATGGAATTTATCGGCGATCGGTACCAGGGTCAAGATATGCTGGATCGATACATTGATGCCATTGTGGATATTCAAGCAGAGGGCCCATATGTATTCCTAGGGTACTCACTTGGAGGAAATCTCGCCTTCGAGGTAGCTAAAGCCATGGAAAGCCGAGGTCACCATGTTAGCGACATTATTATGGTAGATGCTATGAGAAAGATGTCCAAAGATGAATCGACACCAGAGGAGCTCGAAGAGATTGTCGAGACGGTACTGGACAGCATTAGGGACCAGTACAAAGCATTCCTCGCCGATCCAGTGGACAGGGAGCGAGTCATGGACAAAATGTTGGTGTACTCCACCTACCGCGATGAGCTTATTAACGCAGGTGAAGTTCATGCGAATATCCATGCTCTGATTGCAGAGGATGATAGTATTGGTCCAGATACATCATTAGATAAATTGTTATGGCAACAGGCGACACTTGGTCAATACAAAGAATACGAAGTCATCGGAACGCATGATGTGCTGCTTGATTCCGGTTTTATTGGGGAAAATGCTAAAGTACTGAGACAGATACTTGGCAAGGTCACAGAGGCTTCATCTAATAACAAGCCCATTTTGTCCTAAGCTCAATCAAGCATAATAAGTGTTAGGCAGCAAAGACGCCCGGATTCCTTTATATAGAAGGAACTCGGGCGTCTTTTGTTTTTTTAAGCTGTCCTTAACATATAAAGTCCCTAATCATCTGTGTATGCTTTAGACGTGGTTGACTGAAAGTGACTGGTGTTGGTTATGAGTTCACGGATGACTTGGATGACAAGTTCTGGTTGATCATGGATGATCATATGCTCGCTTTTCTTGGCAACAATTAATTTGCTGTTTGTAGAGATGTTAAGCATCTCGCGCTGTCCGATTTGCCAGCTTTGTTCAATCTGATCATTTCCGCGTTTACTAATACCGAACTGAGTCAAATCTTGTTGAATGCCCCGAGCAATTACACGTACAGGGAGATTACCCAGATGCTGTCCCCGTATGGCATCTTCGGTAGTGCTCGCTAGGTCACCCTCCTCTGCAACAGACCGAAAGTATTTAGAAGAAGCGACAATATTCACAAAAGATTTTCTATCTTGATATTCGACCCGACCCGTCAGCATAAAATTGGGGAACAGGCGAAAAGCCCCTGATTTTTCTAGGAGAATGGATATTAACGGGGAGGGATTGGCCTTAGGCCGTTCCTTGGCATAGATCTTATTTGTCCGTCGGGCGTCATTCTCAGGCCTGGCATCCACCAGAACCAATCCTGCCACTTCGTCTCTGTACGTCTGCGCGTACAGTCTTGAGTACATCCCCCCGAGGGAATGACCTACAAGGATATAAGGAGGTCGGATGTCCGCATTCTTTAGAGCAGTATGAAGCTCCCGAACGATGTTTTCCCCGGTGCGTGGTGTATTTGCCTCCTCGCTCCATGCATAGCCTGCCCGATCATAGGATACAACGGTGGCGAATGATGACAGCTTTTCGGGAATATCTCTCCAGGAGAGGCTACTTTCCCCGCTCCCTGATTCAAGCAATATTGTTGGAGAACCGTTACCGAGTTTACGAATATGAAGTCGATAGCCCCCGGCATCGACCAATTCCCCCGGAGGTGGGTATTGTGATTTATCCTTCTTGGATGCAATCCACTCATACACAAATCCGGAGATCACGAAAAGCAATAAGCAAGAGATGATAAGAAACACAATTCTCGTCCATGTTCGCCTTCGTTGCTTCATTAGAAAATCTACTCCTCTATACAGCTATAATTAATCATTACCTAAAGTTGCGTGAAACAATAGCTGCTACCGTATGGTTTGTGGCTAGCTCCTTATCTTTTTACCCATCCTTTCTTTGTCAAATCATCAATATTAAAGAAAAAAACAGAATATGCACTTGAGTTGTAATGAGCAACCCGCGTATTCTTGATCATTGAATGGATATCACGTCGTTCTTGGATGCGGATAACTAAGTCCATTTGGCAAAAGTACAGTGTACACAGGGTAAAATTACAACAATATAGATAGTAAAAACTATTCATTAAAAAGGGTTGCATTTAAATATGCAGAATGGTATACTCTAATTCCGGCCAAGAAATACAATATTGCGAGCGAGTGTTTCAAAAAAAGATTCTAAAAAATGCTTGCAAAGTTGGTTCGGACATGATATGATATAAGAGTTGATGAAGCGAAAAACTGAATCAATGAGAAAAGAATGTTTGATCTTTGAAAACTGAACAACGAGTGAGTAAAACGATTTTGCTTGCAAAATCAAACAAGAGATATTTTT
>NZ_JBMOUI010000016.1:0-110923 GCF_049319765.1 Paenibacillus sp. S29 | reverse complement strand
TATACAACATTAACGCGGTGTCGTCTTAAATAAAATGAACATAAAAAAAGCTGTCGAGACTTTCTCGACAGCCTGAGGATGATAAAATGCTTAAAAGCATTTTATCATCCTTTTTATTATGTATTCATGATTTTGGCAACAAGGTTAACATGGATTTGACCAGGTCTTTGGTCTTATAGTAAGATGGTGGTACTGAAAAAACATTTTCAGTTTATTAAGTACAAGAGAAATGAGGACGAATATGCAGGAAAGAATTTTGGAGGCTTTTGTAGATGAAGTTCATGAAAATGGATTGAAATTTACTATGGATGATCTTGCGAAAAGACTCGCTATTAGTAAGCGTACATTGTATGAAAATTTTTCGTCTAAGACGCTTATTTTAGAAACACTTATTGAGCGTACAAATGATGATATGATTCGAAAAACTGAGCAAATTATCGAAAATAATGAGTTATCTTTGTTAGACAAGATTAAGCAGTCGATTAGGGTCATGCCTCTGTATTATAAGTTTTACGATTTAAGAATATTGGACCAGATGAAAAAGTATTATCCTGAGCAATGGAAAAGGGTACATGCCGATTTAAATGACTGGTCTCCGATTAGAACATTAATTCAGGAAGGCATCCGAGAAGGAATTATTGTGAACAAAAATGAGGCTCTGATCATGAAGCTTATTATTGAATCTGTAAATTTAACGCTTGATCAGCGTTTCTTTCTGGATAACAGTGTGACGGTAGAGGAAGCAACTTATTCTATTGTAGATATTTTGTTGTTCGGATTGGTCGAAAAATAAAAAATAGCCTCATCAATATGCTGCATATTTGAAGAGGCCATTTTTTTATATGAAAACTAAGAAAACAATTTTAGTTTCAATTGTTTTTGAAAAAGAATAATGAAGTTTACCTAATGTTGAATAAAGAGATACGGAAAAGGAAGGGTGGAAATATGTCTATACTCACAAGAAATCGAGGAGCAATGCTGTTATTGATGCTTAACATTTTTTTGGCATTCATGGGGATTGGATTGGTTGTCCCTGTGTTACCTAAGTTTATAAGTGAGCTAGGGATGACTGGTTCCTCGATGGGACTGATGGTTGCAGCTTTTGCGTTGACACAGCTTTTGTTATCACCATTGTCAGGAAAGTTGTCTGATCGTTATGGACGTAAAAAGTTAATTGTTTCTGGGATGTTCATCTTCATGTTATCAGAGCTTGTTTTTGGACTGGCGAATTCCATTCCTACCCTGTTCATAGCACGAATCATGGGTGGAGCAGGGGCTGCGTTACTTACTCCTTCTATTATGGCCTATGTTGCTGACGTGACCTCGTTTGAGGAAAGAGGCAAGGGAATGGGAATGATCAATGCAGCGATCAACACAGGCTTCATAATCGGGCCAGGGATTGGCGGATTGCTTGCCACATATGGAATACGCATTCCCTTTTTTGCGGCAGCAGGAGCTGCGGGAATAGCAGCTATCTTGTCTCTGTTAGTACTGCCTGAGTCTTTAAGCAAGGAAAAGCAACAATATAATAGAGAGCTTCCACGTCAAAAAGAAAATCTTTTGCAGCAATTTGCCAAGTCATATCAATCTCCATATTTCATGGGTTTACTCATTGTATTTGTCGTTGCTTTTGGGTTAGCGAACTTTGAAACAGTATTTGGACTGTTTGTTGACCGTAAATATGGTTTTACACCGATGGATATTGCCATCATCATAACGACAGGCTCCATTTTGGGAGCAGTTGTCCAAGCGACTATATTTGGATGGATCATTAATCGTTTTGGAGAGAAAAAAATAATTCACCTCTGTTTGGCTATTGGAGGCCTGTTCATTTTTCTAACCCTATTTGCTGAACAGTACGTGATGATTATGCTGACGACCTTCATCATTTTTCTGGCTATGGATATTCTTCGTCCGGCAGTAAGCACTTCTCTATCGCGGCAGGCTGGAGATGAGCAAGGCTTTGTGGCAGGCATGAACTCGTCCTATACCAGCTTGGGTAATGTGATTGGACCGCTTGTTGCGGGATTGCTGTTCGATGTTCATATTAATCTGCCTTATATGGTTGCAGCTATAGCGTTGCTGGCTTGTCTCGTCCTTTCACTACGTTCCAAGCAAGCGGGTGAGCAACACTCGATAGCCCGTGCAGCAGAACAGCATAGAGGAGGATAGCCGCAGGTCTATACTCATCCCCGACTTAGGTCTAGGTTCAAAAACCGTCTGGGGTCCGTTTTGTCAAACGCTTGTTCAGCGTACAATAAGGACATAAGCAAGACACAGTGAAAGGCGGTGAGAGATGATGAGAGTTAACAAAGGGAATGGGTTAGCCATTGTACTGATCGTGTTGGGTTCGATTATGCTGCTCGGTAAGTTTACTCCGTTTTTCGGTCACTTTTTAGGACATCTGATAGGTTACTTAATTCCGATAGCTATGGTCATGCTAGGCTACTACGGTGTGAAAAAAGGAAATGCGCTCTTCGGCTGGATCGTACTTGTACTTGGGGTACTGATTTTGCTTGGCAAACTGTCCTGGCTTCTGGGACCGCTACTGGCAATCGGGTTAATCATATTTGGTGTTTCCCTGCTGAGTGACCGCAGAAGACGTTACTGATTTTAGCAGTTTGGCGAATGAAGAAAGATTGCAGTAACGAAGTGTTGAATTATGGGATACGAATTGTGAAAGGAGCAGATGCAAATGAGTGTTTTTCGAAGAATGCGCGATATCACGGTAGCGACCTTCAATGAGCATTTGGAACAAAGTCAAGACCCAGTGCAACTGATTGACCAGTTCTTGTATAATACCCGCCAGGAAATTGCCGAAGCGGAAAAACTCCATCAACAGTATGCGATGCATACAAGACAGATGAAGCAGCAGTTGGATCATGCATTGTCCATGCAGACCAAACGGGAGGAACAGGCGCTACTGGCTTTGAAGGCTGATGAAGAACATATCGCGAAGCTGGCCCTTCAGGAGAAAATGCTATATGCAGAAAAAGAAGAGCAGTATAGAGAACTGTGGGAGCAGAGCCGTGAATCACTACGTGAGTTGGAACAACAGCTAGATACATTAAAGACAGAATATCAAACGGTACACAGCAAGCGTCAGTATTATGCGGCACGTGTACAGACGTTGAGACTCCAACAGCAAATGAACGAACGGGCTGGTACATACGGTGGACGGAATGTTCCCCGAATGTTCAACCGCTTGGAAGACCGGGTAGCCGATATGGAAGCAGAGACGATGAGTCTGCGTGATTTACGTCGGGGTGAGGGCGACCATGCACAGGATGCCCAAGGCGGTGGATCGCTGCTCGAACAAGAGTGGGCGAGACTGAAAAGCAAGCTGAACAACAGCGGGAAGGAGTAATTTGATAATGACCCGAATTTACAGATCAAGCCGGGATAGAGTAATAACAGGTGTATGTGGCGGTCTTTCTGACGCAACAGGAATGGACTCAACATGGATTCGTATTCTGGTTGTGATCAGTTTCTTTATTACAGCAGGAACCACATTTATGATTTATGTAATTGCGGCCCTGGTTATCTCCAAGGAGCCGAGATCTCCTTTCGATGGAGGATTTGGCCCTGACAGCGGTCCCTACAATCAACAGGATCCACGCTATTATGGCAGTAACAATACAAGATCGCAGTATGGGCAGGGAACTGGTTACAACCAGGGCGGTGCATATGGCAATTCGAACCCGTTTTTTGGTCAAGATGCCCGCAACTCATCTAAATTTAACACAGGTCAGAACAGTGACCTGGATTCCATGATGGAAGATATCGAGAAAAAGGCAATGAAAAAAGAATTGGCAGAGTTACGCAAAAAAGTAGAGCAATTTGAGAAGGGAGATCGTAAATAATGGGGATCTTTAAAAGAATGAAGGATATGACAAGAGCATCGGTGAATGAAGTGTTGGATAAAGTGGAAGATCCGATTATTATGTTGAATCAATATCTGCGCGATATGGAGGCGGAAATTCACGAGGCTGAGGTAACGGTTGCCAAGCAAATGGCGAATGAACGACGTATGAAACAGCGTTTGGAGGAAGCGGTACGTGTATCCAATGAGCGTGAGAAACAAGCTGAATCCGCATTGCGAAATGGTCAGGAAGAAGTAGCGCGCAAGTTGTTGGGAGAGAAGATTTATTTTGTGCAGAAGCAGAACGAATACCGCGACTTGCATACACAAGCTGAGCTTCAAGCAAAAGAATTGGTACAGCAGCTTCACGACATGAAAGATGAATTCTATAAAATGCGCAACAAGCGCAATGAGTTGGTATCCCGTGCTCAAATGGCGAAAGCCAAAAAGCAAATGTCTCAAATCAATAGTTTGCACACGATTGAAAGTGGGTCTGCTTCATTGGGCTTCCACCGTATGGAAGAAAAAATCATGCAAATGGAAGCTGAAGCTGACGTACTGCGTGCTCCTTACCGTCAAGCTCCAGGAGAAGCATATGTTAATCCGGCTGAGGCTGAAAAACAGTTTAAAGTGGATGAGCAGCTTCAACAGCTTAAGTCCAAAATTCAGACAGGTGCTAAACCAGTCGATATGAAGAAGGACTGACTACTCGGAAACAAGACATTATGATATGCTGTATGGAATGGACATTGGTCGATGATCGTGCCTAATCTGTATGGTTCAGGAAAGCCATATGGCGGAATGTTGCGCCACTATGGCTTTTCCGTCCTGTATAAACAAAAAGGGGGTGCAGCATGGAGAGAAGAAAATCAGCCTTGGCACTGGCAGGGATTGGCATCGGGATTATCATTTTATTCGGTCAGTGGATTGGGTTCCTCTCCGTGGTTGCACTGATCCTAATGTTGGCCGGAATATATAAGATCCGCAATTCCAAAATCAAAAAGGGCTACACGATGCTCGCGATTGGTGCTGGATTGTTAGTGCTGGATCATTTGTTCCTGTTTGTTGTAGTTACACTAGCATCATTAGCTGTATTCTATTCACGTTCAAGGAAGCTGCATAAAGGTCAAAGCTCCATATTCAAGCACAATTTTATATCCAATCATAAATGGGATGAAGTGCCTTGGAGCCTGCGCAGCACAAGCATATGGCATGTGGTTGGGGACGTGGATGCCGACCTGACGTTGGCTCTCCCAGAGGAACGTGAGCCCGTCATATTTTTGCAGGGGATCTTCGGTGACATTGACATCACCCTACCGGATAATTACGGTGTAGAGGTGGAGATGTTCATATTGTTCGGACAGATTCAGTTTGACCGGGATCATGAGGCGGGGATGCTCAATCGACTGGTTTGGAAGTCTCCCCATTTTGAGCAGAGTGAGTATAAAGTGAAGTTTGTCGTTTCGTACTTGGCGGGCGATGTCCGCGTCCGATTTTATTGAATCAGGAGGAGCCGGGATGAATCATAAAAAAACGTCCAACATGGTAACCCGCAGTATGGGTGAAGGTATCCTCCTGTGTGTTGTTGTGGGCGTAGTTGTCTTTTATATGCTGTATACATATGGATATGTGAAGTCGTTCCCAACCTGGGGAATGATATTGAAAGTTGCAGGAGCCGTTATACTGGTGTTGATTGGTACAGGGGCAATGTACGGATTTTATGAAAGCTACCGCTTTAAAAGCAGACTGGAAATGTTGAGAGAGACGTTGCTGATGTGGGAAAAGGGAACCCCTGCACGTGAGTTGCCGCCCCTAGGGCATGATGAGCTTGGCAGGCTGGGAGAGCAGCTGGAACGGATTGGGCGTAAATGGCAGGAACAAGTTACGTCTTTACAACGCTTATCCACGGATAATGCTCAGCTGGCAGAACAGGCACGGATGACTGCGATTGTGGAGGAGCGACAGCGGCTGGCCAGAGAGTTGCATGACGCCGTATCACAGCAATTATTTGCTATTTCAATGACGGCGACGGCTGTGGGGAGGACGCTGGATAAGGATTTTGATAAAGCGCAGCGGCAAGTTGCGCTAATTGAAGAAATGTCTTCCGTGGCACAATCCGAAATGCGGGCGTTACTACTTCATCTGCGGCCTGTCTATCTGGAAGGGAAACGGCTTGAGCAGGGTTTGCGTGATTTGGTACAAGAGTTGCAGGCAAAGGTACCGATGGAGATTGATTTTGAGATGGAAAGCGGAGTACAGTTGGTTAAAGGCATTGAGAACCACTTGTTTCGCATTGTTCAGGAAGCGATGTCTAATACATTGCGCCATGCCAAAGCAACCCGCATGGAAATTCGTATCGTGCAACGCCCGGATTCCATCAGGCTGACGATTCGGGATAACGGTATTGGTTTTGAACTGGATGAGAAAAAGCAGACTTCATATGGATTATCCACAATGCAGGAGCGGGTCAGTGAGATTGGGGGAGCTATTCAGTATATAACGGCTCCGGGAAAAGGAACACGGATCGAGGTGTCCGTGCCAGTTATTAATGATGAAAGTGGAAGGAACGATGATCATGGAAACGGAATTACCGATTAGCGTACTGCTGGTAGACGACCATGAAATGGTACGGATTGGTCTTGCGGCGGTGCTGGGGACGGAAGAAGGTATTGAAGTGGTCGGCGAGGCCGGAAGCGGAGAAGAAGGCATACGGTTGGCTTCCGAATACAAGCCAAATGTGATTTTGATGGATCTGGTCATGGATGGCATGGATGGCATAGAAACGACACGCCAAGTAACTCGCCTGCTTCCAGAGACCAAGGTGATTGTGCTGACGAGTTATTTGGACGATGAGAAAATGTATCCGGTCATTGAGGCAGGGGCATTCAGCTACTTGCTCAAAACGTCTCGTGCTTCCGAGATAGCGGATGCGATCCGTGCAGCTGCACGCGGACAGTCCGTACTAGAGTCACAGGTGGCCTCCAAGATGATGAATCGATTCCGCCAGCCACAGGCTGAGGCACCCGCGCATACGGAGCTGACTGATCGTGAGATGGAGGTGCTTCGCCTGTTGGCACAAGGGAAGTCTAACCAGGATATCGCAGATGAGCTGATTATCGGGATTAAGACGGTAAAATTCCATGTCACGAACCTTCTCGCTAAATTAGGAGTGGAAGACCGTACACAGGCGGCGATCTATGCCTATAAGAACGGATTAGCAGAGTAGAAGTAGAATAAACGAATACAAAGAACCGGAGACGACAATAGTCCTCCGGTTTTTTTGTGTTCCATAACAAGGTGTTTAGATCAGAAGGAATAAAAAGGCGATTAAAGCCAGATCTAATGCAAGCCCTGCCCCATATCCATATCCGCCGTACCCACTACGATAGCCTGTTCTGCCATTTCCATAATTACTATAGCCATTTCCAGCAAATCCGCCTGCGTCATAAGGAACGGAGGGGCTCAGTGGTGCGTTGGGCGGCTTAATTAAGGCATTTAGTTTGGCCGAGGTACGAGCTTTGTTTTTAGGATTCTTTTTTTTCTTTGTAGAGGAAATCTTTTTTGGGGTTTGTTTTCCTTTGTTACTGTAGCTCCCGGCATAGAGACTGCCAGGAAAAGAAGGTGGATATCCGTTCAACATCAGCTTGCCTTTGCTACACCCACTTAAGATGCCGATGTGTCGTGTACCATCACGCATAACGGCACAGACCAGACGTCCACCATGAGGTGCCACATTGGCTTCATTTACAGGATAAATCGGAAACATGATTTCACCTCTTTTGGTGTAAGATGCATTGTGATCATAGTCTATTCTTACGGTGCCTACGATGTATGGTCGAACACCCAGTAGTCAGTTGAATATTTTAGAAGGGCTTTGCCGTAGTGCTGTGTGTATAAAACCTCTGACAATGGGAATGCTATTGATAGATTCATAGATTTCAATCCAGCCGAAAAGAAAGTATCTAGAGCGTAGGTGTGGGAATCGGATGGTTGTGGAGCGGGGGGAACGATAATGTTAAAAGCAGAGCTGATTAAAAAGGGGATTATTGCAATTTTGGTATTAGGAACGGTGCTGGTACTAGCTGGCTGGCGTTACGGAACCCTTCAGACAAACCGAAATGACTCCCGCGAGGCAGAAACGGCTTTACGCTCATTGTTAATCATCTCGGATCAGACCCCGGGTACGTTGGATAAGCTGGTTGTGAAGTGGCAAGGAGATTGGATTTCTAACCATGAAGAGCCAGCAGATGTGGCGGCACAGATAGCTGATCAGCTGAATATACCCACAGTAAACAAACTCGTAGAAAATGGACACACGGTTTATCGTTCTGTTCGTGATAGTGAGGATCTAAGAATCCGCTTAAATGTGATGGAACGTCAAACTGGACAATGGTATGTAGTTGTTCAACTGGAGAGCAATGATGCAGGACGTGAGCGGTTGATTCAGCTTCATAAGCTTTGTGCTGAGCAATTAAAGTCTATGGGAATTCAAGCACAGTGGAACACGGCCCTTCAGCGTTTGCTGCATACAAAGGAATCCAAAGATCAACTGTTGAAACTGACAGAGGCGAGCTTAGCAGGGAACATCTCCATGCAGGCCAAAGAAAGATATACGGATGCGACTACTGTGGCTATATCCTATGAAGCTCCAGAGCTGCCGTTAATGGTTCAAAGCGGTGAGCATCAGGTCCAGATGCAGATGGCTGTACATGAAGATAGGGAGCAGCAGGATACACGTATAACACTCGGTTTCCCGCTTATCACGATTGAATACTGACTTATAAGGTAAATTTATGATTCATCGGATAGCTTATCCATGTAGGATATGATAAAATATCAACAAATCTTTAGTTCCATGTTTTTCGAAAATCAAGTATGATCTTGTATAAATATACACAATACTACATGCAGATTTCGGGGATTGTGGATTGCGGAATCTTGACATGGGAAGAATGAGGTACTTCATGGCTGACATACCTGTTAAAGAATCTGTTGTGACGCAAGGCGCAGTTCTGTTTATTTTTGGCGCTACGGGCGATTTGGCTCGTCGCAAGCTTTTTCCTGCTATTTACAGCTTGTACCGCGAAGGCAAGCTTGCTGACGATTTTGCCGTTATTGGTGTAGCAAGGCGTCCTCGCACAGAGGAAGAATTCCGTAATGACCTGTATGCCTCCATACAGGAGTTTAGTCGCTACAAAGCAGAAAATGATCAAGAATGGCAGGCATTTGCCGAGCATTTTGAATATAAATCGCTGGATATCAACAATGTCGAAGGGTTCCATGAGCTGAGACAGCAGACGGAGTCTATAGAAAGCAAGTTTAACATACCGGGAAATCGGTTGTTTTATTTGGCCTTGGCTCCTGAGTTATTTGGAAGCGTGTCGAAGAGTTTGAAAGATGGCGGCATGATGGATGGCAAGGGCTGGAATCGCTTGGTGATTGAGAAGCCATTCGGTTATAACCTCGAATCTGCACAAGAATTGAACGTTGAAATACGAGAAGTATTTGCCGAAGAAGAAATTTATCGGATTGATCACTATCTTGGCAAGGAAATGGTACAAAATATTGAGGTGATCCGCTTCGCGAATGCCTTCTTTGAACCACTGTGGAATAATAAGCATATTGCCAATGTGCAAATTACGCTTAGTGAAACGGTAGGGGTGGAGGAACGCGGAGGTTACTACGATCATTCCGGCGCCTTGCGGGATATGGGACAGAACCATATGCTGCAAATGCTAACGATGATTGCGATGGAGCCACCTAGTCGTTTGTTGCCTGAGGATATCCGTGATGAAAAGGTAAAAGTGCTGCGTTCGCTGCGCCCTTTTGAAACGTCTGAGGATGTGAAAACCAATGTGGTGCGTGGTCAATACACCGATGGCAGTTATCGCGGTCAGCAGTTGCCGGGGTATCGCCAAGAAGACAAGGTTGATCCACAGTCGAACACAGAGACTTATTTTGCTTCACGCGTGTTTGTTGATAATTTCCGTTGGGCTGGCGTACCGTTCTATATTCGTACAGGCAAACGTCTCCCTGTAAAAACAACGGAGATTGTTGTGGAATTTAAGAGCATGCCAACGAACGTGTACCTCGGTCAAAAGCATAAGCTGGAACCGAACTTGCTCGTGATTAGGGTCAATCCAATGGAGGGCATTTACATTAAAATCAATGCCAAGAAACCCGGTTCGGAATCAGATATTGAGCCACTGGCTATGGATTTTTGCCAAAGCTGTATGGTGGGTATCAACTCACCGGAGGCTTATGAACGGTTGCTGATGGATGCAATTGAGGGTGATTCGACGTACTTCACGCGTTGGGATGAGGTTGCCACGGCATGGGGATTCGTCGATCGAATCGCCAAAGCATGGCAGCAGACCCCGGATACGCTGGAAACCTATGCTGCAGGTTCATGGGGACCGGAAGGTGCTCACAAGCTATTGGAGCAGGATGGCTTCAAGTGGTGGCCGGTTAGCGGTCAGGATGAAGATAATGTCATCTGGCGAGTAGGCGGCGTTCAGTAATCCCGATTTGTCCTGCATCCCCCTATGTCCTGTTCAGGACGTAAGGGGATGCTTTGCGTTCGGAGTGTGCTATAATAGCTTAGTCTCAGGTTTTCAGTTTGCAACTGATTATAAGTTAAAGGCAGGCTAAAACATGTAAATAGATCGTATTTATAATGAATATGGTAACGGAGTACGCCGAATACTGGAGCTAACGGCAATATAGCCGATAGAGCCGATGAACTTATGAAAACAGGCGTGCATCATGGCCTTTTTATGGATAGCTTGAGCAGTAATGCAATGGATTTGATCATGAAGGGATATGTGAAATGAGTAAAACAACAGATATACTTCAACAGGAAGTCGACAAACGGCGTACGTTTGCGATTATTTCTCACCCGGATGCGGGTAAAACGACACTGACGGAAAAGCTGCTGCTGTTCGGGGGCGCGATTCGTCTTGCGGGTTCAGTTAAAGCGCGTAAAGCAAGCAAACACGCTACGAGTGACTGGATGGAGATTGAAAAACAGCGGGGGATCTCTGTAACATCCTCAGTAATGCAATTTGATTATAATGGTCACCGCATCAACATTCTGGACACCCCAGGTCACCAGGATTTCAGTGAAGACACGTATCGTACATTAACAGCAGCAGATAGTGCAGTCATGCTGATTGACGTAGCGAAAGGTGTGGAAGCGCAAACGATTAAGCTGTTTCAAGTTTGTGCGAAGCGTGGAATTCCGATTTTCACCTTCATTAACAAACTGGATCGTGAGGGACGCAGTCCTTTTGATTTGATGGAAGAGCTGGAGCAGGTGCTTGGCATCCGTTCGGTGCCTATGAATTGGCCGATTGGTACAGGACGCGAGCTGTGCGGTGTCTATGACCGTGTCAAAAATCAGGTCGAGCTGTTTCAGGGAGATGATCATTCCACGATCAAAGTACAGAAAGTGGAAGATTACAATGATCCGATCATTCGTGAGATGGCGGGCGAATATTTGCATGACCAATTATGCCAAGACTTGGAGTTGCTTGACGTCGCGGGTGACCCTTTTGACATGGAGAAAGTACAGCGCGGAGAATTAACACCTGTATTCTTCGGCAGTGCGATTAATAATTTTGGTGTACAAACATTTTTGGAAAACTTCCTTCAGCTTGCTCCTAAACCGGAGCCGCGCCGTAGTACAGCTGGGGAAATTGAGCCAACAAACGAAAAGTTTACCGGCTATGTATTTAAAATTCAAGCAAACATGAACCCGGCTCACCGTGACCGTATTGCATTTTTGCGTATTGTCTCCGGTAAGTTTCAACGCGGGATGAGTGTTAAGCATGTACGGATGGGCAAGGAAATTAAGCTGTCCCAGCCACAGCAGTTCCTGGCACAGGACCGTGATATTGTCGAGGAGGCTTTTCCTGGCGATATTATAGGATTATTTGACCCGGGTATTTTCCGTATTGGTGATTCACTCAGCCAAGGTAGCGAGGTTGTGTTTGATGAATTGCCGACCTTCTCGCCTGAGATTTTTGCCAAGGTAACGGTGAAAAATGCCTTAAAGCACAAACAGTATCTGAAGGGTATTGATCAGTTGACCGAGGAAGGTATGATTCAGGTGTTCCGTACGGTAAGCTTTGACGATACGTTATTGGGTGTTGTCGGCCAACTGCAATTTGAAGTATTTGAGTACCGCATGAAGGGTGAATATGGAGTTGATGTACAGCTTCAGCGTATGCCATTCCAATTTGCACGTTGGATTGTGGATGATCAGATTGATCCGAGCAAGTTCCGTATTAACTCTACACTGGTAAAGGATAAGAAGGGCAATTATGTCGCCTTGTTCGAAAACGAGTATGCGATGCGTACGGCTATGGAGAAAAATCCGACAGCTAAGTTCTTAGAAATGGCTCCATAAGATTGAATAAGCAGAACAGTTTGATCTCAGTCATTTAGTGTATACAACGAATAGTCCACTCGATGTTAATGCGAGTGGACTATTCTCATTTTCGAATACGGGTAAAATAATGAGCACAATTAAATCGGAACCAAATGTTAAATAGCTAGAGCTAGGTTAAGGGTACGGGTTTGATTTTATCGATTTGTTCATGTGCCAAATGGACGAAATCGTGCTGCTGGTTTGGACTCATATGCTTCCAAGCAATTTCAAGAATGACACCCAACCCAGGCAAAGCGGCCTCCGGTCCGTCCACTGACCCAATAATCATGTCCGTAAGATCAGCTTCTGATTTGCCGTGTACTTTGTGAACAATTGCTTGTCGTAAATCCATTGTAATGGGCATGTGTACCTCCCGTATGTTGTAGTAGTGGTCGAATGTATTATGGCTTGGGCTGTTGTCCAGTATACATGGAGAAGCATTTGGCATAAGTATGTCAAAATTTATGTTTGTAGCATGATATGCTATACTATGACGGACAGTATGGTGATCGGGAGGTAAAGAAGGAATGGCAAAAAAACAGTATGCGGTCATTGGTATGGGCCGTTTTGGTTCCAGTGTTGCCAGTGCGCTGAGTGAGATGGGTTTTGATGTGCTGGCTATTGACTCGGACGAGCAGCGTACACAGGAAATGTCGAATATTGTGACGCATGCGGTGTCTGCCGACTCGACGGATGAGGAAGCGCTGCGAGCGCTGGGTATCCGTAATTTTGACGTAATCGTAGTTGCGATTGGTGAAGATATACAGGCCAGTATTCTGACGACATTGATTCTCAAGGACATGGGCGTACCCGCTCTTGTGGTCAAGGCACAAAATGAACTGCATGGGAAAGTGCTGCAAAAAATAGGTGCGGATAAAGTCGTTTATCCTGAACGGGATATGGGGTTACGGGTAGCCCATCATTTGACATCTCCCAACATTTTGGATTATATCGAGCTGTCCAAGGACTACAGTATTTTGGAGATGAGAGCCGCCGATTCCATGATTGGCAAAAACCTGAAGGAGCTAGACATACGTGCACGCTTTGGCTGCAATGTGATGGCGATTCGCAGAAATCAGGAAATGAACATTTCACCTTATGCCGAAGATCGTCTGGAGCCGGGTGATGTACTGGTCATTGTGGGCCACAAGGATGATTTGACCAAGCTAGAGCTGGCATTTGCAGCCTAATGAAGGCTTGATGTTCAATTACAAGTGATGCATCATTTATTTTTAGAAACGGACAAAGAAACGGAAGGTTAAACGAATGGAAATCATTTCACCGAATAATGCGCGTGTAAAAGAGTGGGCGCAACTGCTGGAGAAAAAGCATCGTACACGGCAGCATAAATATATTGTCGAAGGTATTCATCTGGTGCAGGAAGCGCTGCGTTCGGACGCGGCTGTCGAAATCGTCGCCTATGATTTGGACAAGGGCATTCCCGCCGAGCTGAATGGCCTGGATCCAGCCGCCCAGCCGGTGGAATGGGTTCCCGTGTCAGCGGCAGTCATTGCAAAATGCACCGATACGAAGACGCCGCAGTCGGTCTTTGCCATCGTGCATAAAGAGGAGCGCAGTGCATTCCCGGCATTGCTGGAGCAGCCGGATGCACTGGTGATGGTGCTGGACGGGGTGCAGGACCCCGGCAATGTAGGCACCATCATCCGCAGCGCGGATGCTGCTGGAGCCGCAGGCGTAATATTGGGGCATGGCTGCGCCGACCTGTACAATCCCAAAACGATCCGCTCCACAATGGGATCGTTGTTTCACCTGCCGGTGATTGAAGGCAGCCTGGAGGAGCTTTTACCGCAGGCCAAAAGTAAAGGTGCCCGCTTGCTCAGCACCTCGCTGGATGCGAGCTTGTCATGCTATACCATAGATTTGCGCGCTTCCACTTGGCTTGTGATCGGAAACGAAGGCCAAGGGATTTCTGCTGCTACCGCGCGCATGGTGGATGAGTCGGTATTCATTCCGATGCAGGGGCAAGCGGAATCACTAAACGCAGCGATGGCTTCTACAGTGCTATTATTTGAGGCGATGAGACAACGAAACTAAGAGAAGAACACGGGTGCATGTGGGTTATAACATCAATTGAGACAATTTATAATACTAAATGAGACTGTTTATATCATCTAAATGAGACAGTCAATATCCCCGAAAACCCAGTGAAAACGGGAATAAAGACTAAGTAAAATCAAAATTATCTGTTAAGATTGATCTAAATTATCTTATTTTATGGTGAAAAAGGACAGCCATTTTTTATAACAAGAAGTGAGACAAACATTATCTAAGGGAAAATTACCTTTGCTCGGCTATAATAAAATTTATATACATTCTTACCTACAGGACAATTTAATATCTAAAGTAAACAGTCTCGATGAAAGCTCTTTATTTCGGGGCTGTTTTTACGTTATGGATGGCAGGTGAAATGATAACCCATTTTTGGGAAAGTGTTACCCTCATTCAAATCTCTTTCTGCTTTTTGGAAGATACATCCGTCGATACTCAGACAAAGTTTGTCTTTAGCTTTTGAGGATATTTAGATAATTAGCAAACCTGTTTTTAGATTGTATTTGTTAAGCTAGGATGAAAAAGTACCCATCTGTTATTTCATTTTGTTTATTAATTTCTGAGAAATATTATATTGATGTAAATTGTCTATTTCGTTTGATATACGGGTATACTGATGATGAAAATAAAAAGGGAGGAGATTAAGATTAATTATAAAGATATATATAATTTACATATTCAGCTTCTTGATGTATATGAGAGGAACCAAAAGGATCGCCACCCTTATCAAAAGGATATTAATTTTTATAATCGACAGCTCAACTTTTTCAGTGAAAATATTGTACAAAAGATTTTTGTTTTAAACCAACTAATAAAAATTTATGAGAAGAATAGAGAGCCTCAAATTAAGTGGTGCTCAGAGATTTATTATTCAAAAAAACATAAGGATATTGAAAAAATAACAGATTGAAAGATGGTAAGTCCAGTGAGTGGTATCATTTCATCGTAATTGAAATGTGATTCTATATGAAATAAACAGACAAGCCAAAGGAAAATATTCAAGAAAGCAAGATCACAGATGAGTTCCCAGTTTGGGATCGATTGTGTGATTTTTCTTTTGTTTCACGAATAAACCCTAACTAAATAATGAATTTACAGCTTCATAATGTTCGAATATGAGGACTATTATAAAAATTTACAATAAAAGTTACCAATACCAGTATGCGAAATTTCTGCCTAAGACTGTATACTTCTAAAAGAGCAGAATGAGGATGATTCACCTGGGTTATTAATTACGGATAACATGTTTGGGGAAATGTCGGGGCCGGAATTGATTGAACCACTCTTCGTTGCACTTGAGTTGCTCAAAGTTCAAGGGATTACATTATGTCCGCCGAACATCAAGCTGGACCTTACCAGCAAATTTAATACCGTATATAGCCTCGACATTGAAGCTAAGAACGGAGTGAACAGTATTACCAGCAAGGTACAGAAATATCAGATAAAGTATTTACATTCTCGTTCAGCAATCAGCCAAGCGAAAATGGAACAACAGCTCGACGTGGATGAAAGTGTTTCGTAGTAGAGCCATCCGTCACAGCTAAAGACAATTGATTTTAATATAAGATCGAAATTGATATGAAGACACGAACTGGTTCAGGTCAAAGGAATCTACACTCGGAAGTTTATTTGTCCTAGGATGAAAAAGTTTAAACTTTACTTAACCTAACTTTTTCAAAATGAAATCAATATGTGGGGAGTATGAGCATCTTGTCTTCTGCATATGGATATATTCTGGAGATCATCGGGATTCAGTTTAGAACCATCTGTAGTGAATAATGTTGTATGGAAATCAACATATGAAGATGGTAAACAATATTTTTCGATTGAATCCATGTACCTCATCCAAGAACAAGACTCCTTTGAATCTTTGGATTCGGGAGTCTTTTAATACAATTTCAACTAAATTGAAGGTGAGGGAATCATAATGCTTACGGTTGATCAATACATAACAAAAATGAAGAAAAAGGATAAGCTTGATGAGTTTGATTTTAAAAGTCATGCTGAAAACATGTCTGCTGTTTTGAAGTATGTAATGGATTATTTAAATCATTATTTGAATCCGGAAGAATACGATTATGAGAACATTAAGACGGAACAGTCTGCATTAAAAATTGCTCAGGAGATAGGGGGAGCCTTTCCTGAGAGTGAAAATGAAAGCAACTCGTTTGCAATATCAAGGGCCAGCAGTAGAGTTCGAAGAGAAAATCATGCCAACTGTTCAGACTCTAGTTCGAGGAGATGTGGAGGTGCAAGAAGATGAATCTACATCAAATCAAGAAAAAACTGATTGATGCTGAAAGTAATTATAATATTCGCGATAGTAATCAGATACTTAATGAATTATTGGACATAAAGCGAGTTGCTGTAGCAAATGGTGATCAACTATTAGCTAAAGAAATATGGTGTTACGAAGCTACCTTAAAAGCACAAGAAGCATTTATTTCTGCCTTCTGGGAGATGAAACGTCAGGAGTATTACGCAGGTTGGAGGACTCTAGAACAAGTAGAGTTAATAGTTTTATCGTTAGAGCGTCATTTTTCTAAGGAATTCAATCTGTATAAACTTAGCCATATTAAAATGTATACTGAAAAATTTCAGGTCTTGTTTCCTTACAAAATTTTTTTTAGTCCTGAGTATGTTACACAAATAAAGATATGTAGTATATGTAAAAGGCCGATATCAATTAGAAACTCTTGCGGACATCGGGTGGGTGAAGTCTATAATGGTGAACTATGCAACCGTATTATTACGAAGTCTGAAATGTTAGGAATTTCTTTAGTAACCAACCCTTTGCAAAAATATTCTGTGGTGTTTACTACAGATCAGGAAAACGGGAGAACAAAAGATCAGTACGACTACCATCTGGTTAAATATGTGATTAGTAGACTTATTTCACCTTTTCATGGTTGGGATGTAAATTGGACTAAAGCAAGACACTCTCACTCTAGGTATGCACATGTTAATAAGAGCAGTGATTGCCCTTGTGAATCAGGACAGAAGTATGAAGATTGCTGTCTTAGTGAAGTAGGAGTACTCAGGCCACATTGTATTGTGACTTTCCATAAAGATTTTCCGGGAGAGTTGAAGTTAATTGAGTACAAAGATTAATTTCCTTTACATTACTTGCGTAATATCTATCACAGGACGACTCTGTAGTCGTATATGAAATTTAGGTACACCCTGAGATAAGATTGAATTTAGTGTGATGTTGTCTAGTTTCAGCCTGGTGGCTAACTGAGGAAGACTAGCAACTCGATCCGGCTCTATATGACGCTCAATGTTCGGCCGACAACATCAAACGGTTAGCTTTATGTAGAAATCTATGTGTCGTCTATTTTCAGGGGGAGACCATAGTAGTCGAATTTTTGACTGCCGTGAAGTAAAGGTACCTTTACTTCTAACCACACCCGATGAAATGTGGTATTGCATTAACCAAGGCAAGCCTCTATTTATAGCATCAGCGGGACCACCTTGTAAGGTGGTTTTTTGCTTTTTCGGGGAGATATAACGTTTGTAAAATCTTGCTGGACTGGTTATTGTTCGAATATTCAATCATCTTGCTAAGTCTAGTAAAATAATAACAGTGAAAAGAACATATTCCTTCTCTTCGCTATAGAACAATTTGTCAGATCGAGGCATTAGATCTATGATCCTCGATAACCTTCATTGTCCAGATCACTCCTGTTTTACACAACTGATTAACTTCCTATTAGTAATGGTCGCGTAGTTGGTCTTCCATATGCGTCACCACATATTTCAATAGGAAGATTTCCACGCATTCCCTTCAGTGTCTGATGAAGAAGATGAATTAGAAAAAGTTATAAAGAAGTAGGTATGCGACTCCTCGGTGTTTTTCTTGTGCGTACAATTATAAAGTCCAAAAAGATTCAATTTAGCGTGTGTTTAAACTTTTTTATGAAAAGTCAATAGTTTTTCAGTTCTAATTCATTGTGAGAAAAGAAGGTATTTTGTCTAGTTATGTGGAAATATTTTGTTGAAAAGTGTTTAAAAAGTGCAGTTGTTAGAATTCTTAAGAATACGTCAATTGTGATTCGAGATACGAAAGGGATGCATAGCATGAATCAATCAGTCGGATCAACATGGAGGAGATGGGACTTACATGTCCATACTCCTGAATCAGTTCTTAATATGCAATATAGTTTTGATAACAAGGAAGAGTCTGCACATTATAAAGAGCAAATTTGGGAGAAGTACATAGACAAACTAGAGTCAGCAGATGCCACAATCTCTGTTATAGGTATTACTGACTATTGCTCGGTTGACGGTTATGAAAGGATGCTGGCTTATAAAAGCGAAGGTCGTTTAAGAAATATTGATCTGATACTAGCTAATGTTGAATTTCGCATTGTTCCTATTACAGATAAGAACAAAGCAATAAATGTCCACTGCATTTTTTCTAATGAACTTGTGGTACAGGACATTAAACGATTCTTGGAAGAATTGAAATATGAATATGGTGGAAGTAAATATAAGTGCAATAAAAATGATTTAATTGAATTGGGAATAAAATACAAACCTGAACTTCAGAGTGATGTAGAAAGCTATAAAGAGGGGGTTAAACAATTTAAAGTCAATATGACCGATTTGAGAAACTTGATAGAGACAGACCAACGGTATAAGGACAAAGTTTTCATCGTTGCAAGCAATAGCTCCTCTGATGGTATCTCAGGACTTAAAGATAATGCTATAGCCTCTACTAGGCAAGAATTGTATCGAAGTGTTGATTTTATTTTTTCAGGAAATGACAATGACCAAAAGTACTTTCTTGGCCGTGGAGTTGATTCCAAGGAAGAAGTTATTAGGAAATATGGGGGGGTAAAGGCTTGCTTACATGGTTCAGATGCTCATGATTTTAATAAATTATTTAAGCCAGATTTAGATAGGTTTTGTTGGATAAAAGGTGAACCAACCTTTGCTGGTTTACGGCAGTTACTATTTGAGCCAGATACTAGAGTGAAAATACAAAAAGATGAACCAGATAGTAAAAAAAATATTTACTCATTGAAAAAAATAAAATTGAACTCTACAGATATTAATCAAGAGTTATCCTTCCAGAGTGTCGAGCTCGAATTCAATAAAAATTTAGTGGCAGTTATTGGTGGGAAGGGTTCGGGTAAGACTGCGGTACTTGATCTGATTGCAAACTGTTATAAAGAGTACGATAGAAGTCGTCATTACGATTTGAAGGGGAAACCTACTATTAGTAGTAATGAAGACCAAAATTCGTTTGTGCAAAGAATTGAAAAGGAATGTCCAGGTTTAGAAGTATCACTTGAATATCTAGATAATCAAAGTTTTTTCTCAAAGAAAATCTCCGAAGAAAATTTTTTTGCAAATGGGCAAATTCGTTATCTACCACAAGGGAAAATTGAAGAGGTTGCAGGTAATACTAAAGCTCTGCATAAAGATATCCAGCAATTAATTTTCAGCCATCTTTCAAAGAGAGAGGATAGTGAATACCGTTCTTATTTGGAAAGAGATGAAAAAATAATTCAAACTAATCGAGAGATATCAACCCTTATAGGTGAAATTGATACTTTAATAACAGAAACATCACCCGAAGTTTTAGAAGGACTGATTCGACAACTTGAAATCAAAAAAGGTGAGCAAAAAGACAGAGAGTTAAGATTGCTTGCTTTCAATGGAACATTAACTCAAGAAGAAGAAGAAGCCGCTCTCAAAGCCACTGAAAAGGTGAGAGAATTGGAAATGCAGTATGAAAAATCAAAGGAATTTATTAGTGGCTGTGAAAATTTAATTAAAGAACTTGATGAGTTTCAAATTACAACAAATGCTAAAGTTGATAGTCTTAATCAAAATAATACTCAGCTAGTTATGGAGACAGTACCTCATGTGGATTTCAACGATATCATTACGGTAATTAATAAAAACAAAGCGTATGCAACAATAAGGAAACAAGATTCAGAAGAACAGCGTGAAAAATACTCTGATGATATTAAGAAATTTACTGGTAAACAAAATGAACAAGCGAGTTTACTAAGAGAAAAAGACAGCATAGAAAAGAATATGCAAGAAATTACTGAGAGAATCTCTGAGATGGAAAAAAAACAACTTGAATTCGGGATAAAGGTAAAGGACTTAAATGATAAATACGAGGGCTTGTTGTTACACTACAAAAGTCAGAAAAACTCATATGATCGTATTATAGAAATATATAAATCTTTGGAAAAAGATATACTTCAAAATATCGACTTTAAAGCAGAGGTTCGTTTTGATAAACTGCGATTTCAGGAACTTGCAGATGATTTATTTGACAAAAGGAAACTCGCAGATGATTTCATAGACCAGTGCAGTACTACTGTAATTGATTTTTTAGAAAAAAATATAACATTTGCATTAAGGACAGATAACTCAGTATTGAATTTTTTGAGAAAAAACAAATCTCTTTTCGATTACTTGAAATGGCTCACTAGTGATTACTGTCAATTAGATACAAAGGTATACTTCAATGGTGTGGAACTATTCAAACTTAGTGTGGGTCAGAAGGGTGCAGTTATATTGAAGTTATATTTAGCTGATGGTGATTACCCGATAATATTGGACCAACCTGAGGATAATTTAGACAATAGATTTATATCAGAAGAACTACTGTCTACTTTCCGAAAAGCAAAAGAAAAACGGCAAATTATTATTGCGACTCATAATGCTAATTTAGTTGTTAATTCTGATGCAGAACAAATAATAATTGCTGATTTTCTAGACAATAAGATTCGATATCGAGCGGGATCAATTGAAAATGCAACTATTCGAAAAGAAGTTGCTAGTTTGCTTGAGGGTGGGGAAGAAGCGTTCAAACAACGTGAGAGTAAATATGGATTTTCAAGAAATATATAGATGTTATACAGAGCCAGTCAAGGTCAGAAAGTGCTCATATCCTTGATTGGTGATTTTTACTATTTTTTTAGGAAACAGCACGAAATGACTCTCCCGGAGTTTGAGAGAGACCTTGTTAAGTGCTCTCTTTTAGTTTATTTGAAGTGCAGTGAGATACATTGAATGTTACTGGAATTTTTGGTTGTAAAAGGATTTTAAATTGATGAAAAGTTTTGGTTAATTAATGGTCTGATCTAAGACGGCTACAAATACAGACTTTTTAATTGATCTGAGGAGAAGAGTCCACTTTTTATTTAGATGATATTCAAATGGAAGTCGTTATGTTGTGGTGTTGGGTTTAGAACACTTAGAGGATGGGGAAAAGAGATGCTGGATTTTAAAGAGCTTGGTGTAAATGGAAACGATTTTGAACTTCTAGTCAGAGAACTTCTATTTAGTATGGGCATGAAAGTATATTGGAGTGGAAAAGGACCTGATGGAGGTAAAGACTTAATATGTATTGAAACTCCAAAAAGTCAGTTATTATCTATTGAAAAGCGTTGGCTTGTTCAATGTAAGCATTTTGCACACGGGGATCGAGCAGTACAAAAGAATGATCTCGATGATATAATTGACTCATGTTATCAACATGATGCAACAGGATATTTACTAGTGTGTTCTACGTATCCTTCTTCTACTGTGGTTAATAGACTTGAAGCTATTACTCAAAACAAAAATAACAACTTATCAGCAATATATTTAGATAGTGTTGCAATTGAAAGAATGCTGTCTACTCCAAGTTCATGGAAAATAGCTCAGAGGTTTTTCCCTATATCTGCTAATGATGGGTGGAAGATATATGCGACCGAAAACCCGAATCGATGGGTGGTTAACTATAAAGGATATTATATTCACTTGTCGAATCGAATAGGTTCATCTGCTGAACCCCACCTAGAAAGTATCACTGCACGTATAAACGAAATTGAACACCTTCCTTTACCTAATAAACATATGATTCGACCTAGAGCAGTACATTTCGATGATAAAAATGGGAACTATACTTGGTATATTGATTATCTCTATCCCTCTGGTGAAATTCCATATTTTTTACACGGATCTATTAAGGAGATACTTCGTCATGGGTATGTTCTGGAGGATGGGCAAAGTTACTCTTTCGATGTGCATCTATACTCGTATTCAGAAAATAGTGATCATTTCGATGCTGATCACTATGATTATTATCAACCCTTCTTAGGTAGTTTTTCTTGGGGATTTGAGCGGAAGGAGCAGATAAACTATCACAGTTTATACGAGCTGGAAGGGTGGGAACTGGAAGGGGAAAAACAAGAGAAATCAGTGAGTGAATCTTTCGAAAGGTTGGTGAACACCTTGTCGAAATTAGATTTTGTTAGCGTAATTAGATCGATTAATAGTAGTGTTGAGGCAATCGAATTGTTCAATCAAGTTAATGATTGGACTGAAATATCTTTTGAACGCGATATTTCATTCGAGCATCTTTTTTCAGCAGAAATAATTTGTGTAATAGACAATGAAAAGAAGCTTGATCGTTTGATGCGCGGATTACCAATATCTATAATGATGCATTTTAAAATATCAAAAAGATTTGTTTATCTACCTGATATGGATGAAAATGAAGATCCAGATGCAGTATATGATTTTGTTATTATGATCCACCCTAGTTATATGAAAAACAAATTCGCTACAAGGATAAAACTTATGGAATACTTCGATGAACTTAGCGATGCAATTGAAAAGTTTCAGAATGAACAATCTGATATTCATTAGTTACTCGGGTGACATCAAAACTGCGACTACACCCGTAGAAGCTTATGTTTCGTTATCTTCGGACAGGGGTTCGACTCCCCTCGCCTCCATTTAAAAAACCCGCTCACTGAGTGAAGTGCACCCCTTAGAATAGACATTGGAATAAACCCCTAGTTTATCCGATGAAATCTAGGGGGTGCATTTTTTATGCCAGCGAAAAAAGGAACAAAGTTTAATGAGTATACGTTTGAAACCAAGGTAGAGGCTATACGACTCCATATCGAAGAAGGTTGGACGTATCGTAGACTCATGGAGAAGTTTGGGATCGCAGATCGACATATTTAAGGGATTCTGGCGTGCCTGATGTTTTAGTTCTAGTTTTCGTTAAACTGATTAAGTGTAAGTGTGGGTATGGAAGACATGCGAGGGATGGAAATAATCCGGATGCCAGTATTTTTGATGAGCAGGATGATGTGTACACTAATCAAGAGGTTGAAAGCATGCTTGGTTTTGAGATAGAAGCTTTCTCGGAATTTGCGGAGAAATATGAAGAAAGTATCTCTGAAAAAGATTTGTTGAAATTTCGGGATGTCCTCAGAAAGCAACCAATGCTGGCGTTTAAGAATAAGACAGGAGCAGCCATATACAATGTTCTAAAAAAACATTACGATGCTGGAGAGTACGACATATTAAAAGCTTCAGAAGTAAAGCTATTTAGAGGTAGAACAAGAGCAGTGGACTCCAGTAAGGCTTACACAGTTGAGGAGTTGTGGATAGCTCTGCTAGGCAAGCCTTCACATGGTCGGTATAACTCTATTGGTGTACCTGTACTGTATGTAACGAATCAAGAACGCGCCATTCCTTATGAGATTAATCCTTCACATGATCAACTTATTGATATCGCTACTTTTGATATTCTCAAGAAGAAACTAAAACTGTTTAACTTGGGGGCGTTTGATTCGAACTTCGAAGTTTTTTTAGCGAAGTTAATGAAGATACGAATATCGTAAAAACAGCATATTTATTACCCAATTATATTGGAGCATGTTGTAATGAGTTCTGGCGGATCATTATCAGTGAGTCCAGCACACGCAATTGGTAATTTCGGTTGTTTCCTATGTTCTATGCCATTCCAATAATAATTCGCTGGGTTTTTGAGACATTGGAGCTTGCCATGCAATCCGAACCGAAGGGGCGTCCACTGCTCACGGCGACCGTGGATATCAGTATACTTCTTTGAAATTTAAGGAGAGGTTAGACGAATCGAGGCTGGAACAAGGCATGTCCCGAGTGAGCTGTTGTATTGATAACGGGCCGATGGAGTCCTTCTGGGGGATATTGAAATGTGAGAAGTACTACCTGCATAGTTACCGAACCTTTGAAGAACTCCAACGGAGTACATCCATTTTTACAATAACGAACGATTACAGGCCAAACCAAACGGCCTCAGTCCGTGGAATTCAGGACCAAGGTCGCTTAAATATCTCTTATTATTTATACTGTCTACTAGACGGGGGGCAGTTGAAATTGTATTGAAACCAGAAATATGGCATGACACATCGAAATATTTAAAGTAATTTGTCAATAATATACTCCAGACTTGGAACAGACATATCTTTGTATGGTTATATACTCATACCTTCATCAGAACGATAGATATTGACAGGCTGCACTTGTATATAAAGAAAAGAGAACAACAGGGGAAGGTTACCTGTTTCCCACTTTGCTTGCTTTGGTGTGTATATACCAAGTATTCATATTTTTTATAGAGGTAATTTATGCGTGTAATGTTCTGTTTGCGGATCAAAGATAAAGCCTAATGAATGATAAAAAGCTCTTCCTTCATTTGTTAATGTTCTTAAGACCAGTATTTTAAAATATTGTCTGGCGTGGGTGATAATATACTCCACTAACTTACGGCCAACTCCATGGCGTCTGTAAACAGGTGATACATAAACTCTGCGTAAACGCGATACATACTTATCATTTAGGAAAGGATCTTGATTCAACCCACATATGCCAATCAACTTTTCTGAATGATATGCACCGATTAGTAGTTCGCCTTTTTTATCAAAACGGTTAATGTTATGTTTGTATTCTTCAGTTAACCGTCTTAAATAGGAAAAACCCTCTAATTCACTTGATTTTACCAAAGGTAGAATTTCTGAAGCGACTAAACAGTGTATGATTTTGATTTCAATAACTTTTAGCATCACTATACCTCCTTGTAGCATTTTAACTTAAGAAAAAAAGGCAATTAATATAAGTGTAGCTTATCAATACGGTGAACGGCTTCTTCAAGAAGTTTGTCCGAGCTCACAAGACTGAATCGAACAAAACCCTCACCCGAATTGCCAAAACCAGAACCCGGAACAGTTACCACATGAGCTTGGTTTAGCAATATCTCACTAAAATGCATAGAAGAGAATCCTTTAGGTGTAGGGATCCAGCAAAAAAAAGACCCTTTTGAAGGGATTGCTTCACAATTGATGCTATGAAGAGCATTATAAAATACATCTCTTCTTGTTTGATAAAGGGATACTAAATCTTTTACACAATCTTGTGAGCCGAGCAGTGCCTCACAAGCTGCTTTTTGAATAGGTCCAAAAATTCCACAATATTGGTGGTTCTGAAATTTATTTATCATGTTTATAATTTTGGAGTTTCCTATTATAAATCCTATTCTCCAGCCAGCCATATTGTATATTTTAGAGAGTGTATATATTTCAACTCCTACTTTCTTGGCACGGGGATGCTTAAGAAAACTCTCAGGCTTCAGTCCGTCGAAGACAATGGGACCATAGGCAAAATCACTGGCAATCACGATATTATGATAGAGTGCAAATTCTATCAACCTGTCGTAGAATTCTGAAGTTGCTACAGCTCCTGTCGGATTATTCGGATAATTCACAAACATTAGTTTACTTCGCCTTGCTTGCTCGTATGAAATAAGATCTAAATTCGGCAAATAATTTGAATTTTTATCTAGTGGCAATGAAATCATTTCTCCACCTGTTAGATCAATTCCTGACCAATAGTCAGTATATCCTGGATCTGGAACTATGCATGCATCTCCTTGATTTAGCAGGCACTGACAGAGTTCTATGATCCCGGTTTTCCCTCCGGGGATCACTGCTATTTCATTTTCTGGATCTAAATGAACTTTGTAATCTTCCCAATATCGTTTTGCAACAGCTTGTTTCAAAAAGAAATAGCCTTCAAAGGGCGGATACCGATGATTTTCACTCAATTCAGCTTCTTCCTGGAGTTTTCTCACAATATGTGTAGGCGTTGGGAGGTCATGATTTCCCGTACTCAGATTAATTATATCCGCGCCACTTTCTTTCATAGTCGTGGCATTTCGTATAATCTGCTGAAAAAAATGGACGGGTAGTCTTTCGAATGCATTGGAAGGTACTATTTTGAATTCACTTTTGGTCCTCATCACTGTAATACCTTATCCTTGATAATTAGCGGCGCACTCTGCAATTGAAGAGCAACCTCAATAATTGTATCTTCCTGACCAGCGACGACTTTCCTTTTGCCAAGTTCCAGGAAAAGCTCTAGCGGATTAACGTGATACTCTTCGGCAGCTCTTTCAATTGGTTTTAAGAATGTGGATACGACACCGGAAATTCCACACATTATAGCATTTGGGGCAATCAGCGGGTGCTCAATTTCTAGGATTTTACGCAATTCGGGAATGCGTTCAATCAACAGATTGCTGTTAATACCTGTAGTGTATTTCATTTTATCCAGTAGCATAACTAATAACTCTATTTGGGTGTTGCCTGCACCAGCACCATATCCTAGAAGTGTTCCATCTATGATTGAAGCTCCTGATTCAATTGCTGCAAGAGAGTTAGCGATGGCCAAACCAAGATTGTTATGGGCATGAAAGCCAACAGGAATGTTTAGCTGGGAGGAAAGCAGTGAAATTCTTTGCTTCACTTCATCCGGTAACAGAGCACCCGCTGAATCCATTAGAACAATCCCATACGCTCCGTAAGACTCCATCTTATGCGCTTCCTGAAGTAGTCTTTCCGGTTGAGCCATATGGCTCATCATCAGCACTCCGTAAACTTCGGAATTTCTCTTTCTTACAAATTCAATATGTTTCTGAGTAACATTTGCTTCGGTACAATGTGAAGCGATTCGAAAAATATCAACGCCTGCTTCGAATGCTGGTTCCAAATCTTTATGAATAGTTGCAAATCCAGGTATGACATGCACTGCTAGTTTAGAAGTAGTTAGCATAGCGCGTGCTGCTGTCAGCATTTCATAATCAGAAGTTAATGATTCTCCTAATTGTAAAGAAGAGGCCCCAATACCACAGCCATGCCCTACTTCAACTACAGGAATACCAATAGAATTTGCAGCTTTGCAGTATTCTTCAATTTGAAATGGGTTAAACCGATGACTGTTAGCATGTGAGCCGTCGCGTAATGTGGGATCATAGACAGTAACATTCATTGACCAACCACCTCGCTTCTATAAGAATTGAGTACATATTCTTCAGCTATTTTGATTGCCGCACAATTAATAATATCTAGATTGCCGGAATAGGAAGGGAGAAAATCTCCCGAACCTTGAACCGAGGCCATCAATACTATTCGCTCATTATCAATTACAGGAGGAGATATGATACGGTATCCACTTGCGTACTCTTGGATTTTGGCTACCATAGTTTGGACTTCCTGATTAAGTTTGTCCAAATGGTAATCTTTAACTTTAGCAAAAACTGTAGTTTGCATATTAATCGCAGGAGAAGCCGGATTAAGAATTAGAATAGCTTTGACTTTAGTGCAGCCCGTAAAATATTTTAACGCCTGTTCTGTCGTTTCGATATATTCATCTAAATTTGAACGAGTAGCATTACCTGCACTTAAAGAAGAAATAGTTGTAACTACTTCTATATATTGAGTATTTTTGTGGGTTTCGCTGATTGCATAAGCCAAGGGAATCGACACTTGTCCCCCACACGTAATCAGTCCCACATTATTATGTAGAAGACTTTCAGCAGTGTTTAGGGCAGGAATACAAGGAAACCCGAGATTTGACGGAGTAATATCAATTATTTTTTTATTAAGGGCTTTTAAAATCGGGGCATGCTTGAAATGGTTTTCTGCCGAGCTTGCATCAAACACCAGGTTACAAGAAGAAGGATTCTCAATAATCTCCTGAATCCCCCTATGGGAGGTTTTTATACCAATCTCTTGAGCGGTTCTGAGACCATCGGATTCTGGGTTTCTGCCTATAAAGACACTGCATTCAAGATATGGCGACTTTATAATTTTCCTAAGTAGATCTGTACCTATTTTCCCACTACCAATTATTGCACATTTTAATTTTGGAAATGTAGTTAGCATAAGTTTCTCACGTCCTTTCAATAAACTGTAAATGGTTTCTGCGGGTCTAGCATTACATACCGACGTACTTGGAATAAAGCGATTTTGCTTGAGAAAGATCGCTTGTACCCTGAACTAGTACACGACCATCTTCAAAATATATCAACTGATATGAATCTACATGAAGCTTTACAAGAAACTTATTGTAATCAACAGTCCCCAGATGTCCAATTTTATTTGATAGTGCTTCTAAGTTTACCTTTTTAGGATTTGATGGAGTGATTTGAATGGTATTTCTACCGCAAAGAGAGGTGAAGTTATCATATGTTTTCGCTGGGTCTAGAAAATTAAATTGATGCTTTCCGCAACATGGACACTCTGGGTTTATTGGTCCAATCTCGAAATGTTCAACTTCATTATGCCAAATATCAAGATGTTGAATAAAAGAGCTAAGCATATGCTCATTAGCTGTCAGAATCTTCAGAGCCTCAGTGGCTTGATATGAAGCTACAATGTTTACTAAAGGTCCCAAAACCCCTGAAGTATCACAAGTTTCACCGTGGTTAAGATCAGAAGAATATTCATAAAGACAGCAAAAGCAAGGTGTAATATGAGGGCGGATCACAGAAAACATTCCGTTTGAGCTAACTGCACCGCCATAAATCCATGGCGTATTACTTTTTACGCATACATCATTAATGAGAAACCGTGTTAAGAAATTATCAGTTCCGTCCAATACGAGATCAAATCCATCCAAAAGTAATTCGGCATTACCGGAATTGATGTCAGCGACAACAGGATCTATTTTGACAGAGGAGTTAATTAAGTTTAGTTTGTTAAATGCTGCAACTGCCTTTGGCAAAAACTGCTCAACATCGGTTTCATCATAGAGCATCTGCCGTTGCAGATTACTGGTTTCAACGAAATCCCTGTCAATAATTCGAATGTACCCTACCCCCGATCGAACCATATGGTTGGCTAACACCGAGCCTAACGCCCCCAAGCCTACAATCGCTACTCGGCTACTCAAAAGCTTGCTCTGTCCTGATTTCCCAATAGGTGAAAATAGTGTTTGTCTTGAATACCTGTCCATAAAGCTACCTCCTAGTATCTTTTAAATGACAAGATGGTTCTACAAGAAGAAATGAAAAATTTCTGGAAATTTAGTATGGTAAAAATCCCCTCTCTATGATAAGCTAACTAAAAAAATACGTCAATCTACTATAAATGTTAAAAATTTTAAATTATTAAAAAATTTATAAGTGTAATATTTTAAGAGGATGGTTATTTATATGGAAATTATTTATTTAGATAATGCAGCTACGACTTGGCCTAAACCCCAGAGTGTAATTGATGCAGTTCATGGACATCTCTTATACGGCGTTAATCCTGGAAGAGGAAACTACAAAATGTCGGTAAAAACTGGGGATTTATTGTCTGAAACGAGAATTAAATTAGCAAAATTGTTTAATATAAACAATTATAATTCCATTATATTCACCTTAAATGCCACTCACGCTTTAAATCAGGCAATCCATGGTTATCTCAAGGCTGGTTCCCATATTATTACGACTACTCTTGAGCACAATTCTGTTAGACGTCCTCTGGAAAAATTGCGAAAAAGCGGACTGATTGAGATTACTTATATTTCTCCTGAGAAAGATTGGACATGGGATTTAGATAAATTTAAAGCTGAAATTAGAAAGGATACCGCACTTATTATCGTTTCCCATGTTTCTAATTTGACTGGGTCCATTACACCGATAGAGAAAATTGGTTCTCTATCTAAAGAATTTAATATTCCTTTTTTAGTGGATGCTTCGCAGTCTGCAGGGGTTATTAAGATAGATGTACAAAAAATGCATATTGATATGCTTGCCTTTCCTGGACACAAAGGTTTGTATGGCCCACAGGGAACTGGGGGGTTATACCTTAATCCGAAATTGAAGTTGGAACCATTAATGCAAGGGGGAACAGGTAATCATTCCGAAGATTCAGATCAGCCACAATTGTTGCCTTTCCGGTATGAGAGCGGTACACAAAATACTTTAGGTATCAGTGGACTTTTAGCGGGTGTGAATTTTGTAATGGAACATACGGTAGAGTACATATATGAGAAGGAGATGGAATTAGCCAAACTTCTAATTGGAGAATTGAAAAACATAAAACAAATAAAAGTATACGGTCCAGACGATTTACGAATGCGTACGGGAGTTATTTCCTTTAATGTGAATGGAATTGAGCCTATTTTGCTAGGGCAATTGCTTGATGAGCATTTTGGAATTGCTCTTAGAACAGGCTTCCATTGTACCCCATTAGCCCATCAAACAGCTGGTTCGTTCTCAACAGGTTCGCTTCGGGCTAGCTTTGGTTTTTATAATACGAAAGAAGACGTATATGCACTTGTGACTGCCTTAAAAGATATTATTGAAAGCTTCAATATTGTATGAAGTAGCTTAAAAGAAGTTTGGAAAGGAGGTGAGAAAGTTGGACATGATGAAGGTTGCTAATGTTATTTTTATGGATAAAATGGTGGAAAATGAAATATACTCACACTGCATTCGAAAGCTCAACTGTCATTATATGCCTGAAGAAACCTTGGAACAGCAAGCTTTTGGATTGGTTGGAGGAAGGATAGACAATAATGTGCTTTCGGTACAAATGGTTATACCATTATGTGAAAATTTTCGCTATGACCAATCAATGCGAGATGATATGAATGAGGCGATAATAAACTATTCAATTCCTGCTGAACTTGCTGTCGAAGAACGTGCATGGACTGCATCTCCGAAAGAAGTGCAGAAGGCGTTGGCATTATTTGATAAGTACGACTTATCTTTAATCGGCTCGTATCACATGCATCATGAAAATTCGTGGAATGGAATTCAATCAAAAGAACTTCCGTCGAAGTTAGATGAATAC
Source organism: Paenibacillus sp. S29 (assembly GCF_049319765.1). Taxonomy (NCBI): domain Bacteria; kingdom Bacillati; phylum Bacillota; class Bacilli; order Caryophanales; family Paenibacillaceae; genus Paenibacillus; species Paenibacillus sp. S29. The sequence continues at coordinate 79,647 of NZ_JBMOUI010000016.1, read as the reverse complement.
TTGGCTCGTGATTCTGAAATGGTAATGTTTATTGTCTATATATCTGATACTGGAGAAGCAAAGGTGCGGGCATTTTATGAAGGTAAGCTTGGAGAAGAAATTAAGATTTTCCTTAAGTAATTTGAAAATGGGGGAGAAAAACTCGATGGAAATTACCGTTAAGTATTTAACTGCAGTGAAAAAAATAACAGGAATTTCTTCGGAAAAATTTAAAGCTCCAGTAAATTGTAATTTGGAAAATTTGTTTCTTGATCAAATATGTAGTAGTTATGGAGCATTCAAGGGTTATGTCGATAATATGTTAAACAGCAATGGAAAAATATTGTTTTTTTTGAATAACAATATTGTCAATGATTTGCGGGGAACGTTTTTGAACGACGGAGATGTGATTACTATTATGTCGCCTATTGCAGGTGGTTAATTTGTGAACCAGCATAATGAAAAAATTAGAGGGAGTGAGAAAGTTGAACAACCATAAAATCGAGTATGTTGATCTGAGAAGCGATACCGTTACTTCTCCAACTCAAGAAATGCGTCAAGAGATCTATATGGCTAGAGTTGGGGACCACGGATACGGTGAGGATGAAACGACCATTGAGCTGGAACAATATTGTGCCAGATTGTTTGGTAAAGAAGCTGCGCTCTTTATGCCTTCAGGTACAATGAGTGATCAGGTATCTATTCGATGTTGGACAGAATCAGGAGATGAAGTCATACTTGACCGGAGCTATCATATTAATTACTTCCAAGCAGGTCCATCAACTGATCTGGGGAAAATACTATTACATACGTGCGAAACAGAAGATGGAGTACTCGGAGTTGAACAGATTGATAATGCTATCACGCAAAGAATCCGAGGCAATTTATTTAGTAGGCCAGCTTTGATTTCCTTAGAAAATACAATTAACGGACATGGTGGACGTATCTTTCCTATAGAGGCTTTAAAGGATGTTTACAGCTATGCCCAGGCCAAAGGGATACCAGTGCATATAGACGGAGAACGATTCTTAAACGCTTGTGTGGCTACTAACATTCCTGTAAATGAATATGCCTCATTCTCTGATAGTATTTCTTGTTCATTTTCGAAGGGATTGGGTGCACCGTTTGGATCGATCATTATGGGGAAATCAGAGTTTATTGAAAAGGCAAAAAAATACCGCAGATGGTATGGAGGTAGTCTCCATCAATCGGGATTCATGGCTGGAGCTGCTTTGTATGCTATTACCAATAATATTTCTAGATTGAAAGAAGATCATGATCATGCAAAATTATTGGCAACTTTGATCCAGTCCAATTGTGAATGTGAGTTAGATATAGAGCCTCCAGAGACGAACATGATTATGCTGGATACGAGAAAATTAGGAATTAAAGCAGTTAACTTTGCAGAAAAATGTAAAGAAATGGGTGTTTTGGTCTACCCGTGGGCCCCATACACTATTCGGGCTGTAACCCACCTCGATATTAATACGGAAAAGATCAGACTGGCATCTAATGTAATTGCTAATTTATGTTCGCAAGCAATGCAACATAGCCAAACAGAAAGAAGATTACAAGGTGTTGAACTTTAAAATCCTATATTCGGCACACTTGCTTGGAATATTGTTTTTGGCATACTAATTAGTAGGATCGCGTTCTTTATGAGTATGCTGTTTATTTAAATTGATCATACTCAAATTAAAGGAATATCACCTCCAATGACAGGGCTAATTTTAGGCTCAAGTTCACTTGGAGGTGTAATAGTAAGTTTTTCTGCTGATAAGTCTATTCCTATAAGTCCTGGAACAAAAAATAATGTTGCTATCTTCATATTTGAAGAACCTATTCTGTCATGTGGAGCGCCTAAAAGATGACCATGATAATACAAAGCTATTTTCAAAGCGAATAAATCTAAATTTTCAAAATTAGAGATTAGTGATACAGAGATAAAAATTGTCATGATTCATACAAAAACTTAGGAATGACGGCCATGTAGTTGGTATAGTCCTTAAAAAAATAAATTTATGGTTATATCCCTATGGAGAATATGTTGTGAGGTAGATTATAAGTGTTAATGTAAACGGAGAAGATATTGTAAGTGTTGCAAATTTAGTGAAAAATGCACTTCAGAAAATTATAGTTACTGAGAGTGTGAGTAAGGGGGCGTAAGGTGATTAATAAATTTCTAACGATACGACCAATAACTTGGAATATCTTGATAGGAACTCTATTTAGCCGCATTGCATATTTTATGTGTATGCCATTTCTTGCTATTTATCTCACGTCAATAAAGGGAATTCCAGCAAGTGTAGCAGGGATAATTTTAGCGTCTAGTGCTTTGGTGGGAGTCATCACAAGCTTTTGGGGCGGTGTATTGACCGATCAATATGGTGCCAGAAAGATATTAATTAGTACAGCAGTGGTCTGGGCTTTAGTCTTTTTTTCATTTACGGTAGCAAGCAGCGCATTACAATTTTTTATAATAAATGTTTTAAATGGTATTTGTTATTCCATATTTGAGCCAGCAACGCGGAAGGTTTTATCTGACTATGCCAGTGAAGGAAATAAGCTAATGGTTTTTAATTTCCGATTGACGGCATTGAACTTGGGCGCCATTATAGGTCCAATACTCGGTATTGCTCTTGGCAAAAATTCGAGTATCCTGCCATTTGTGTTATTAGGCACTATGTATCTGCTATATGGCTTTTCGATTTTGTTGACATTGAAGGAAAATGGCACAGTAGAGAAGGGCACTCAAAAGAGTGAAGTCAAGCTAGTACCTGCCCTCAAGGTTATCTTTACAGATAAGGTGTTCATGTGGACTTTAGTGGGGACTATTTTTACATTTACTGGTTACTCGCATTTGACGTCAACACTCCCTCAATACTTTAGCGAACCCAGCATTTTTACGAAAGGTGTAGAGACATTTTCAATTTTGCTCTCTGTAAATGGATTTGTGGTGATTTTAATTCAATATCCTGTCGTTAACCTCATGAAGCGCTTTACACCCTTCATATCTATTGCATTAGGTAACGTACTAATCAGTTTAAGTTTAGTGATGTTTTCACTATCCCATCATTTTGTTTATTTGATTGCGACCATGGTGGTATTTACTGTAGGTGAGCTTTTGTTGGGGGCAATGATAGATTTTCTGATTGATGAGCTCGCTGTAGAGTCGCTAAAAGGCACCTATTTTGGTGCTATAAGTTTTATGAGGTTAGGTAATGCCCTAGGACCGATGCTCGGAGGCGTTGGTATCAGTGTTTTAGGATTTGGGAAATCAACCCTTCTATTTTCTATTCTTGCAGTAATTACATTATTTGGAGTTTTGGCTCTATTAGTATCAAGGAATTTGTATTTAAGAGAAAACAATATGAAGATAATGGAGGCTCTGAGGAAAAATGCATAGTAAAAAACGATTGTTTCTAGTGGGAATTGCACCAGATTTAACAAAAAGAGCTGTTTTGAGAGCAAAGCAAATGAATTATGAGGTTATAGTTGGTGAGACGCCTACAGAAATGCAGAAGAATAGGGCTCTGGTAGAGGCGGCAGATCAAGTTATTGAAGTTAATATTAATGATTTTAATGCTCTGTATTCTGTGGCAGAACAACTTCATCATGAGAAAAAAATTGATGGGATGTACACGTTTAGAGAATTTTCTTCTGAACCGACGGCTAAAGTGATTGAAAAGTTGGGATTGTATGGCTTGCCGTTTGACGTTGTAGAAGCCTGCAACGATAAATTTAAAACAAAGGCTAATTTTGAAAAGCAGGGTGTTTTATCTGCGAAGTATCAATTGTGCAGCACTTTAGAAGAAGTAGAGGACTTTTTTAAAAGTATAGCTGCACCTATCATAATTAAGCCTTTAAAAATGCAAGGAAGCTTAGGGGTATTTAAAATTACCAAAGAAGAAGAAATTCATCTTTTTTTTGAGCGTTGCAAAACAGAAGGCAATGACGGAGTTGTCTTAGCAGAAGAGTTTATTGAAGGGCAAGAGATTTCATTAGAGGTCGTCGTGTGTAATGGTAAAGTTTACGTTTTAGGCGTGACTGAAAAGTTATTATTCCCAGGGACATTCGTTGAGAGGGGGCATACCACAGCCTATGAATCAGAAGTGTTAGATGCTGAAGACTTCCAAAATATCGCTGAAAACATTGTAAAAGCTGCAAGTGTTTTTTTTGGTGCCATGTTTATAGAAGGATTTGTTACACCAAAAGGTTTTTATTGTGGTGAAATACACACACGTTACGGTGGAGATCAAATTAGCACAATTACAGAGTTAGGGAATAAGTATGATCTCATTACGCCTATTTTTTCAGAGCTTATGGGAGAAGTAGTTGAAGTTGTACCAGTGGGAGAGAGAGAGATTTCTGGGGCGAGATTTATTTCTGCAAAGCCAGGAAAGATTGTTGAAATAGAAGGTGTTGAAGCGATTAAACGGATGGACGGAGTACATTCTATCGATTTATATTGCCAAGTAGGAAATGTTGTAAATGAATTATGTTGGAATCGTGATCGATTAGGGTGTGTGGTTGCCAAAGCCCCATCTAGGGAGGCTCTTGAATCGATTTTTAATGATGTATTTAACGTTTTAAGAATTGAAACGGTTTAAAGGGGAAGAGAGGAGAGTTATTATGAAAAATATTTTAATTATTCATCTACCTAACCCAAGTCGAAAAATGCATTTTCAGCAGGCAAAGGTCTATGGTGCAACATTATATTTGATGATGGAAAACCCAACATGGGAACTTGAATATGTGGACCACGTCGTATGTGCCAACGTTAGAAAAATAGAAGAGGCGGTACAAAGCGCTAAGGCTTTATCGCAAAAAGTTGCCATAGATGGGGTTGTCACATTTGTAGAACATGCAGTGCCTACTGCAGCGGCAGTTGCTGAAGCGCTAGGTCTGCCTTTTATTTCTCAAGAAGCTGCCTATAAGTCGAGAAATAAATATGAAATGCGTCAGCAGTATGAAGCGTTTGGTATAAAGTGTCCCGAATATGCTCTTGTAGATAGCGTTGATGAAGCAAGAGCATTTACTAAGCAATCTGGGTATCCTGTTGTGGTTAAGCCAATAATAGGGGGCGGCAGCCTAGCTGTTCTTAAAATAAATAATGAAAAGGAATTGAGAGCGCATTTTGAAAGTATGAGGCTTTCAGTATGGGCGACTTTTAAGGAGGATGCGGTGTATCCTAAAGCGTGGGCAGTTTATGGTGGAAAGATACTTATCGAGGAATACATAAAAGGGATAGAAATTAGTGTCGAGTCATTAACTTATGAGGATGTGACTGAGGTATTGGCGATACACGATAAGCAAATGCCAGAAGAGTCCAATTTTTTTCCAGAGGTGATGTTTTCAACACCAACCTCCTTCCCTCAAAATATTGAAGAAAAAGTCATTCAGACGACTCAAATAGCCAATAAAGCGCTTGGAATTCATTGTGGTGCAACGCATACGGAATATAGAATTACCGATGATAATGAACTGTACATCATAGAAACAGGGGCGAGAATAGGGGGCGGACCTATCTTTTTATCCGTCCTGAACTCTACAAAGATTAATATGATACACAAAATTATGGATATCGCTCTAGGGATAAATCCTAAAATCAAAAAAATCCAACCAGACCCAATTGCTTTTTATCAACATTTCATTGATGCAGATGGGATTGTGGATGAGGTTGATGTTGTGGGTATTGAACGTATTCATCAAAACCCTAATCTCGTAGAGCTACATATTTATAGAACAAAAGGCGATCGAATTATTTCAGAAAGGCGAACCTTAGCGCATGCCCATGTTATTGCTAAAGGCGAGACGGTTGAATTGGCCTTAAAAAATGTGTGTGAGATGGCGCAAAATATTCATTTTAGACTTACAGACGGGTAAATATGAAAGGGTTGATGGGCGTATTCAAGGGAAAAGTGCTTGAATGTTGCGATTATAGGTACGGGCAATATAGGAGCGAGTCTATTGTACAAAGTACAGAAAAGTTCTTATTTACATTGCACGCTATTTCTCGGAAGAAGAGAAAGCTTCCCAAATCTTCAAAATGCTGAACGTATAAATCATTTGATGAAACTCGAAGATACATGCGTAATGGGAAACATGCATAATTGTATCTCTTATTTACAATCGACTTTTAGACGTGAATTGTCTCAGAATCTCTTTAACATCATTGGATTCTTAAACACATAATAGGTGAAATCACCAGATTAAATTTTATTCACCACGAAGAATTACGAATAGCTAGGTTAGACCGAGGAAATTGCCCGTAATTGCGGTTCCAAGCGAACAAAGTCTCTCTGAGTGGTTTATGAAGGCACAGAAAGAGTGCTTAGTAGTGATAAGATTTTTAATGATAAACAACAAAAGGAACTATTAAAGCAGTTTCGATATCATGAATAATTTATTTATGCAAAAAGGTATAATCCGTTTTCAGACTAAGCTATGTGCACTCTTAATCGACCAATTAGAATTCGACAAGGATTTTTGGGAATATTATTTTTTAATTGGTTCCCTTGTGACTTTTGCCACTTTGAGGACCGGTGGAAAATTCAATACTTATCAGGAACCACGTTGCACATAACAAGTTGATTTATAATTAATTGTTTGGGAAATTTAAAACTAGCATGGGCCAGTTATTAAAAGTTATTACCGAGGTTGAAGAGAAACTCTTAACTTATCTGGAAGATGAGTTAAGAGTTTTTCAATTAATTGGAATAGATATATGAAGCCGTTTCCTTTCATGGAGACCTTGATTCAATAAGTCTTATCAAGGAAAAAACCGTGTTAATATTCTCGAATCCGATTCGATAGTGAAATATTTTAAGAATATATTATTTACACTTTGATAATCCTCTAAAACAATAACTATATTACAGAGCTACTTTAGAAGGCACTTTTTTGCAAAACTATCAGTAGGAGATTCAAATTGTTACCGGATTGCCTCGAGTTGCACTTAGCGCAGGAAGGAAATTGATATAGGGATACTAAAGGGAGAGCCAGTTTGATCTTCATATAGTGAGCTATCATGGTTGTCCTGTGAAATTTATAGTCCTCTCTGTTTCATTTGTGCAGACATCAAAAGCTAGTCACATGATTTTTTTTGGGATATTGTAACGGGTAGCTATTCATATTTCAATCTAGATCGTAAAGGCTCTTTAGAGTATAGATTGTGGTTACTGTCATTAATGTAACTGAGAAATAAGGGTGTATTATTAGTTACCAACATTAATGTAATTCAAAATATTGATGAATTACCCGAAATTACTTGTAAGTATGGGATTTCTCAGTTACCAACTTTAATGTAACTAAACACATGAAATTATTAAGGGACAAATTGTACTAGAACTTGTAGACATCATGTCTACAAACTTGGATTATAAATTTTATGCACTGCATATAACTGAATAGTATTGATTTTTCATTTACATAAGTTTAATTTGAAAGGGAAAAGAGCAGGTAGAAAGAATGCTTGGCAAGCAGTTTGAAAGGGAATTTGTTCCATTTCTTAAAGAAAAATAGCGACGGTACCGATGTTGGCGTAGAATGACGCTTTCGTCGGTACCGTCAATTTTTTTAGGTTCAATGGGGATGATTATTTGCCCTTAAAAAAGAAAAGGAACATCTGGTGTGTGCTCTCATGATAATTTCTTTTTTTTTGGCTAAGACGGATTTAGTTTGATCGGTAGTCCGTTCCTATTCATCCTCATTTCTATATTAATTTCAGAAATATACATTGAAAATAACGCTTCGTATGGTTCTTTCTGTAAACATAATCTCTATTCTGGCCGATACATACATAAGATGGGCTATTGTTAAATATCCCCTCTTACTTTCGTATTTTGAAGTAAACTCTCATCCTTTTAAGAAGAAGGGACTACCTCTATGAACTATATGGACGAGCATATCCTAAGTCTCAAAAATAAGCTTAATCATGATGCAGCATCTAATAACGTAAATACGAACCTATCTCAAGCTGATGTACCCGATCAGGACAACTCCGTTGCTGAACAAAACAGGGTGCTACGGATGGGTGATGAGCTGATCCCGTTGGAATGGAAAACGATTTTGGATGGACAAATGGCGGTTAGCATCCCCAAATTTTTTAGCCTGATGCCACTGGAGCAAGCCCGATTTAAATATCCCTCGGAACAACGTCCGCAGATCATTTATACCTCTTTGGACGGTACGGTGAACATCACCTTTAATCCGACAGAATCGGCTTTGGAGGTGGACGAGCTTCTCGAGTTTGTAGAACAAATGGCAGATGTATTGCGGTCTGTACAACCGATTCGTAACTGGATCGGTACGGAAATGATTGTGAATCCTTCCGGGCTGGCCATCGGGCTGATTCGTTTTGTGGCAGCAGGTGTGGACGTTAATCTGTACAACGAAATGCTGTTGTTTGTCCATGAGGGACAGGTGACGATGGGTACGTTTAACTGTATGGAATCGGACATGGAAGCGTGGTTGCCTGTGGCAGAAAATACAGTGCAATCGCTCCATATTGTTCCGTCACCTTCGGATTCCACATTTGAGAAAGGAGTGGCTTTCCTATGAGCCTCGGTTACGATCAAATTCAAATCTATCCCTTCGAGTTGGTTGAGCTGGAGCAGCTTACCCTCACAAAAAAATCAATGAGCATACCCGGCTCTATTTTACAGGAATTATCCCCGAGGATATGCAGGACAGCTATGTGGAAACAACGGAAAAGAACACCGCCATTCAGGTGAGCCAACGGGATGAATCGGGCGAAAGCAAGCCGCTCTTCAGCGGAATGGCTCTATCAGTCGAAGTTAAGGTCGTGCGGGACGTGTACTATCTGGAAGTGGAGGCAATCTCCCATACCTACAGGATGGATATCCTAAAGCGTACTCGCTCTTCAATATACCAAAATGACCATTCCTCAGATGCTGGAGCAGATTGGCAAGGACTACGAAGGGCTGGATGTGATTGATGGAGCGACAGGTGGAGAGCAAATCGGAAGGCTTGCCATCCAGTATCAGGAGACGGACTGGGCGTTCTTGAGACGTATAGCCTCCCGGTATCATACGAGCCTGATGCCTGTGGCTCGTTTTGACAGTCCTAAATTTTATTTTGGCATTGAGGATAGCCCTGCACAGGTCGTGCTGGATCATACCCGTTATACCGTGCGCAAGCAGATGCTGCCTTTCCGTTATTTTCAGGAAAATGAGCAGGCGATGGTGACAGAAAATGACTTTATTTTATATGAGGTAGAAACGGACGAGGTACTGGATTTGGGAGCTCAGATGGCCTTTCAGGGACACAGCTTGTATGTAGTGGAAGCCTATACCGAAAAGGGCTGCTGCGGCATCAATATGTGCTTGCCTCGTACAAAGGCTTACGGCAAAAAAGCTACTATCAGGAAAAGCTGGCGGGAGCCTCTTTAAGCGGTATGGTTGTGGACGTCCGCCAGGATCAGGTGCGCATCCATCTGGATTGCGATGAGAAGCAGGATGTAGATAAGGCACACTGGTTCAACTATTCGACGGTGTATAGTGCTGGGGGCCATACTGGCTGGTATGTGATGCCGGAAAAAGGTGATCCGGTTTCACTCTATTTTCCGGGCAGTCGTGAAGAAGATGGGATAGCGGGGAGGGCGGTTCGACGTGCAGGCAGAGGGGACGGACACAACAAGTTTTCCAATCCGCAGATGAAAATATGGCGAACACCCCATTTTATCAAGCTGGACGACAAGGAAGGCATTCATATCGTAAGCAGCAAGCAAGTAAGTATCTCAGCGGGTGGAAATTTGAGTCTATCTGCTGGGAAAACGATGAGTCTGTCCGCAGGCAGTGAGCTGCGTATGGATTGCAACGGCAGTCATATTCAATTGAGCGGATCAGTGGATATGAAGGGCAGTGAAGTGAAGTCGAATTAGGCTGTAGTGCGGCAGTATGATGATATGACATATGAAGAGCTTCAACTAGTGGAGGAATGCAAATGGAGAAGCCTATAGATGAGCTAAACCCGCAGCAGCAAGTCATCTTAAATCAGGCGTGGTTCCTGATCCGCAGAGACTGGGCGCTGAAGTTCAAAGCGAAGCAAGATCAGCGGATTCAAGCCTGTGTCGAGGAGTTTCGGGGATATTGCCGGGACATTCGGCAAGAGCAGCTTCAAGGAAGAAAAGAAAAGATCGGTTATATCACGTACTCCATGCTACGTACCACATGGTTGGAGGAGCGGCCTACCTATCTGGTGGAGGCAGCGAACGCTTTATGGGTACTTGATCCTGAACCGATCCGATTCGAATGGGATACAAGCTGGACATATTCCTATTGGACCGATTTGCAACAAAAATTGCGAAGGGAGGTAGAGAAGCAGCATGTTTCTCTACCGGAGCTTGAATGGGAGCAGGTCATGCTGGAGGCAGCGGTACATATTCATGTACTTGTTGTAAATATAATGCGGCTGGCGATGAAATATGCGGTGCACTTACCTGAATTTCAGGAGCTGGATCGGGAAGAAACATTTGAGATTCGTGTGGGGGAATATATGGACCACACTGTATCGGTGTATAAAGAAGATCGCAGAGCGTTGGAGGCGAGCGAAATCCGGTCGTGGCTGGAGGAACAAGAAGAGCATGCCTATAGCTATCAGGCGTTGGAGAAAATCCAGCTTTCGGACGGAGATTATAGTCAGTTGGATTTCCGCTATACGGCTTTTCGCCAAATCGAGATGGAACATAGTCGCTTGCATGGCTGTGTCTTGGTTGGAACGATGTGGCAGGAAAGTCAACTCGATGGAATCGACTTAACGTACAGCTTGCTTCATGGAGCCGATTTTAGCGGATGCTCGATGAAAGGGGCGATACTGGATGTCGTTATGGGTAACGCCGGATATGGCTCGGATGCTTCTTTAGATTGGGAGCCATTGGGTTTTGCTGGCGTAGATTTCACAGGGGCGAGTTTGCAGGGGGCCCGTTTTCAAGATGCACAGTTGCGAGGAGCCGTATTTCAAAATTCGTTACTACAAAGGGCGTTCTTGAACGGGGCGGATCTTACGGATGCCTGCTTTGCTGGAGCGGATGTGTCAGGTGCTTCCTTTAAAGGGGCTTGTTTGATCGGAACTGATTTTACGGACGCCAATGTACAAGGAGTCATATTTACCGATGCACAGCGTAGAGGAGCCATTGGATTGGAATGGGCAACTCTTGAGGCTTCCCTTTCATACAAAGAGCCGTCTGCGTCTGCACAGGCGAGGGATGCCGTTAGAAAAAGGGAGTGGCTGCATTGAGATATTTTCGACTGATGGTAGACGAGCGGGTAAAACATCGGGTGGAGCCTGCTGCGCTGACTCCTCTGCAAGTAGAAGACATCTTGACAGAGACCCAGGGACAGAAACAGCAGGATGATCCTCTTTTTCTGGCTGTACATACCGATTCACGAACAGTGTACCCGGACTTGTTGGAATTTCCTCTGCCGCTGGTGTCGGATCGGCTGAAAGCATTATTGGAAAAATATATGCCGGGACTGAAATGGAAAGCGGCCGTCCTTACTAATTTCCAGCAGGTCAGACAGGAGGTGTACTGGGTGCTTCGTCCGCCGATGGTGGACTGTTTGTCCGCACAAACGGAATGGTACCCCAATGATACGTTGAAGCATTTAGTGCTCAAACCGGGAGATATCCCATCGTCCGTTTTTCGGATTGTGGGATTGATCGAACCTCATATCTATATCCATTTGGCTGTGGCAGAAAGTCTGCTGCGTCGATCTTTTACAGGCATTCGAGTACAAAGAATCGAGATGGAGCACTAAGGAGGAAGGAGTAAGGTGGGAGAAGCCCAAGTGAAACCAGGAACGGGTGCAAAAAAGAGCTATGTCGTGGCAGGAGCAATTTTAAGCTGTAGTTATGGCACGCAGCCTACCCGTTTGAAACGACCTTTTAGCCCTGGGGTCTACGTGAAAAACAAAGCGCAAATGAACATTGGAGATTACGTGCCTAGAGTGAACATTCAGTCTTTTGGGAATTGCTCCAGTCTTCTAAATCCAGCCGTACAGGCTAGTGAGATGGTGGACATCTATGGCGTGAAGAAGGCTCCGTGTGTTCCGGTCCTGACCATGCCGTGGCTGAACGGGAAAAGTGACGTGAAGATCGAGGGCAGCCCGCCTTGACACAGAACTGTACCCATCAATGTCTGTATTGTGGTCATATCCGAATTGAAAATGACGGGCAGGAGCTGGATTAAGGGCCTGTTTCAAAGCCGTTGGGTTTCGGAAGCGGCCTCGCGGCTTTAAGCCGCCTGAAAGGAGACATGAACTCACTTGAGTGTATTACAAAACGGAATCGGGTATGAAAGCCTGCGTTTTTACGGTTCCTTTCAGCCTCAACATATAGAGAAGCTTCAAATTACAAGAGCCATCAACGATCATGCATATTTGATGGTAAGTGGCATGCTGTCGGAAGAACAGGGAGCCGCGTGTATTGGGCAGAACATGGAGGAGGAGCCGATTGTCATCCGCCAATTGGATGAGCAGGGACAGTCGATAAGACGATTGTTCCATGGGATTGTTAGACGTATGTCGGTGCATTGCAGGCGAGGGGTGTATACCTTTGAACTGGAGGCAGCTTCACATTCGTATCAGATGGATATCAAGCTGAAAAAGCGATCCTATCAGGATATTCATCGTACCTATGATGATCTGGTCACAACAATGGTTCGAAAATACCAGTATGGAGATGCCATTGATACCGTCACGAACTATGCCAAACTAGACACTTTTGTTTTACAATATGAGGAGACAGATTGGGCGTTTTTAAAGCGCCTTGCCTCTCGCTTTGGGTCGGTGCTGGTGCCGGAGATCACCGCAGCTTCGCCCAAGGTTTTTTTCGGGATGCCGGAAGGCAAACCGTACAGGGTGGAACGGGATGTATTTTACCGGGTACGGAAAACGTTTCATGAGTTGGACGAGGGAAAGCCGGGAAAACGTGCAGGCTCGTATGTGACTTACGTGATCGAAAGCCTGCAATACTATGCGCTAGGAGATCTCATTACGTTACCGATTGGATCAGGAAAAGAACTGGTTGTCGTTCGGGCGGTGACACGGTTAGAGGATGGCTTGTTGCTCACTCGTTACGATCTCCAGGCCGAACAGGATATCCGCTATGCCCGTTATGAAAACGATAAGGTTACGGGCATTACACTTACGGGTAGTGTGTTAAAGGTACAGCAAGACTTTGTACAGCTCCAGCTAGATATCGATCCCAAACAAGACCCAGCTAAAGCATGCTGGTTTCCGGTGGTCACTCGTTATGTAGCGGAAGAACACAGCGGCTGGTATGATATGCCGGAGATCGGGGAGCGTGTGGAGCTTTACTTGCCGACGAGCCGGGAACATGAAGCGTATGTGACGGATTCGCTACGGCAGCAGCGACACGCAACGGGGCAGCCAGACGTCAAAGTATGGAGACATGCGCAAGGAAGTGGCGTGGACATGTCGGAGCAAGAGCTAACTCTGTCCACCTCGGGGGCATTTTCCATTACACTCCATGAAGGGAGTGGTATAACCGTCAGCAGTCCGGGAAATGTGCAGATTCAAGGCGGTCATGTGAAGCTGGATGCAGGTCAGGAGCTGTCACTTGAGGCGGGAAGTGCATTGTATCTAAAGGGCGGAGCCAGCAGTATGGTGCTGGATGGTGAAACGGATGTTAAAGCCCCAGTGATTGATCAAGAGGGTACGGTGAAGGCTCCAGTGTTCGTCATGGATCTTCCTCCCGTGCCGGAACCGCCGCTGATGAGTATTAAGGCATATGAAGCAGCACAATCCGAAGCAGCGAAGGTTTCATCCAACAGCACAGCAAAGCCCCCGACCGCGAAAATCACGAGCCCGGCAGCTCAAAAACAAGCCGATGCGATGCTGGGTACGGTGTCCAAGCTGTTAGGCTCCATTCCGGTGATGGGAGTAGTGGCGGGAGTTGCGATGGGAGCAGCAGCGCTAATCGGACCTATGGGAATAGCAGCGGGTTCGATTCTGCTCGCAACCGCAGCTATTCCTGTTCGTAGCACAGGAACGAGTCGTGCTGGAGGCGGAGGTGCTAAAGGTGGGTTGCACCCGCTGAAATATTTGGCTGGTTTAGCACTGGAAGGACTCATCAGTCAGTACGAGCACGAGAAAGCCAGGGATGCCTATTATAGCAAGTGGATACTGGGGAAGGTGTTTACGAGTGCACGTGAATTAGGGTTACCCACATCAATGGAGGATATAGTACCCTATATACGGCGGCTTGCAAATGAAGTGGGGGAGGCATACCAACAGATTCCTGCGGATTTGAGACAACGCTGGAAGGTGAATTCCGAAAATTACATGGCCCAACAGTCGAAGCCAAAGGAAGAAGAAAAAGAGCAATCATGGTGGGATCTTATGACGGCAGGCCAGCTCCAGAATGCCGAAAATGAAGCCATTATGGCGAAGCAGATGGCGAACGAGTTGGAGTATACGGCAGATGTGAGTGGAGAAGTGGTATTAGGAGCAGGAGCAGCGGTTGTAACAAATTACTCGTTTGGAATAATGAATAAGGAATATGCTTCAGATCATCCGAAGGCGCGTAAAACAGGTGAAGTGATCGGACATGCCTTGACAACTGTAGCCGGAGTCGTAGAAATGGCTGGTGCTGTGGGGGAAGGATTCTTAGGTGGTTTGGTAACGACCACGGGAGTAGGGGCACCTGTAGGCGTCCTTGCTATGGCACAATCTGCCCTTTTGGGAGCACATGGGGCAGCGGTAACGTATACCGGAGCATCCAATAGTGTGGAAAGTACTAAGGATCTTTATCGAATGTTTAAAAGCGAGGGGCCAAGTAGCTCAGCGCCGTCTAAACCCTCTAGTGCGAAGTCAGGCAAGAGTGAAGGCACACCTTCCTCGGAGAAACCAAGTAAACCAAACGAAAAGCTTCCTGAAACTAAAACTACTGGTGAAGTTGGAAAAAATGTAGTTACTGCAGGTAATAATTTCAAAAAGCATTTTCTCAAACACAAAACACTTTTAGAAAAGAAGCTAGGTACAAAATATCCTAAACTCGAAGCAGATGGGCCTAGATTTTTGCAGGATATTCAAAAAAATATTGATAATGGGACATTTGAATTTGTTGGTAAGGGGACAATAAATAGAGATTCTGGAGTACTTAACATATATAGGGGAGAGGGGCTGACAGTGGTAACAAAGCCTAATGGTGAATGGGTCACGCTTCTTGAACAAGGTAAGGCAATGGACCTGAATATAGTTTTTGTCCCATAAAAATTGGAGGGTATTATATTATGTTAGAAAAAATGAAAGAACTGATAGGGTATAATTCAATAGATGATATCCATTTAACTGGTGTTGTACATGTGGAAGAGGATGGGGTTTCTGAATTTGTTGCTAATACGAATTTTGTATACTTTGAGTTTGGTGATCAGTTTATTGAACTTGAAGCAATAGATGGTTATGGTAGACTTCGTATCACAATAGTTGATTCCTTCAAATATGAAAATGATATTGAAGATATGACTCCTAGTAAAGCTAAGATCGGTGATTTTATATTCACGAACCCATTAGCAACTAATGAAGTGAGTTGTATGATATTTTTCAATTTGGAGATGGAGCATGATGCGTTAATATGTGATGTTTTGCATATTAAATTGATTAACGGGCAGGATTTATTTATTGATCCCTCATTTCTCGGGATTAATATAGGTGGTATAGAACAGAAGCATTTTTGGGAAGAAAACTTTGTGGAGAGAGTCCTGCCAAGAGTGGGGGCTTACCCAAAAGAAACTTGTATTGAATTTAATCATTAAAGACGGTGGAATTGTTTTGCATCAATATGAGTTAGCCGCATGATGGTATCTTTTTTATGTAACGTACGTTATTTAAGTAGGCCCAGTTTTGACCAATTCAGGTCGAAGCTTGTTAGTGTTTCTAATGGACACATGTGATAAATAGCAAAAGAGAAGCTAGATAGATGCGTGTTCTGCCTCCTTTTTCCATTAAGAGTAAGAATGACGGGACTCTCTCCATTTCTACAGAAAGAAAGCGACGATACTGACTTTGGCTTAGTTTGACGCTTTCGTCGGTATCGTCGCTTTTTGAGATTAAAAAGGGGATGGTTATTTGTCCTTAAACAAAAAAAAGGGTCATCTTGTGTTGTATTCTGCATGAATATGATACGTTGCTATGACGTATGGATCGGCTACACTAAGTTGGACAGAAAAAATAAGGGCTTGTAGAATAAGGTTTTGGGGAAACCTTAACAGGGTTCGACTCCCTTCGTCTCCATACTAAAAGCCCTCTCATAGGGCGGATTTTTTTCATTGTTAGTATTAAGACTGTAGACATCTTATAGACCAAAGATGGTAAGATACAATCATAAATATGAATTAAGGAGAATTCAGTGTGAGGTTTTGGTCTGAAGAAGAAAAGGAAAATGTTAATGTAGTTTTTGACACTAAACTAAAGTCTAAACGCAAATACAGATATTATTTTGAATATGCTTGGAGCGAGTCTTCCTTAAATAAAATAACTACTTTAATAATGCTCAATCCTAGTAAAACCGACGAAGATGTTGTTGATCCGACAATTGATAAATGTATTAATGCTATCCATAGACACTTAAATTGCAAAGCTGTAATTATTGTGAATTTATATCCCTGGATAACCCCTAAACCAACTGAGTTATTTAAGCTCAATTACAAACAGATTAGTGGTGGGAATAAGAATAACATGGAGATAATTGAAAAATCTATAGCTAAATCAGATTATGCAATTTTAGCGTGGGGTAAAGATGGGGAGAAATTTCATATGAATCATAAGGTTTTACGTCTTCTAGAACAACAAAAAGAAAAAGAAATTATGTGCTTTGGAGAAACAAAATTCGGTCACCCAGTCCATCCAGGACGCTTGCCAGATAGTATGTTGATACCCCAACCGTTTAAGTTGAAGTGATTTAATGTTAAAGACTACATAAAAATGTATCGATTTGGTTGAAAGCGCTTATTATGATTGGTTTTTTTGATATGGAAAAAGACTTTGGTTTGATAGGTTTGAAAAAAATAGGGTATAAAGTATGGTTTTTTAGAACTAATTTATACTATTCAGTGTTATACTCAATCATATAACATACAAATCGTACCATTCTGGGTGAATTTTTATTAAGGTGGAATAGAACTATGAGAGATGGATATCGAAAGCTAAGAGAAGAGTTTGTGGAAAATTTAAGGAAAGACTTGATTGGTCCTTATGAAGAAAATGAAGTGCTTTATGAGAGTCCTACATCAAGTTACATCATGGGAAGGCTAAGTCCTATTACAGAAAATGTGATAATTGATGAAGTAGATGATAGTTTCTTTGAAGAAAATCAAGAAGAAGATGACGATAATGAGTTTGAATCTATAGAACTTTCAGAGGAGCTATATCCAAGTAAAAATAAACAGAGTTCTGCAGGATTGAAAGTATTTTTACCAAAGGAAACAGATGTAATATTGGCGAAAATAAGATGGGCTGATTATATAGTGCAAGAAACGAATGGGGAAGAATCAAACTCTCGTAAATATAAAAGAGTACCTAAAGAATTCGTAAGAATAATAAACATTACAAATGGAAATATTGAAGGTGAATTGTTAGAGAAAGATGTATATATAAGTTGGATAACTCATAGGTTGCATAATAATAATAAAATGATCTCGATTTACGTTGAAAATAGAAGAAGACAAGAAGAAATTAATGATCCTACTAAGCATGTTTATCAAATTGAACTAATATTAGAATCTACCGATAATACAGAGGTGTTTTTATCTGAATCTTCTGCATATTCTAAGACCGAGGAAGAGGATTATTTTTATAATAAAAAGCCTATTTTCTCTAGAGGATATGGATGTGCTGCTGTATGGGAAGATGTAATTGGTCATACGGCAAAAAGAATATTAACAAGTTTTGTTCCATCCAAGGAGATCAATGGAGTAGATGCTGAGATTTCTAAATTCAGTGGTTATTTTTCAATGTTAAAATACTCAGAGAGCGATAATAAGGAAGAAATTATAAGGGAGTTGCTTGATCTCCTAGGAGACTACAAGATTTGGATTGAGAGACTAAAATCACACGAGTATATGAAGGACCCAGCATACAAGGACATTGGAGATAATAAAATAAAAATCTGCGAAGAGAACTTATCTAGAATGTCAGAGGGGGTTAATATACTCCAAACTAATGATAAGGCATTTTATGCATTTATTTATATGAATAAGTCATTACATTTATCTAGAAGCATGGGAGAGTATTCGAAAAGTACAGAGGAAAATAAAAATTTTAATTATTACAAATATAATCATTCTTTTTGGAGACCTTTTCAAATTGGTTTTGTTCTTCTTAATATTCAAGGGATTGTTTATCCAGAAACACCTGACCGTAATATTTTAGATTTGCTATATTTTCCTACTGGCGGTGGTAAGACTGAAGCCTATTTGGGTGTTATTGCTTTCCTACTCTTTCATAGAAGAATTACTAAAGAAAATTCTGCTGAGTTTGAGAAGGATGGTGGTGTTACAGTAATTGTTAGGTATACACTTAGACTTCTAACAACTCAACAAAGAGATCGGATGTTAAGACTAATCTCTGCATGTGAGATGTTAAGAAATGAAAATACTATGTCTTTCGGAGATAAAGAATTTTCAATAGGATTCTGGGTAGGGAGCACTGTTACGGTAAACAAGTATGCAGATTTAGTTGAAAGTAAATTCAATCAGTCCTATAAAATTGAAAACAAAATAAAAAACTTGAAAGGACAGATACTTAAATGTCCATGCTGTGGTTCAAAACTTGATAATGCATCTTATAAACTTGACATAATTAATAAGAAATTTGAAGTTTTTTGCTCAAACAACGATTGTTATTTCAATAATACCCATATTCCTGTCTATTTGATAGATGAAGACATTTACAAAAAAACGCCTACTGTAATAATTGGCACTGTTGATAAATTTGCTAGAATTACTTTTGAAGAGAAGACAAATCTGTTGTTTGGAAAAAGAAAAATGGAGTGTCCAGATTGCGGAAGTATGTTGGATGCAGAATCTATTAAAAGTTGTACTGACAAAGGCCATAAAATAGGAGACAAACAAAAACAAGCCCAACCATTTTATCCACCAGAACTTATATTACAAGATGAACTTCATCTAATTACAGGACCGCTAGGAACTATTTACGGTAGTTATGAAATGGCTATCGACGAGTTGTCGAAAGTATATGAAAACAAAAAAGTGATTCTTCCTAAGTACATCGCTTCAACAGCAACAATAAAAAATGCTGATAAGCAAATCACTTCTTTATATGCTAGATCAATGTTTAATCAATTTCCTTCTAATGGCCACGATTCTGACGACTCTTATTTCTCGCTTGAAAAAAGTATAAGCGAGCATCCATTTAGAGAATACATAGGAATCAGCTCGCCATATACATCTATGAAAACAACCATTTCACGGGTATATGCTGTTTTACTACAAACAGCGGAAAGATACAAAAACGATCCTACTTATAAGGATTTCATTGATCCTTTTTGGACGTTGGTCGGTTATTACAACAGTAAGAGAGAACTAGGAGGAGCTGTGAGATTAATACAAGATGACATTCCGGCTAGAGCTCTTATATTAAAACAGAGAAATGGTGATAAGTGGGCTAGAAATAGTTTAGTCTACGATGAAATAACCTCACGAAAGAACTCAAGGGAGATTCCTAAAGTTTTGGAAAGATTAGAAACTTCTTTCAACGGAGATGGGTATCCCTATGACGTCGTAGTGGCGACTAACATGATACAAGTAGGTATGGATGTTGAAAGGTTAGGGTTAATGGCGGTAACAGGACAGCCGAAAACAACAGCAGAATATATACAGGCTACTTCTAGAATAGGAAGGAAGACACCTGGCCTAGTGGTAACTATTTATAATGCATATAGATCGAGAGATTTATCGCATTATGAAAACTTCACAACCTATCATTCTCATTTGTATAGGTATGTTGAAGGTAATTCAGCCACGCCTTTCTCTGCAAGATCTAGGGAAAGAAGTTTGCATGCAGCGTTAATAGCAATTTTAAGAGGGAGGTTTGATGAATTAAGGGACAATAAAATTGGCGCTAGAGCTATTGAACGATTAAGTCAAGAAGATATAAATGAAGTTCTCCGTATAGTTAAAGATAGAGTTACAATAGTTGATCATAATAACTGGGAAAAAACATTAGAAGATATTAGATATTTCTATGACGAGTGGATTAACTTGGCTAGAAAACACAAAAATTTATATTATCATGTGTCTTCGTTTAATAGAGGATATAAAATGAAAACCGTCCACCGTTTATTAAAAGTGTTTGGAGAAAACGGTGTTAACCATGAAAAATCAACATTGAATAGCATGAGGAACGTACAAAAAGAAGTAGGGCTTTATTTATGGGAGGAATAAAGGTGGATATCGGAGAACTCAGTCAAAGTCAAATTATTACAACATTCGGTCCTGGTTCAATAATAGATGCAAAGTTAGACTCTGTTGTACCACTCGACATAAGTTATTGGTATAACATTGGAGAAAAAAATGGTAAGAAAATATATTTTAATAAGCTTGCATCTTACCTGAATGTTAAGTATTTTATGGAACCCAAGCAGGGGAAGTCCTCAATACCAGTTATCATTTTTCCTGACTGGCATGTTTGTTCGAAATGTGATTACCTGTTCGAAGTATCCAAAATAGGGAGTTCATTAAAAGAAATATATGATTATAAGGGACTTGTGTGCCCTAGTTGTAAGAAAGGTAAGGCTCATCCATCCCGGTTTATTGTAATGTGTGAGAAGGGGCACATGGATGAATTTCCTTATCGTGAGTATTTGCACGGTGGTAAAACGAACTGTTCAGGGAAGTTGACGCTAAAAACTGGGAGCTATACATCTTCTTTGAACTCATTACAATTAAAATGCGAACAATGTCAGGTTACCAAAAAAATGGGGGACGCATTAAACAAAGATAGTTTTAGTTTTATGCAATGCTCAGGCAGACATGTCCAGAAACCTAAATCAAAGAATGAAAGTTGTGAAGCAGAGATAATACCTAGCTTAAGAGGAGCAACCAATGTTTATTTCTCTATCGTGAGGAGTGCTCTGGAAATTCCGCCGTGGTCTGATCCACGGTTTCAAATTGTGGAAGAGAAAGCTGTACACATAAAACAAATTATTGAAGATCAGCAAAACATGTGCGAAATAGATGAGGAAACATTTGACTATGAAAAAACTCTAAATAGAGCTTTAAGAGTAACATATAAAACTATTGGAGATGAGAACTTTACTTTTGATGAATATAGAGAAATTTTCGAAAAGGTGGCAGAGGGAGTTTCTCAATACAGTGAAATTAAAGAAAGCGAATATAGATCAATCTTGAATCATGAAACAATAAGTAAGAACTACTTATCGAGCTTTCTTGCTACAGACGTAGAAATACCGTCATATTTCCTACAATATTTTTCAAGAATTATTCGCATTGAAAAAGTTAGGGAAGTAACCGCTTTGAAAGGTTTTGCTCGTGGTACTTATCCTGATCCTGAAAGTGACAGTTCTGCTAGTGAGGTTAATCTTTCTGGTAGAGACATTGGTTGGCTGCCAGCAATAAGAACAAACGGAGAAGGTATATTTCTTGAGCTTAACCAAGTTGAAGTTCAAAACTGGCTAAAGCGTTTTAACTCAAGTGCTATTTCCGATGTTTATAATGATGAATTTAAATCGTTTACTGAGAAAAAAGGGTGGGAATATAAAAATAAAAAAGATGTTGTATATGTTCTACTACACACACTTTCCCATATTCTAATAAGAGAATTAGCTTTACATTGCGGTTATTCAACAACAGAATTAAAAGAACGAATTTATTATAGCGATAATATGTGCGGTTTACTTATATATACGGGAAGCGGTGATTCGGAAGGAACTTTAGGGGGATTGGAGGAGATGGGGAAAATCGAAAACTTTAAGAATATACTGTTGGAAGGACTTAAAGCTGCTTTAACATGCTCAGGTGATCCAAGTTGTGTAACAAGTAATCCAGGTAATGGTGAGTTAAACGGAGCGGCTTGCCATGCTTGTTCAATGATCCCAGAAACAGCTTGTGAAAACGGAAATAGACTTCTCGATAGGAGACTGGTTGTGCCTACCAGTTCTAATTCTATTAAAGGATACTTTGAGGATTTAATAGTGACAATATGCGGAATAACTATAGATTAGATTACCTTTCAGATGAAATAGAGTCTCAAAGAGGACTTTTAGAGACCTTAATATCAAGTGATAATATTCTTGATTTCTTGAAATCGAATAGTGAGATTACTAGGTTGATAGATTCCAACTTTCCAAGTATTTCTTTAGAGGACAAGAAAAATCTTGTGTATTTACTTATAAAGTCTAATAAATTAAATAACATGGATAAGACTCATATGGTTTGGTCAGGACCAGAGGTTGCCGGGATACGAGGAAGAAATACTCAAGTTTTGTTTGAAGAACTAATTCAAGAAGCTAGGTACAGTATTCTTATTTCCATATATTCATTGAGTGAATATGCGAATAAATTAATACAACTGTTAAAGAAAAAGGCTGATCAGGGAGTTTATGTTGAAGTTTTTGTTGATGATTATGAAGGAAAAACAAAACTTTTATCTCCACTCATGAATGCTAGAAATAATAAACTGTCGATTTATGATTATGTAGGAGCGACAAATCACACTCAGGCACTTCATGCAAAAGTAATTACAGTTGATGGTGAAAAGTCAGTGGTAACCTCAGCTAATCTTTCTTTTAATGGAATGGACGGAAACTTAGAGCTAGGGGTATTATTGCAATCAAAAGAACGTGCTAAAGAAATAAGATCTATATTTAACACAATGCTTGAAAAAGGATATTTCGTTAAAAAAAGAAATAAATAAGCTCTTTTTTTGTACATCTTTACGTTTGGTAGTTAATTTTTGTATAGTAATAGGTTATAATATTGAAAAAAACTTAGGAGTAAAGTATGAATTTTATAGACTTGTTTGCCGGGGCGGGTGGGCTTTCTGAAGGATTCATACGTCAGGGATTTGAGCCCATAGCACACATAGAGATGGATAAATATGCTGCACAGACGTTAAAGACGCGTGCAGCCTTTCATTATTTGAAACAAAATAAGCAACTTGATTTTTATTACGCTTATCTAAGAGGCGAGATAGATCAAGATAAACTCTATAGTGAAGTAGATGCTAGGATTTTAAATTCTGTGATGAATATGGAAATCTCAGATTCAACTATTGATGAAATCTTCAAAATCATTGACGATAATCTTGTAAGTAATGGGATAAATTCAATTGATGTTCTTATAGGAGGACCACCTTGTCAAGCATATTCGTTGGTTGGTAGGGCTCGTGACCCATACAAAAAAGAAAATGATCCACGAAACTATCTTTATCAACAGTATGTTAAATTTCTTAGAAAATATGAGCCAAAGTTATTTTTATTTGAGAATGTCCCTGGTATTTTAACTGCTGGAAAAGGACATTTATTTGAAGATGTACAGAGGATTATGAATGAGGCTGGATATAATATTGAAGCAAAAGTTCTTGACGCAAGTTTTTTCGGTGTGTTACAAAAAAGAAGACGTGTTATCTTAGTTGGATGGAAAAAGGGCAGTGATCTCTTTTATCCTAAATTCAATAAAGCAACCCATAATTTTTCAGTAAACGATTTGTTGTCTGATTTGCCAGCACTTAATCCGGGCGAAACTAGAGATTATCACTATAAATCTTCTCCCAGTAGATATCTTATAGATTTCGGTATTCGTGATGATACTGATATTTTAGTGCAGCATATTAGTAGAAATCACAACAGTCGGGATAGGGATATATATAAATCAGCGATTGAGAAATGGAACAAAGAAAAAAAACGGTTGAAGTATACTGATGTACCCGAGGCTAAAAGAACTCATAAAAACGTTACTTCTTTCTTAGACCGTTTTAAAGTGGTAGCCGGTGATATTGGCTATTCACATACTATGGTTGCACATATAGCAAAAGACGGGCATTACTATATTCACCCAGACATTAATCAATTACGTTCTTTGTCCGTAAGAGAAGCAGCTAGAATTCAATCCTTCCCTGATAACTTCTTTTTTGAAGGGCCGAGAACAGCGGTGTTTACGCAAATCGGGAATGCAGTTCCACCTCTTATGGCAGAAAGTCTTGCCAAAAAAATAAATTTATTATTGCAAGGCAAACTTCCCAGACAAATTGAGTTAATTATATGAAACGTTAATTGGTAAGTTTCGGATATACATTGTGGTTCGAGGGCCATTAAGAAGGGTATCTTGAGAATTCTCAAGATACCCTGTTTTATTTGTTTTGAATGAAAGGAGAAAATTATTATGAGTATAGTTGATGGAGAAATAATGAGTTTATTATCACAAGCTTTAATGAAAGAGGCGAACAGTAGAATTATATATTGACAATTAAGTAATTTCCCTACTTTGCTAAATTTAATGGATACATTCGAATCAGAACTTAGTAATATTGCTGGTATAGATACCGAACGAGCAAAATAAATTATTTTATAAATTTAGGTGATGATGTTTGGAATCATGGTGGAGAAATTGATTATGTTAAAAATTCTAGCCGTATAGATAAGTACACTTTCTACAAATAATGAGTATTATTCAACTAGAAAAGGAATAATGTTGTATGTTAAAAAAAAGCAGTTAATGCGATACTCTTTGCAGTGATTTTCTTTGTAACAGCAGATCAGACTAATGCTGCTCTTCCTAAGTACTTGTTTAATCTTATTCTTAAAGTAAACAATGTTGAAGTCACATCTGATGCAAATCCTTATATCGAACGAACAACAAATACAACGTATGTTCCAATTAGATTTGTATCAGAGAATTTTGGAGGGAAGTAAGTTGGAATAGAGGAAAACAGGAGGTTACAATCCGTTCCGAAAAGGTAATACGTAAGTCTGACTATTAGAAGTAAAGTGGCGTATGTAAACGATAAAGAAAAGTTGATGCCTAGTTCACCTGTTATGCCAGTATTGCCTAACCGTGTTATGGTGCTTCTCAGATTTGTTTCAGAGGTTATGGGCGCTACTGTCGACAGTACCAAAAAGGATGAGACTTTGTGTATAAACATTACTAAGCCTAATTAATTATATTGCTCCTGTATTTGAAACGTCAGGTATAAAAATGGATAAACAAATGATAAGTTAACAGGGTAATCTCAATTAATAGGAAGGCAATTTTATTAAATGTCCCGTCCGTTTCTGTAGACGAATAATAGACCGGAGCCTCAATACTTTCTAAAATATTATAAAGTTCATTAATGTCGAATAACGAACTGATTTCCCTCAATGCCTTACCCCGTAAGACTTGAAGGAGAATGATGACTTTATTTAATTCAAGTTAAAAAATGAGGGACAGGGGTTCGACTCCCCTTACTCCATATTCAGTACCAGACGGACACCATTTGGTGTACTTTTTTCTCGTTCGTACTACCACCTCAGGCTCTAGGGTTTTGTCTTATCTGACGTCGAATGGGACAGATTTCTAATGAGGTACATGGTAGTACCTCTGAATGCAGTAGCCCCGTCGCCAGATTTCCTTCGGGTCAGTCTGTTTGTCTTCTTTTGTCTTTCTCAGTCGAAGACAAGTCAGCGCTTCCCGCCTAACAGTGCGGCTAGGGCTTCTTCATCGTCTTAGTTGTCCCTGTTCTCAAGTATTGTTTTGGTTAAATCATCTGTTGCTCCAATACAATTGTTTCTTGTATACCAAATAAAATCCCTGTCACTCGAATATACATATCTTTGAGAGTCGCTAGCGGTATAGCTGTTCATGATTGCAATAGCCTAGCTTCAGGCGAAAGGTACTGAGTTGGCAATTCTTCTTCGAATCTTCCAAGCAACAAGACATTCTTGCTTAGCGGTGACATCAGTTTTTCTTAATCCAAAGCCCGGCCCCCAAATCGTTTCTTGAGGTATTGTACAGTGCAAATTCACGGGAGAATCAGATCAAATGAAATATCCGGTCTGTTCATCCGCCAGAAGAACAGACCATTTTCGTTCCAGAAGCAAAGGAATGATGGTATTTAGAGAAGTCATCATATTGTTTAAATGGATATGGTTATGGAACGAAATTGTGTATTGGGAGTTGGTGTTTACGAGTTCTTTCATTTCCTCATATATTGTTGAGTTATCTACTTCATTACCGGATTCAATCATCTTTGTACGGTAGGACTCGTAATGTTCAGGACTCTGGAAAATCATCTGCATCCACACCTGCATCGCATCACTCATTGCTTCATCAAAAACTTCACGCCTTGAAGGAACTCTGCATGCCAACAAAGCTATGAAGTTGATAAGAATGACATAGTCATCCCCTTCAGGCATTGTTTGGTTCTGAATCAGATTTTTGATTATGGGTCCTCCCATAGTCTCAAATTGAGCAAGAGCCTTCTCAAAATCATCGGATTCACCGTCTGGAACTTCAACACGGTAAAAATTGTTCTGATTATGCCACGTTTCGAGGTTTAGCTCCCCATTGATTTACCGTAGTCTGATCAAACACCCAGAAAAGACTATCCTTTGCTCCTAAATTGGTGAAACCGGCCAGATAAAACTGCGGCAAGAAATGATGTTTACGCGCGGTTTGTTTGCCATACATAACACCTCGTTACATTATGTTTTCATACCAAGTTCTTTAAAAGGCTGTATTGGTAGTAAATTTACACAAAATCTATTGACTTTGTCTCTCTACCTCGAAGTTTCTTTATTTTACTATGTCTAGGGTTCTTCATTCTATATAAAGTAATATGAGAAGAACATAGTATCTGAAATGTAATACAACTCCTATATGAAGAGAACGACAATTCCTTTGACAGTGAGTTCACGTTATGGGAATATGGGTGCATCTCGTTTCAGAATATTGAATGTTTATCGTCCGAGTTTTAAAAGGGAAATCATTTTTTTAAACGTAATACTTGTTGTCTGACTTTATTTCGTTGTGATTCATATTGTTCTGTCACTTCGTGATGATGTCTTTTTTGCTCGTTGTGATTCCTGTTTTTAAAGCTTTCTATGGCTTTACTGATTTCAGAACGGTAGCCATCTGGATCAAGTTGTTTTTTCATCTCATTCTTTCCCCAAGACTCTCCATCTAACCAAGCCATTTGAAGTTGCACAGCGACTTCATCCGCAAGTGCTTCGGTTGGAAGCTCTATAATTAATTTTTCAACGACCCCATCTCTTAACACCACACAGTACCTATTGTTTTCAACTATTGAATAGTACAATAATAGTTCCTCCTTTTAGAATGTTGTTTATCGCACGAAAATCTCAATAAAAGACAAAATTCAATATGATAGCTGATTTTATGCAATTAAAGTGTTAAATACATTCTTGTGGTGAATCATCCAATATTATTGCCATTCGGAGATTCTAATATTTAATGAATATAAAAAATCCTATTGTCAATAAATAGAGACGTAAGCTAAAGGGAGAACAATGATGCCCCTAAAATCGGATTCTTTAAAAAATGTATGATTATGCTTCGGTGACATCCAGTTTCAGCATGTTAAATTATACTTGTTCTAAAGCGATACGAGAAGGTTGGTTTGAGATTGCCCAACATAATGGGGCATGAAACGTTTGTATTAGGTAGAACCCAAAAGGATATGAAATCTATTTATACTTGACAGAGTGTGTGGAGGGAGAAGATTGCAGGGGTCTTCAGGGTTTAGACCAAGAGATTTATTTGCAAAGTTCACCTTATGAAGTTGGCAAACAGATGATGGAATAAATAACGGATTCTTTTTTTTGGTTATGATTTGATTTCTACGGAGACATTGTACTTTAGGAGGATGAAAGGTGTATCTAGTTTATCTAGTTTAGCTTCAATTATTTATTCTGAAGGGAGAATTCAAAAGCTAAAAAAGGTGCCTTGCATCCTGAATATCAGGGGAGGACTGGATTAGAGAGCAAACATAGGAAAGCAATGGTTGTTGGAATGTCTACTAAAGTGCACATCTATCAGGAATATTAAGATCGTCCGTAAAAGGAAGTGTGATCGAACATTTGGATAGTGGATTTGTTTACGAAAGGAGTATTCACGAGATCCAGAAATCAATGTATCATCAAGGAGCTTCTAAGTTGTTGGACTACATCCACTGATTAAAGCTATCATCATTATGGAGCAATTGAATGTTTCTGGTTTAAGCCGTTCGGGCTCTGTTAATTATGAAAAGGTAATGTAGTTTGCAGCAAAAAGATACTTTAATAAAACTGAAATTGATCAATACCGCGAAGCTAAAAATATATCTACCGGATACAATTACACTGTGCTCTATAAGAAAATAAAAGGCATGAATTTTTAAAAGATAAGTAAGAATATTGTCTGAATTGAGTCCGTATCGTTAAATTACTTTAGATATTCTGAGGAAATAAAGATAAACGTGTTTAATTCAAGCTATATGTGGTTAATAACCGCCATAAGACGCTTTGAAACAACAATTAAAAATAACACTAACAAGACGACACTGCAGAAAATATGTAGTGTCGTTTTTTTAGAGGTTACATGTGAAAATCTCTATTCTTAATTTTATTTATGAGAAGATAAAAATAGATCAGCTAATTAATTCGTTTCCCGAAAGGAGAAGGAGATATATTTCCAAAGAGGAAAACCGCATTTTCAGCACGGTGTTTCTTGTCGAGCAACCATATCTGATAACGGACTGTGGGCCAGAAGTCAAACTTAGCATTGGTTTTTATATCGATTATTATAGCCGAGTGATTTACGCTTTGGAGGTTGGTAATATTGATTACCAGGAAGGTAGGTTTTCTTCATGGAATCTTTGATGTGGAATAATAAAAACTGGCTACAAGAAGACCAAGAATTCTCACCAAAACGGAGAGTAGATAATAAAATCAGCTGGCAAAGGCCTCACATCATCGGAAGTTTTCACAGTAGAAAGATGAAGCGTACTGTCGAGTACCACTCATTGAATGAGTGTTTATTTTATTATTTTCTAGAGGTGGATGTTTCAACATTATATTACTATGTTCAACCCATTGAAGTCCCCATTCCATGTAAAACAAAAAAATTAGAGGGGGAATTTTGGTTACATGTGCCTGATGTTCTGGTATTTCGAAATGGTTGTCCTCCTTTGTTATATCAGATAAAAGAGGCACCAGACGACCCTAGTAAAACGTTTCAGCAATGCAATGAGTTTTGTGAGAAGTTTGCTGCCCATAAGGGCTGGAACTATGATGTGATTTATCCTAAAACTTTGCCGCAAACAGTGCTAAACAATATACAAATGCTTCAAGGCCATCTTCGGGAGCGCAGACTATATCCATCAATTAGAAAGGATGTCATGTTCAAGATGATGATGAATGGTCCCGTGTCAATTGAAGAATTATCTTGTAGCTTTCCTTCGTATTCTTCAGCTGATATAAAACCATTTTTGTACCACCTGATTGCAACAGGAGAGGTGGAAACAAATATGAATATAGTCATTTCTCAACATACCGTAATCGAGCTAAATGTAGCTACGACCGCCCATCCCTTAAATGAGTTATATCAAATAGCTTTTGGTAATCGAATATGAAGATTACTTTGAATGTGAATGAAGAAATCCACTTCATGGGAAGGAAGCATAGATTAATTGCTATTAAGGGGAGTCATGTTGTACTGCAGCGTTCGGATGGAGATAATGAAACCTTTAAATATAGTCTTGAAAAACTTGTTTCCGATTCGACCTTTCGGGGTGGGAAAACGATCGCTCGTGTCGAACAGAGAAAGTATGAATCCATACTTGAAAAGTTACCTGAGCATAAGCGCGAAGAAGTATCGTGGAAGTACGAATTAATCCGTCCCATATTACTTCTTTCCAGAATCAAGCAAAATGATATGAAAGCACTGCTTGAGTTTTCAGATAAATACCTAAAAACATACGTGAACAAAAACGAGAACATTACAAAGTTGTCTCAAGAGGAGCTGGCTACAAGAATATTAGTGAACAGCAAGAACGAAGGGAAAAAACTGGCACGTTCAACGCTCATGAGGTATGTGAAGGCTTACCGCGATGGAATGAAACAGGGTGTACCCATGGCATTGGAGTGTTTTGTTAAAGCTACAGATATTAATTACATACAGAGAAAAGACACAATAGCTATTGAGATCTGTAGCCCACGACACCCTGAAGTTGTGGTCGATGTTGTCTATACCAAGTATGCAGATGAATACCACTCCATTATTAAAGAAACGATTGAGAAAGATTATTTAAACACTAGACGTCTTAAAGCTAGTGCGATATTTCGCATTATGGAGGCTAAATGTACAAAAAGTGGTTTGAAACCGATTCCCGAAATTACAGTTCGTTCTCTTTTAAAACAGTTAAGTCCAAAGACGGTTGCAATTTTTAGAGACGGAAAGAAGGGAATTGAGTCTTACAGCACAACGCAACGTGGGTATTCGGAAACCGCAGCCCAGTATCCTCTACATATGGTACAGATCGACCATACGAGATTGGATATTATTGTGGTTGATGAAAAGACAGGTTTGGCTATTGGTAGACCTGTTATCACGCTGGGCATTGATGTTTTTACAAGGATGATCTGGTGCATGCATTTGTCATTTGATGAGCCGTCAGCCAATAAAGTTCGAAAAGCGATTGAACATGGTATATTCCCTAAGGGGGCCAAAGAACGCTATGGCACGACCAATGAATGGTCTATATTTGGTATCCCTTCAGTCATTTTCTTAGATAACGGTTCAGACTTTACAAGTGTGAACGTTAAAAGAATGATAAACGAAACGCTTGAATCGGAAGTCCGCTATCGTCCTAGAAAAACTCCCCATTATGGTGGAGTAATTGAACGACTGATGGGCTCAATCAACACACAGATTATTCACAACCTCCCAGGTTCCACAGGTTCTAATGTCATGGACAAAGGTGATCGGGATCCAGTTAAAGAAGCGAAACTTACACTAGCTGAATTGGAGAAGATCGTAGCCAAGTATATCGTTGACATCTACCATTTTGAAAAACATAGGGGCTTGCCGGATGACTGCAACGTTCCTATCCTCAAGTATGAAGATGGTGTGGACATTTATGGTAATCCACCTATTGTAGAACCTCAACTAAGAGAATTTTACCACATCGAATTGTTACCAACCGAGCTTAAACCCTATACCCGCAAAGATGGAATCACAATGGATCATATCCATTATAGGGCCGATCATTTGGCACACCTTGTGAATAAGAGGGAGGTCAAATATAAAATTAAATACGATGATGATGATATATCACATATATTTATTCAATTACCTGACTCGAAAGAATATGTTGAAGTGGTTGCTTCCTCTCCTCCTCCAGAGGTGCTTCAAGATATAAACCGCTATACCTGGAATAAAATCAAAGACAACCTTCGGAAAACAGGTTATCTAAAACGGAAAAATCGATTGGATAATGAGACAGTTCAAAAAGCCAAAGAAGAATTACAGGATTTAATTGCTAATTCTTACAAACCAAAACTTACTGCGCGAAAAATGAATGAACGAATGGGGGGGAAAATAGCGATCTCTTTAACGAATAATTTAATCTTAGAAGGAAACAACGATTTGGATGAATTACTATTGGGGGCTAAAGCCATTTTTGCCGAGATGGAGGATATAAAATGAAAAATATAGTAGAACAAAAGGAAACTCAATCTTTAGCCTATAGAGTTGCGAATCTACATGTTCGTTTTCCGAAAATTGAACAAGTATGGTATGTACTCGACTCCATCCGAACTCAAAACAAGTTTAAACAAGGTACAACACAGTATGGTAAGCGGCATATATCTGTTATCGGTCCCTCTGGAGTTGGAAAGTCGCAAGCATTATTAAAATATGAAGAGCTCAACATGGGATACACCGAGGTGAGTCCAGATAACTCTAAAGAAGTTGATATTAAGCCAGTTGTATATATGGAGTTGCCAGATCCCTTCACCATTAAAGAGCTATATCAGCAGATCTCCTATGCTTTGGGTTTTCCAGAAATGCCACGACGCATATCTATTGGTGATGCACAACGTCAGGCATTTCATTTGCTTATGGAACAAAAAGTAGAAGTACTTATTTTAGATGAGATGGACTATATTCTTACCTCCAATGTCCCTCATAAAGCAGCCATGAATGCACTCAAGAAAATAGCCAATAAAGCAAACATCACTCTTGTACTGGCAGGAACTCCTGAAGTGGAGACTCTACTAAAAATAAACTTTCAGAACTATCGACGGTACCCTAAATTGTACATTAACCGGTTTGAAAGGTGTGATGAAGAGTGGTGCCGATTACTGTCAAGAATAGAGGAAAGTCTGGCACCTGAAAAACCTATAGGTTTGGGGGACCCTGCGACAAAACTGCCACAGATTTTACACACCATGAGTTCTGGATTGATGGGGATCCTCACGCCCGTACTTCAAGAAATGTACAGCCTCCTTGGTGTATTCGACGGAGAATATGCGGATGTAACGTTCACATCAGAAACGATAGAAGTACTCAGGAGAGCTTATCAGAATATAAATGGTGATTTACCAATAGAAGAGTTTAAAACGATGTTGGCTAAAGGCTATTAATATATGCTTTCTGGGAAATAATGATAGTATCATTATTTTCCGGAAGGTGATTTTTCTTGAAAACTAAAGGTAACTGTGCACTTCCCTCTAGAACTTTTTATATTGAAGGAGAGTCTCTGTTTAGTTATCTCCTACGAACTGCCGAAAACAATGGAGTTACATTGATTTTATTGATGAATATGATTAGAAAAAATGAGAAGTACTTACTTCACGCAGGAGATATTCGTAGGATTGATTACTATCCTGAAAGTGTATTTAATATTGAAAAGTTATCTAAACTTACAGGCATCAGTCAATCTGATGTGAACAAAGGTAGCTTCACGAATGTTGTAAATACCTTTGGATATTCTACAAATGGAGAGCAAGCTCGTTTTACAAACGATATGATACGTGCAACTCTTCATTTCTGCCCTCAATGCTTGAAAGAAAATCGAGGTTACGATTTGTTATGGAAGGTAGAAGGAATTGATTCTTGTCAAAAACACAATCAAAGGCTCGTAAATAAGTGCAGTTACTGTAATCATCGGATAAATTATAACGAGATTACGAGCTTGAGACGCTGTCCCCACTGCGATCAACTTTTAACAGACATACCAGCAGAGCCTACACATGAGGGAAATAGTATAGCACGTCAGAAATCCGTACGAACCAATATGAATCAACTTATCTACGGGGATAAGTTGCATTTTGAAGTTCAGAGTCTTGCGCAGAAATTGTTATTTTTGTTAAATGATTCTCAGTCTATGTATCATCCTGAAATAGTTAAAAAGTCATTGGATGGATACACTTTAGCCCACCTTCTCCAATACGCACGAAATACTATTAAAGCCAAAAAGATTTTAAAACTAAATTTTGTATTCAACGTTCTATACAAGAATAAGGTATGTATAAACGACCTGTACAAAATGAAAATACCTCCAGAATTCTTAGAGTCATTATTAAAGGATACATCTACTCAGTGGACTCGAGGGCATATGTGCATAGCCCCATGGTGTAAACAAAAAGATCAACCAGGTAGCCTTGTATCTACAAACACTAAACATACCCATAAGTCAGGCAAAGGTTTGTCCCATTATTTAATTTGTAAAGAATGCTTCTGTGAGTATGCTTTTAATCAGGAGAAGAAATTAATTGAACGAACCAGTTTTATTGCTGTGTATGATGTTTTGACCAAGCGTGATATAAGCAATATGAGTTGGTTGGATAAAAAGAAATGTTTCTTTATGAATAAAGAGCGTATTAGGCGAGGAGTGGCATATTTTAATGTAAGGCAAATCTTATTGGAGAAAACGGCTAAAGCTCAATATGAAGTCAACGAATTATTGTTAGAAATGTTCATATCAGCGTTGAAACAAGGACAAGATATAGCCCAAATCCGATTTTGGCCGAAATGGAATGGGTATGGCCAATATCTTTTGCACCGATACCATCCAGCAGTGATGAGAGAATTATTTAATAGAAGATATAATAAAGAGAAAATGATATTCAGTGATCATACCTTTGAACATGAAGTTCAATTTATATGTGAACAACTAATTGTCTTGGATATTTCTATTACTCTACCTAATGTATCTAAAGAGTTAGGAATCTCCACATCCACCCTCTATAAAAGAGGTGGAGCAAGGGTAGTGCATAATCATAAAGAGATTCAATTGAAACGAAGAAGAGAACATTTGTTCTTGAATATATCAAAAAAAGCAATTTCATATATCGGTGAATGTTCAGAACATGTTTATTCGCAAAAACTATACGCTTTTCTTGGTATAAGGCACGGTTACCTAAAAAAAGTTATACCAGAGCTAGTTGAGCAAATTGAAGAATGGCGGGAGGAGCGTAACAGCGAGATACAAAGGTCAGGGGATTTGGTTTTCTCAATAAACATTCCAGATTATTAAAATATCTAATGATGAGGGAGAGAGATGAAGGACAAAAATATTTTCCCAATCAGACCGAGAATCGAAGAAGGAGAGGCGTTAACCAGTTACTTATTTCGAATAGCAGAAGCCAATCGGACAACATTTCACCAGATACTTCAAGTCATTCACAATCAGAAAAAAGAGAAAATTACATCTAGAGAGTATCGTTATTTGGATTTGCTGCCCCAATGCCAAGCGGATATATATCTATTAGGAAACTTATTAGGTATGAGTGAGGATGAAATCCTTTCTCATACCTATTATTCAGCAGTAGAAAAAATTTCAAAAATTTCTGGTGAAGAGCTAGACATCACTTTACATCAACTGAGCTTGTTAGTGGAAACGAAAAAACGATTGTTTTGCAGAAAATGCTTAGAAAATAAAAAAGGGTTTAGTTTAATATGGCAAATTAAAGGTTTACAAATATGCGAGATTCATAAAACAAATTTGGAATCCAGTTGTATAAATTGCGGAAAACTACAGCCGTATACAAGGGACCAAATGAAGGAATCCTGCTGTGTGCTCTGTTCTTATTCACTTAGTTATGGAAGTATCGACGGAAAAATAGCAGAAGAACAAGAAACGGAGTACACACACCAATTGAAAAAGTATAAAATTTGGAAACAACTATTAGGAAATAATTGTTTGTCACCACAACAAAGTATCAGACAATTCAATTTAAAACAAACGCTGGCCTTAAAGTTGATATTTCTTTCTCAATCAAAGGAAAGTAGATATAGATCGAATCGAGTAAAGTATTTAACTCGAGGTAATATAAAAATTTTAATGCGGTTAATAAGAGGGAAAAGGGATAAGCATTATTCAATTGTGGGTATGTTAATTCGTTTTTTTTTAAATAGTAACAATTCTGTTGAGGACTTAGAAAGAGTCGAAGTGAGTCAGGAGTATATTCAATCTATTCTTGAGGATAAGCCAACTAAGGAGCATGGCCCTTGTTTAACGCCTTGGTGTAAATATAAAAATACGAATGTTCATATGACAAACCATTATTTTAAAGCTAGTCACACTCATAGGGAACCATCAATTTGTACTTCTTGCTTCATACCATATGGGTATGACCGGAATTCTGGAAATTGGTGTGAAATTGGTAATACAATTAATTTGGTTTCCAATCATTTTTTACTACTCTTAAAATCTGGAGTATCCAGAAAAAGGATACAACATATACTCAATATTTCATCTCAAAAGGTTAATGATGTTATCGGTTATATGTACAACCAGAATTTAATTCCCGAAGGTTATAAGTTTGTAACAAGACCAAAATCTGAATCAGATCTTATAAATAAGTTCAAAACATTAAGTGAGCATGTTGGTGGTTTATTTAGATTTAAAATGATTCCTGCAGCAAAAAAAATATTTAATTGGAACGTATTAGAATTTCATCAGTATTACTATACTTTTGAGATTCAGATGTATTGGATTCATAATAAGAAAAAGGTGGAAAGGATACCGAGGTATCATAAGAATTTATCAAAGCAAATTGTGGAATATCGAGAATTGTGTCGACAACAGGGAAAATCATTCTCAAAAAAGGATTTCGAACAAATCTATGGGGTATCGAGAGGTGTCCTAAAGTATCATAATTTACATGATGAGGCTACTTCTGCTCGCCAACTCCAAAACAAGTCGATTTTGTCATATCAAATTCAAACTTGTTGGTTTTTGGCTAGGGATTACACAGAGAAATTACTTAGGGAGGAACGGGCTTTCAATTGCCAAAATGTATACAGTTATATTAGAAGGAATCGAAAGTGGCTAACGAAAAATTGCCCAGAATTAGGAGAGTGGATACAAGAACAAGTTGTTGTTTCAAAGGAGCAACAAGCTACAAAGAAATTGAATGAAGAAAAGAAAAAGCTCAAAGAAACCATTCACTACTTATTCAAACATGACATCAATTTGTCTAAATCTAATCTTGGTAAGTATTCTAATATTAATGTAGGTAAGTTGTGGGGGCAAACAGAACTGGGACTATTTTGCGATAAAACTATTGAAGAATTAGTCTGGGAGACAATGCCTTTGAAAGAGGTTGAGTCTGAATTTTCAGAAGACTTTATAGAACAAATTTATGAAAATAATTAACCATTAAAGTGAGCTTGCCAGAGGAACGCGAGCAGCATGGTTTCATGAAGAGATGGATACCGGAGCGTTCCTCTGTTTATAAGTGTTACTAGGATCAAAAGCTTATCAGGAAATACTAAATCGAGTCACCCATACCGTGGTGATTGATAGCAACGTCGTAAATCTCCTACGTCTGCGGACGGATGAAAAAAAATTTGCTACAAGATTGAGGAGAGGGTTCCACAAAACTAATCACTAGCAGATTGAAAATACTTCAAGCTTGGAGAAAAAGTGCCTAACAATAAATTTTTATAAGTTGATTAAATAACTAACTATAGTTTTAGTCCATATGTACCAATTAGCCTGGTGCAATGTCTTGATGAGCGCTTATAGCATAAGACTATATTTATAAGCTAGGAATACAAAGTTAGAATGTCTGAAGCTCAATAGCAAATGATATCTATGATCAAAAGATGGGGAGTGACCAATATGCAAGACGAAAATCCGAGACGTTTAGAAGGAGATGAAACTTGGTTTAGACTGAAAGAATGGACTAAAGGGCAAAAAGCTGCTGAGCGACTAGCAAGCCATATTTTGAACTCAGAAGGCTTTGAATCCATTGATCCATCTCATCCATTAGGTGGAAGGGACGGGACAAAAGACTTTATATGTTTTAAAAATAATGAGAAGTGGATAGGAGCAGTATACTTTCCAAGAGGGCAAAAAACATATAAAGTTATCAAAGAAAAATGCATTGAAGATATTAGAGGTATTAGTAAGAATGGGGCTTTTGGGTTAGCCTTTATAACAAATCAAGAGATAACAGTTTCTCAAAGAGAAGATTTAATGACCAGTACATCATATGAAATAAAAATCTACCACTTGGAAAGGTTAGTTAATATTTTGAATAATCGTCTGAATTATGGCGTTAGAAGAGAGTTCTTAGGTATTTCACTAACGACGGATGAAAAATTTGCGTACTTAGCAGATTCGAATATAGAGGTTAATGGAATAATAGACCAAGGGCATAATTACTCCGAGAAGATGTTCATAATTAAGGATCTAATAGATAATTTACAGGAAATTTGGGAAGAAATTGATGATCCAGTTAGTTTGTATGATGACGATTTAGCATGGCTTACTGTAGTTGCTCATAAATCATATTTATGCAACGTTAAAAATGTAGTTTTAAATGAAATAAGTGATGATATTGCGCTTCATTTATACGACCACTTGCAAATTATTTCTTCTATAAATAAAATGCAAAGTGATATTGAAGAAGCAAAGAAATATGGACATAAACATTTACGAAGCAAAAAACAACTTCAGGATCACTACTCTCAGGTAATTCAAAAAGCTTTATTTAATATTATATCGGATCTAGATAAATATGAAGATCACATTACAAAAGGTGCATAAATAAAGGACTGCTCTCAGAGTGGAAAAACTTGTACTCATAAGAAGGCGTGATAATCGCGTTTTTTTTTGATTTAGCGTTATAGTTCTTGTCCAGACCTATGGACAGGGACATAAGTTCAAAACCAATTTGTCATTGCTCAAATTTTTAAAAAATATATAATTCCAAAAGGTGAGTTTGAAATTAAGTTTGAAGGTGAGTGGATATATCAAATATTATCGCAGGCATCTATCTATGAAAATTAGAAACAGACGGGTATCTAGTCGGTTATTACGACTATAAATTAAGAAAAGCAACTATTGTTTGTAATAGTGATGCATAAAATGACTCAAAGCAAAGTAGGAATAGATTTCATAGGGGCATGTATGAAAATTTGACTTTAGGAAGAATGGACACGGAAAAAATATTTATGTGAGGGAGTAGTACTTTGTTCTGTATGCATCATCTAAAATGAGTATGCTTGATCGTAGTCAAGTGAATTAATTTCACTGATAGATCTATTCATTTTCCAAAATCAATATTACTTAACATTTACGTATTGGTAACAATTAATGGAAAATACTTATCTCAGTTTATTTTATAGAAAAGGTACGTTTATCCTACTAGATGTTATAAATATCTTTGACTAATGTTATAGAAACAACGATTGTAAGCATGTTATAGTCTCAATTGATGATATAACCCACAGTGCATGTGTGGTTTATATTATCAATTGGACAACTTATAACATCAAAGTGAGACAATATAAGTGCCCGTAAAGCCAGTAAAGACGGGGAAGTTTTCTAATAACAAACCAAGTACTTGTTGTTTACTGATCTAAGATTTGTTGTTTTTATAGTAAAAAAAGTAGTGGAATTTCTATAAGTTGTTGTAAGATAAACACTCTCCAATGAACTGTCTGCCATGGACTTTTTGAAGGGACCCCATACTGTTTGGGGATCGATTACAGGACAATCGATGGAAGTTGAAGCGGCGGTTCGATTTAGTGTACTGACCGATGTAGGACCTATGATCGAAGTTTTCCCGTTGGAACAAGCTAGTGAATCATAGGAGAAAATGATGTCAGCTAAGACACGATTCCGTGCCGTATTGAGTATGACTAAATGATAACTCATTCCCAACTTTGACGATTTAAACGTTATGGACCTTAAGCCTGTATTGGCTTTGAGGTCCTTTATTTTGCGAAAACGATAGGTTCGTATGTTGGATGATATATCTGAGCCTATTATCAACGGGAAAACTAGCTACCTGGCTGCTGTAGGTAATAAAAATGAGATGGCCAGAAAAACAATTAGTCTGTTAAGTAACGAACAGAAATACCTAGAAATGAGAAACGCTTATGTAAACAAAGCTCATTTAAATTTTAGTTCAGATCAAATCACAAGTCACAATGAAGGGATATATAACCGTGTGCTTGAAACTAACAGAGGTGCTTCACCAGGAGAGAACCTTCAGAGAAATGTGATTCACTCTTGACAGAAGGAGAGTATAGATTTATAATTCAACTAATCAATTGAATAATTGTTAATGATAAATTATATTTAGTGGGGGGATCTCCAGTGGGAGCAACTGCATTGACAAAAAATACGTTTTCAAATCAAATCCAGTCTGGTGTGACCTTGGTAGACTTTTGGGCTCCATGGTGTGGACCTTGTAAAATTCAGCTTCCTATTGTGGAAGAATTAGCTGATGAGCTGAAAGGACAGGCAACGTTGGCAAAAGTTAATGTCGACGAGGAAACCCAATTAGCTTCACAATTTGGTATTCGAAGTATTCCAACTTTGTTGCTTTTTAAAGATGGTAAGCTCGTTGATACTATGGTTGGTGTAAATCAAAAAAATGTCCTTAAAGACAAAATTCTTAAATTGGTTAATTGATGTGAAAATCGACAACATTATAATGAAATAATGTTGTCGATTCTTTTTTTGTTCTGAGAGCGCTCCCTTCAACGTAGCGGATGCAGTTTGAGAGTGACTCAATATCATCATATAGAGAAGATAATCTTTTAACATATGTGACTCCCTGATGAAACATGGATGAAGGAGAGAAACAATGAGAAAACAAGTTGAAAAAAAATGCTCCGGTGATAATCGTTGGAACTCGGAAAATTCGATCTTGGACCTACATGGTTCTGCCACACTATGAGAAAATTAATACTCAACTCACAAAAGAACTGGGTTTGGAGACATTTAATCAATTTAACAAATAACAAAGGACGAATGCTCTTAGAACGTTCCCAACATGAAACACCACAACAACATCTTTTACCACATGAGGCAATGGAGCCCTCACTAAGATTTGTTAGTCGAGTACAGTCTATGATTGAGGCGATAAGTGCTACTTTGCCATAAGGAGCAATCCAGCTTAACACACGTGTAACTTTGATTCATCAAGAAGAAGACGGTACAATCTGCTTAGAAGCCAATGGAAAACAATTTTAGACAACTGTAGTTACTATTGCTATTCAACCACGGCTAGCTGAAAGAATATTAAATTTGAGCCAAATCTTCCTTATGATCTGCAGTCATATTTAGTTGGAAAACTAACATGGATGGCCGGTCAAGCTAAAGTTATTGCCATTTACGACGACCATTTTGACGTGAAGTTGGACTCTCCGGTTTTACATCAAGTTGGGTGGGATCTCTACAAGAAATTCACGATGCTTCACCAGGGACAGGTGCCCTTTTTGGATTTTTGGTTTACCAGTAAAGGAGCGGCAGACTCTGGGAGAAGATAAACTCATGTAACTTGTGTTGGAACAATTGACTAGACTTTATGGGCCTGCTGCCGAACCACTTCGTGACTAACCAAATTATGGACCCGTTTACGTAGATAATTGGGGAGAGGGCATATTTTTTACGGGCACTGAGACGGCTGATCAACAGGGAGGACATTTTGGAAGGGGCGATTCTCAATCAGCTGATCAAATCGTAGCCAGATTTCTAGAACGATACACACAATAATGAGGAAAAAAACTTCTACTTTTGTAAATATTTTTCGTATGGAAAAAGGATTTAAACAATGAGTCATTTTAAGAGAGGAGAAATTTGAGCGTGCGTTTAGTGGACTTAACCTCAATACAAGAAATAGAATCCTTCATCGGAAGTAATCCATTGAGTATGTTATACGTATCTCAAGATGATTGTAATGTATGCCATGCCATTTACCCTAAGCTCAAAACAATGCTTAATCTATACCCTAAATTGGCACTTGCTCATGTTGATGCTAGTCAAGTGGAGGAGATCACAGGAAGGTTTTTAATTTTTTCTGTGCCGACGATCTTGGTTTTTCTTGATGGGAGAGAATATCTACGCGAAGGTCGTTTTGTTCAATTTGAACAATTGAAAAAACAATTACAGTTATTGTCAGATGTAGTTTAAATCTTCGATTAAAAACAAAAGGCACACCTTCAGTATTATGTCCTTTCTTAGGCGTTTTATTGAAGGTGTATTTCAAGTAATGGCCAATTCTGTTGTTAGAAAAACCACCTTTACCAAGTAAAAGGTGGTTTTTCTAACAACAAAACATGCGTTATATGTTCTTTTATGTTGATTTTCGTTCCACCAAAGTAAACTCTAGTGAATTTAGTGCGTTTTTCGTCTGGTTAAGCTTATTATGAATAATAATAAAGGCATTGTCGGCCTGAAAGTCAACAGGATAGTTAATCGTTGTCAGATCCAGCAAAGGAGCGAGTGCGGAATTATTAAACCCCATAATGCCCCGTCCGTAAACCGATTCCTTTATATGTTCCCACTCCTGGCTACGATGCAGGACATGCTGGCATACCCATTCCGCATCTCTTGTGAATCTTGAACGGTATTTTCTCGAAAGCCAAAAAATTCTCGGATTTGAGCGGGGTGATATTTGATCATCCGACCGTTCCAATCGTATTGTGCATACAGTTCTACGGGCACTTCGATTTGCTTGGCGATGTATGAAATGACGGTCTTAGGTACTTCAAATTTATGGAACGGAAATCGTGCCTCGTATTGGAAGAACTTAAACATGACCGCGAAACCGATCCTCGTCTCACTGCTCTTATTCCCCATTTGCTGCATTTCGTTCGGGAGAAAGGTAAAATGCTCAATCAGCTCGTCCAGTTCCCAATTTCGCTTCATGTAATCCCTTCCGAATAAAGTTCCTATTACTGTGAGTAACGGAACTTAGCACTTGAAATAAGTATATCCAAGCTGTATATGTTAGACAATATGTGTCTCAAATAACTCGAAGTTCCATATACAAAAATAAATTCGGAACTTTTATTTATTCATGGGGACTAGGCTAACGGGCAGGTTAGTTTAAAAACCTTCTTAATATACTCTTTTTAAGGGTGGATCTTTTTCTGATGGGTTCGTTTCTCAGAAATAAAAGTTTTTTTGTACGTTCTTTTTTACAAGGTTTTCTCGATTACAATTGATAATTTGTAGTTAGCGTAATTGTTTAACTCTAATAAAAATTGGTTTAACGCTTCATTACTTGGAAACCTACATTCAAGCAGATAGCATCCATCACCGCTTATTTTGTAATTATTTAGGATGTGATCCCTTTTAGAATGAATGAATGAAAGAAATGGTTGATGGTGTGTATCTTTAATATAGATATTTAGAAATGCATACGTAAAACATCCTAATTTTGCGTGATTAACTTTAATGCTGTATCCCTCTATAACTCCAGTATCCTCAAGTTTTTCTAGCCGGGCTGCTGCTGCAGGTCCAGTTAGGTGCACTCTTTCCCCTAATTCTTTCATGGTAATTCGACTATTTTGACTCAGCTCTTCAATAATTCGTTTATCTGTTTGATCCAAATCAAACGCATCTCCTTTAAAAAATAAAGTAAAAAGACCAATACACTTTATTTAATCTGTGTATTTGAAGGTTACATCTAGTATAAACTTATCATT
Organism: Paenibacillus sp. S29; assembly: GCF_049319765.1. NCBI lineage: Bacteria > Bacillati > Bacillota > Bacilli > Caryophanales > Paenibacillaceae > Paenibacillus > Paenibacillus sp. S29. The sequence continues at coordinate 36,710 of NZ_JBMOUI010000016.1, read as the reverse complement.
GTCAACAAACAAAATTAAAAAAACAGAAGGAGAATTATATATAAATATGCACATTCAACAAGTTCGAAATGCAACAATCATTGTTCACTATGCAGGTAAAAAGTTCCTAGTCGATCCATTACTTGCGTACAAAGGTCTGTATGGTCCATTCCCGGCGGGGATCAGAGAGGATTTGAGAAATCCTATAATTGATTTGCCAATGTCCGTTAACGACATCATTAAGGATGTCGATGCTGTTATTCTGACTCATTTGCATCTAGATCACTACGATGATATAGCAAAAGCAGTGCTTCCAAAAGGCACTAAAGTTTTTGTACAAAACGAAGAAGATGCTAAACAAGTTGAAAGTGACGGTTTTCAACAAGTAGAAGTACTTGCTGAAGATACGCTTTTTGAAGGTATTCAGTTAATTAAAACAAAAGGCGAGCACGGCAGAGGGAAAGATTTATTAAAAATGATGGGTCAGGTATGTGGTGTTGTCTTCAAACATGCCAACGAGAAGACGTTATACCTAGCCGGAGATACAGTATGGTATGAAGGTGTCGAAAAAGAAATCATTTCCCACACTCCTGAGATTATCGTGTTGAACGCTGGAAATAATAGTTGGCATGATTTGGGCTCACTTATAATGGGCAAAGAAGATGTTTACGAGGTGCATAAGGCGGCTCCTAACGCCAAAATTATCTCAGTCCATATGGAAGCAGTTAATCATTGGACATTATCTAGAAAAGAACTAAAAAGCTTTGGAGAAGAAAAGGGATTCACCTCTAATTTATTAGTTCCCGAAGACGGCGAATCGTACACTTTTTAATGTGCACTGCGAAAGGTTGGAATATGAGTCGCATTGGAGATTGTGTTGTTCAAATAATATGAGACCTTCATATGGGTCTCATTTTATTATGAATTTTTATAACAAGTTATTTATTCCTTTAATGCAGAATATTAGCTCACTTGCATATCAAGTATTTACCAAAATCTACAGACAGGAGAATATGCTGTGAACCAAACGAATCCTAAATTGTGGACGAAAAACTTTATTATTCTTTCGTCTGTCAATTTCATTATGACATTAATTTTCTTTTTATTAAACGCGACAATCACTCTTTATGCAATTAATGAATTTGATGCATCAACCGGCCAAGCTGGTATCGTCGCAGGTATTTTTATTATCGGTTCATTATTAGGGCGTTTGTTTACAGGACGTCTTATACATTCCAAAAAAATCTTGATGACCAGCTTGTTTTTATTAATTTTAACAACATTACTTTATTTCGTTCATCTTAATGTTAACTTTCTCATATTAAATCGGCTTTTAAACGGTATCACAGTGGGTATTATATCTACAATTGTGAGTACGGTTGTTGTATTTAGCCTTCCTGCACCACGAAAAGGTGAAGGGATAAGTTATTTTGCAATTAGTACGGCCTTGGCCACAGGAATCGGTCCATTTATTGGTTTAGTTTTGAGTCAAAACTCAAACTTTGAAATGATTTTTTCTTTAAGTCTATTGCTTGGAATTTTTAGCTTAGTAATCGCATTTTTTCTGAAGTTTCCCGCAACGTACAAGACTGAGAAGAACAATAAAAAGGGAATAAAAATCTCTGACTTTGTTGAGCCAAAAGTAATGCCGATAGCAATTATTATTTTTTTCATGACTTTTTGTTTTTCCGGCATAGTTTCATATTTAAATATTTATGCTTTGGAGTTAGGGTTAATAGACACAGCAAGTTTCTTCTTTATGGTATATACTGTTTTTGTCTTAATATCACGACCTTTTACAGGACGAATAATGGACAAAAAAGGTGCTAACATTATCATATATCCGGCTCTTATTATATATGGAGTAGGGATGCTTCTTTTAAGCTCAGTTAACAGTAGCTTTACATTGTTATTGGTAGGAGCATTAGTTGCTCTGGGATTTGGTAATATTTCTTCCATAACTCAAGCCATAGCCATCAATTTAGCCGAACCTCACCGAGTTGGCTTAGCAACTGCGACGTTCTTTATATTCTATGATCTAGGGAACGGATTTGGCCCATCGATTATCGGTTTGATAATTCCAGCTACAGGATATAGTGGTTTGTATGTAATACTCGGATTAATTGTATTAGCTACACTTTTTCTATATTACATGTTGTATGGAAAGAAAGAAGGTAAAATTCAAAATCAAGTGGTAAACTAAAGAGCACTTAAAGAGAGGATCCTGAGAATTTGAACTGTGACCTGTAAGAGATAGATATATATATATATATATATATATATATATATAATTTTTTTCATATAAAAGCGATTGGCATAAGTACGAAATCTTCTTAAAAAATAGAGCGAGGAGAAATTTATGACTGTAGTATTAAAAAGAGTTAATAACGAGAATATTGATGAGATAAAAAAAATCTATGATGATTCGTTTCCTAAAGAAGAGATGATCCCATATAATAAATTGGTAGAGATAAGCAATGATACCGACCATTTGTTTTATGGAATATATGATGATTACACGCTGGTAGGAATGAATTATCTAATCGTAAAAAACGATATGCTTTACATATTGTATTTGGTAATTAGTAAAGCATATCAAAATAAAGGGTACGGGAAAGCAGTTGTTAATGAGATAATAAATAAATACTCTAACTATCGGATTTGCCTGAATATTGAAGAAGTTAACCCTAAATTTCTTAATAATAATCAAAGAATTAAAAGGAAAAGTTTTTATCAACTCTTAGGTTTTGAGTCTCAGGATTACTTGTTTTCAAATTATGAAGGCGTAACTTTCGAAACGATGTCAATAAATGGGGATGTATCCTATAAAGAAATTCATGCGTTATTCGATTATTTTAAAAAGCTAAGATAGACTGAGAATAACACGGACGGGTAGCAAGAAAATTATCAAAAGAACGGTATCTAACTGTAAATATGTTGATGGCGTTGGCGTGTGCATATTGGGGTAAAAGCTAATATGCACACTTTACATTTTCTTGATGTAATGATGAAGAAATAAGTCAGATCATTAAACTAACGGGAAACGATAGTTCAATCTCCAACTAAGACTAGGCTGCCGATCAATATCGGCAGCCTAGCTCTGTCTTTGCCCATAGTGACAGCGACGCTGGTACTACCCCGTTTGACATGTGAAGCATTACATAAATTACAGTGTTATATCAATGAGGGCTTCAATATGAAATAAGGTATGAAAGCGGTAACTATTGGTGGGAGTTCAATTACAAATACATGAATATTTATAATTTTTCACTTTGTACGTTAGTTGTATACTTGACGTTAGTAAAATTATATAATAAAATTCAACTGATCAATTGATTAATTGATGTATTAAACGAGCGATACATAATTTAATTGGAGGTTTGATTTCTATGGCAAAAGCATAGCTTCAAATTACATTGAAAATTAATGCACCAGAACGCATGGCGGCTGTAAAGGTTTTATACAACTTATAAAAGAGCTGTTCCTTAGTGAGAAATTTGTCAAATCTCATAGAGTAATGAATCTTAACCTTAACGAAGTTTTGGACTTACAATACCTAAAAGGGGATGTTAATATGGCAGAAAAAACAATTAACATGAATACGGTTTGGTACAAAGATGCAAAGGGTGATGGACGCATTAAAAGTGACAATCTACAAACTCAAATTGCAATTCCAGTCCCCAAAGGGGGAAGTGGTAAAGGGGCTGACCCACAACAACTTCTTATCTCTTCTGCAGTAGCTTGTTACACGATGACCTTAGCATATATGTTAGATAAAAATAAACTTCCTGTGACAGGATTCTTTATGGATACAGAAGGTAATATAACTCATGGTGATCAATTAAGTATTACCCATCGCCCGCATGTTGTTCTGAATCCAGGAGCGACCAATGAAGACATAAGCATGACAGAAGCTTTGATGCAAAAAGCAGAAGAAAATTGCCATATTGGTCAATTACTGATAAAGGCCGGCATTCCCGTAGGAACTCAAGGAAAAGTAACTATCGATTCTGGAGAGGATCTTACAAGTAGCTATATTGCAGCACACGGATTGGAATAGTAAAGCTAAATGTCAATGAGTATTATTCGCTCTAATCAAGTCGTATAATGTCCAGGTTTGCATTATTCACAAAAAGACTTCAAAGTCACAAATATGTGGGCTTCGAAGTCTTTTTTAGATGAGGCTTAGATTGGTTAATGTATATGAAAATGTTCCTGCCACTCATTCACTCCGTCTTCCATACGATACGCCTTGAATCCCTCAACTTGCAATTTTTGCGTAGCAAGTGCCGAATAAACGCATAATGGCCCTCTACAATAAGCGACCACTTCAGCTTCCTCCGGTAACTCTCCCATTAATACGTCTAGATCTTCCATCGGCATTGAAATTGCTCCTTGAATATGTCCTGTTTCAAACTCTTCTTTGGGGCGTAAGTCAACTAAGATAATGGAGTTTTCATCTAGTTTTTTCTTTACTTCATCCATGGATAGGGTATGGATGTCATTCAAGTTGTTTAAAAAGTCATCTTTCATTCTCTTGATATCAGGAATTTGCTTCTCACTAATCTTCCATAGTGAAGAGAGAAAGTCAGTGATCTCAGGATCTGCTAGTGAGTATATGGCGTAAGTTCCTTTCTTTGTGAACTTAACAAGCTTAGCGTCCAGTAAGACCTGTAGATGACGAGAAACATTAGCTATATTCATTTCTGTACATGCGGCTAATTTCTCCACTGTTCTGGGACTTTGTGATAGTACATTCAAGATTTCAAGACGTTTATCACTTGATAGACATTTACCTATTCTAGCCAGTTGCTTATATAGATCTTCCTTGAAAAGCTTTGCACACTTTAGCATCTCTTCCATTCATTTATAACCTCACTTCAACTTGGTGATATATGTTAAGGATCCTACACTATATGTTTTGACCAATATGGCAAATCAAAAATATCTTCTCCATACACTGAAAAAAAACTATGAAACCAACAATCTCTTCATAATAAGTACTATATCAATTGATGAATAGAATTTTAACATGTGTAGAGACGAAGTCAAGTTTAGTCCATTATTCTGATAAAAATAATAAGATAAAATTGCAATACTGTTTGCGAGCGATACTCTGATTTAATGAGGAGGGGAGAAGTTGGAGGAGATAACGTTATTAGTAGTATTTGCAGCAGGCGTACTCTCGTTTTTGTCGCCTTACGTATTCCCTCTCCGGCCGGCGTATGTTTCACATATATCCGATACGATGATTACAGGGGTCGCTTTGTCGTGAATCGTAAAATTCTGGTCGTACGTTCATTGGGCTTCATCCTTGTGATTTAGTGTTATCTTTGTGATCATGGGGCTACTGGCTCCGCTATAGGTAATTTTGTCTCCTTACGCAGGGATCTGATTGAGAAGGTTGGCGGACTATTGATTGTGGTGTTGGGCCTACAAATGATGGGGATACTCAAACTCAAGTTTTTAATGAGTTCTAAGCAGTTGGGAAACGGAAAAAAATACGGTGGCTGGCTTGGTTCATTTATCCTTGGATTGAAATTGGGGCGGGCTGGACGCCATGTGTGGGGCTCGCACTTTCCTCGATACTTGTTTTGGCAGGGTCGTCCGAATCATTGTACCAAGGGATAGGGCAGTTAGCGGTATATACGTTGGGTCTTGGAATTTCCATTCTTGCTCATTTCGCTGCTTGTTACTTTCTCTCTATCGATGGTTAAACAAGTCAATAGGTTTTTTCCCGTCCTGAGCATGGCGAATGGAGTTATTATGGTCATTTTAGGTGTATTGCTATACACTAGAAACTTTCAAAAAACTGAGTGTAATGCTCGCCTAATATTCATTTTCTAAGTTTTTAACAAGCAGGAGGCTGTGTATGGTGAAAAAAATGCTTAACGGATTTGAAGGGAAATAGGGTTTTGTTAAACTTCTGGGCAACCTGGTGTTCTCCGTTTTCGTACTGAAGGCTCTAGTGATGGATCAATTTGCTGTTCAAGCGTATCCGACGACGTATATGATTGGTTCAAACGGGATAGATCAGGAAAAATTTATGGGGGCGATAACTTACGATCAGATGAAGCAATCTATGGGTAAGCTAAATTGAATGTAGTACGTCTCGAAATAATAGGATCTCGAATAATTCCAATAAATGAGCTTGCGCATATATCTTAATATCTGCTGAGCTTAGGATGGAGGAAGTATAGTATGATGACAGTGATTCGTCATTTCAATTGGACTGTTTAGTTTATGGTTAATAATACAATCGTGGCCTCTACGATCCCTTACTAATGTGAGTTTTGAAGATTGGGACCTTCTCATCACCGCTTGCAAATGTGAAGATTCTAGATGTCAGGGATGTCAGTAAATATTCGACTGGACATATTCCGAGTTCATTAAATATTTCCTTTGGTAGACTCCCGTTAGTATGGAGCAAGAATCTTGCACCGAATGATAAAGTGATCATATTTTCCAGCAGCTTGGTTCAAAGGAAAAGCTGCTCAAATTTTAGCGTGTGGCGGGTTTCGTCACCGTATGCCGTTAAAGGGGATTATCTTTCAATGACTAGTAGGGTGAGCTGGAATTATCACCATAAAGAAGGTTATTGTAAATAAAGGGTGATGGGAGTCAAGTTAACGAAAGAACGAAACTGGTAGTTGGAGAAACTTATATAGGGTGAGGATTGTCAAGGCGGCTGACCGGAGCACGCACGCTCCATGCCGATCCGACTTACGGACGGCAATGAGGCGTCCATTATGTGAGGTGGCGAAAATGCCAGGTGCCTGTCAGTTTGCGGACTTCGGCGATCAACGTGCCGATCCCATACGTTCTGCAAATCGTAGGCAAAGGGAAAGGACAACGATACTCAAGAATAGCGGTCTTTTATGCGTTGTTAACCTTTCTAGTCGGTTTCATTACTCATGAATTCGTAGCTGAGGCTAAAAGCATATAAAAAAATTTAATACCTGCTCTTGCATCCCATAAACAACTACTGGGAGAAATTGGTCGTCTACTGGTTTAGGTTATGATCTTAAATTGCGGTTTATATAGTAACCATCTTAATAGGGTATGTAGCCTTTCTTGTAATAGTTTACTTGTGGTATTATATAATATAAATAGTTTACTTATGGGAGTATATAATATATTTGCTCTTATCATAAACAATTGGAATTTTGAAAGATATTCTTTAAAATGCTATTTTATTTGAACATCCAAATAGAAAGGTATTTGATTATGATATTCATTAATAAAAAAACTATTAATAAGCTAACTGAATCGCATAGAGAACCTAACATGCTTATCTGCTATTCAACTCCTCAAAGCCTTTCGGCTTGGACAAGTCGAGCTATATTACTCCTAAATAATGATAAAATTATTATCCTTTTCCTGAATCTATTTTCCACTAAAGTAGTACAAAAAGTTGAATTTGAAGTAGCTGATTTACAAGAACAAAAATATCATTCCATATATCTGTCTTCTGCAATATGGTCATTTAACAGTAAAGGACAGCATTGGAGGTTCAAGATAATCAAAAAAATTATACCTCTTGGCTCTATGCAAAGGGATTTTCTAAATTTCTTGCAACAAAATATTTTAAATTAGCGACTGAGTAGATCACCGATCTCCGAAAACATGTGCCCTTCCAGACGAAGGCGAACAGCCAGGTATCTTTCGTAAAGTCGTTTATCTGAGGTCTCTTTCATGGTTCTTTTCATTACCCAATAGGCGATTGAAATAATGTTGTTGGTTTGTTAATTGCGTGTTATTATATCAAATGAATTTGACAGGTTCCCAAATCTTTGTTAGAGTTTCAATCAAATACGTATAACCTTTTCATGGGATGTTACCGATAGGGCATAACCTGAATTGGCTTGTTTACACTGTAAGTGTATACAGGCTGGTTTGGGTTTTTTTATTGTCTATCACCCTTCGCTACCCCTTTTATCACACATTTGGAAGGAGAATGTTTATGTCCAGTTATATTTTTCCTAAAGACTTTTTATGGGGAGGTGCTCTTGCTGCCAATCAGGCTGAGGGTGCTTATTTGGAAGACGGTAAAGGATTGAGTCTGGTGGATCTGCTGCCTACCGGAGAGAAGAGAAGAAGCATAATGAAAGGAAATGTTCCCTCGCTGACTCCACTTGAAAGCGAATTCTATCCTTCCCACGAAGCCATTGATTTCTATCATCACTATCGCGAGGATATTGCGCTATTTGCAGAAATGGGCTTCAAGGCGCTGCGTGTTTCCATTGCCTGGGCTCGTATTTTTCCAACGGGAGAAGACGCTACTCCCAATGAAGCAGGTTTGCAATTCTACGATGATTTGTTCGACGAGTTGCATAAACATGGCATTCAGCCAGTCGTTACCCTCGCTCATTTTGACGTGCCGGTAGATCTGGTCGAGAAATATGGAAGCTGGCGGAGCCGGAAGCTGGTAGGCCTGTTTGAAACCTATGCCAAAACAGTATTCACCCGCTATAAGGATAAAGTGAAATACTGGATGACATTCAACGAGATTAACATGCTTCTCCATTTGCCGTTTCTCGGTGCCGGGCTTGTTTTTCAAGAAGGTGAGAACGTTAAACAAATTCAGTATCAGGCTGCACATCATCAGCTTGTCGCAAGTGCGCTGGCTGTTAAAGCGTGTCACGAGATTATCCCGGATGCCCAGATTGGCTGTATGCTTGCTGCCGGCAGCTTCTATCCGTATACATGTAATCCCGAAGATGTATATCAGGGCATGGAAAAAGACCGCGAGTCCTACTTCTTTATTGATGTACAGTCACGCGGCGAATATCCTGGTTATGCGAAGCGCTTCTTCAAGGATCATGGATTAAACATTGAGATGGAATCAGGCGACGCAGCCATCCTGAAAGATCATACCGTTGACTATATCGGATTCAGCTATTATTCGAGCCGGACGACCAGCACAGACCCGGAAATCGTCAAGAACATGACCAGTGGTAATGTATTTGGCTCCGTAGCCAATCCATATCTGGACAAGTCCGAATGGGGCTGGACGATCGATCCCAAAGGATTCCGCATCACAGCCAACCAATTGCATGACCGTTACCAAAAGCCACTGTTCGTAGTGGAAAACGGTTTTGGTGCCAATGATGTGGTTTCGCCTGAAGGAGAAGTTAACGACGATTACCGGATCGACTATCTCAAGCGGCATATTGCCGAAATGGGTGAGGCTCTTCAAGACGGAGTCGAAATTATCGGTTACACAAGTTGGGGACCTATTGACATTGTCAGCGCTTCCTCAGGAGAGATGAAAAAGCGCTATGGTTATATTTATGTGGACCGTGACAACGAAGGCAACGGTTCGTTGAAACGTATTAAAAAGAAAAGCTTCCACTGGTACAAAAATGTAATTCATTCCGACGGCGAAAATCTGGGCGAATAATCGTACCACCAGTAAATAGGATCGGACGTCCCGGGCCCACGGGGATTTCCGATCTCCGTTTCTACATTGAAAGCGTTGACAATCGTTCCTCTTCGGGCTATACTTGACGCAATTCCATCATTTTTAGGATTGTTACTGCGTAGCAGGCAAAACCTAAGCCACGAATAAGCGGATGTTACAGTCTTGTTTATTTGGCGTGCTTCGGTTTTTTTCTGTTTACAATAAAGAGGATGGAGCATGTGTGGCTCTTGCTGGCATATGGAACGGGGGATCGAGATGAACATAGCAAAGGTCATTAACAACAATGTAATCAGCGTCTACCAGACGGACGGCACCGAACTCGTGGTGATGGGTCGGGGGATTGCTTTTAAGAAAAAGCCTGGAGACAAAGTAGACGAAACCAGAATTCAGAAGGTATTTGCTCTGAAAAACAAGCAGACGTCCGATAACTTTAAAATGCTGTTGCGTGAGGTACCGCTTGATTTGATTGTGATTGTGGAGGAAGTCATTAATGACGCCAAGCATAATCTGAATAGAAAGCTGAACGAAAATATTTATGTTTCGCTGACTGATCATATCAATTTCGCTGTTGAAAGATACCGGGAAGGATTGGAAATCAAAAACGCGTTATTGTGGGAAGTCAAGCAACTGTACAAAGAAGAATTCGCGATGGGTCTGAAAACGTTGGAACAAATCAAACAAAGGCTCGGTATTGAACTGCCTGTGGACGAAGCGGCTTATATTGCGATTCACATCGTGAATGCTGAAATGAACGAGGAAGTCATTACGACCATGAGTATCACGAAGTTTATCCAGCAAATTATCAATATCGCAAAATATCATTTTAAGGTGGAGTTCGACGAGGACTCTCTGAGCTATTTCCGTTTTATTACGCATCTGAAATTTTTCGCCCAGCGCGTATTTAAGGGAAATCACTACGAAAATAACTATGATCATTTGTATGACATGATTAAGGAAAAGCATAAGGAAGCGGCTGCTTGTACAGAGAAAATCGGAACTTTTGTGCAAAAAGAATACAACCACGAATTAACGAACGAAGAAAAATTGTATCTGACCGTGCATATTGAACGGGTGGTGAACAGATAAGTCGAACGTTTTTAACGAAAAAGGACCAAGAATAGACCATTAAAAGTTTTTGTTGACAAATATGGTAGAATGATTATATTATGAGAGTAACAGGAATTTAATAAGTTTTAACTGGGATTGTTACTGGTTATGCAGGCAAAACCTAAGTCATGAAAAATCGCGGGACTAAAGTGCCCACCATTTTTCAAGGCTTAGGTTTTTTGTGTGCCTAAATATGTAAAAAGCCCCTTAGAACATGGAGGTGTCCATCATGAGTTATGAAAAACTGGCTAAGGAAATTGTACACCTGGTAGGTGGCGAAAAAAATGTAGTATCGCTCGTTCACTGCGCCACACGCCTGCGTTTTGTGCTAAAAGATGAGGCAAAAGCAGACAAAGGAAAGTTGGAAAAAACCGACGGAATTATCACTGTGAAGCAGAGCGGTGGTCAGTTCCAGGTTGTAGTCGGCAACAAAGTACCAGAGGTATATAATGCAATCGGCCATGTATCCAATATCTTGAATGAAACTGGAAAAGAAGATCATTCAGCAAAAGGCAACAAAGGATTTGGTGCCGTAATCGACGTAATTTCCAGCATTTTTGCACCTTTGCTCGGAGTTATGGCGGGGTCCGGTATTTTGAAAGGTCTGCTGCTGATTGCGAGTAACCTTGGCTGGTTGCTACCGAAAGACACTACCTATATGATTTTGTATGCTGCGGCCGACAGCTTGTTTTATTTCCTCCCTCTCTTGTTAGCGGTTACAACGGCACGGAAATTTGGAGGTAATATCTTCGTTGCCCTGACCATTGCCGGAGGGTTGCTTTACCCGACCATTGTCACGCTAAAAACGGAAGGTACACCTACGGACTTTTTCGGTATTCCTATTGTTATGATGAGTTATTCCTCTACCGTTATTCCGATCATTTTAGCCGTCATCGTCATGAGTAAGCTGGAAAAATGGTGCAATCGAGTGATCCACGAGAGCGTCAAAAACTTTATTACACCTTTGATTCTACTTGTAATTATGCTTCCTCTAACCCTGATCGTGTTTGGTCCAGTCGGGGTGTATGTGGGCAACGCGATCGCTACTGCACTCGTTGCTGCATTTAGCTTTAGTCCATTGCTAGCTGGAGCAATCCTTGGTGCTTGCTGGCAGTTGCTCGTTATTTTCGGTGTTCACTGGGGTCTTGTACCTGTATTCATTAATAATATTGCTGTTAATGGCAGAGACGGAATCAAGCCTTCCGCTGCGGCCTCCATCTTTGCTCAAACCGGCGCTGCGTTCGGTGTTATGCTGAAAACCAAAAATAAGAAGCTGAAAACGCTGGCGGGTTCCGCTACACTTACCGCTTTATTCGGCATCACGGAGCCAGCCGTCTATGGGGTTACGCTGCCACTGAAACGTCCGTTTATTGCAGGTATTATCGGCGGCGCCGTTGGTGGTGCCATTATCGGTCAAGCGGGAACGCAAGCATTTGCCTCCGGCGCACCTGGATTGCTGACCTTGCCGATCTTTTACGGCCCTGGTGGACAAGGATTCCCGGGATTGATTTTAGGGATTACCGTTTCATTCCTGGTGTCAGCCATCTTGACTTATATTTTAGGTTTTGAAGATCCAGTTGAAGAAGAGGAAACTACTAACAATTCGGCTAAAGAATCGATCTCTACAGTTGTTGTTTCTAATGAAGAGGTACTCAGCCCAATTGAAGGAACTGTGGTCGCTTTGTCGGAGGTTCCCGATCCTGCATTTGCTTCGGAAGCTATGGGCAAAGGGATCGCCATCCAACCGACAACGGGCAGAGTCGTGGCCCCGTTCGATGGAACCATCACCGTGGCGTTCAAGAAAAAACATGCGCTTGCAGTTGTTTCGCATCATGGCGCAGAAGTTCTGATTCACGTCGGAGTAGATACGGTCAAGCTGGACGGTAAACATTTTACGTCCCATATCAAAGAAGGCGATCAGGTGAAAGCTGGGGACCTACTGCTTGAGTTTGATGTTGAGCAAATCAGGGCAGAGGGTTATCCTACGATTACGCCAGTTATCATTACGAATTCTTCCGAATATACTGAAGTCCTTCCAATTGCTCAAGGAGAGGTAACGGAGCAGGCTCCACTGTTGAAACTGTCTAGTGCTCTGAATGAGAAAGAAAGCATTGCCTAAATGTCTTAAGGACAAGGCTCTGATGATCCATATTCTCGGATCATCAGAGCTTTTTTGTCGTTATTTTATGTAGCTGGTAAGCCCACTTGTAATTGACAATATGTCAATTAAATTAACTTGTATGGGGGTAAAAACTAATCTATAATTTTTTGTAATTATGCAAATTTTCTGAAAACATAGACTAGAAAATCAATTGATTGATCAGGGGGAAATACAAGGAATGTTAGAGCAGTGGGCAGAGGCAGTAAACGGCGTCATTTGGAGCAATCCTGTGGTATATGTCTGTTTGGGTGTGGGACTATTATTTTCGATCATGACTCGATTCCTGCAAATCAGGCATTTCAAAGAGATGATCCGCCTAGTATTTAAAGGGAAAAGTTCCGAGGCAGGTGTATCCTCCTTTCAGGCCTTTACGATGGCACTATCGGGGCGTGTAGGGACGGGGAATATTGCTGGGATTGCTTTGGCGGTTGGTATGGGTGGACCTGGGGCGATATTTTGGATGTGGGTCATGGCTTTTATCGGGTCGGCTACAGCTTTTGTAGAATCCACACTGGCTCAGGTGTATAAGGTAAAGCGCGATGGTCAGTACCGGGGCGGTCCAGCCTTCTATATTGAAAAAGGGACAGGCTTAAAATGGTTTGCCGTCATTTTTGCGGTTGCTGCGTTGGTCGCGATGTGTTTACTGATGCCGGGAACTCAATCGAACTCCATTGCTGTAGCTTTTCACAGTTCGTTTGGCATGGATATGAGGGTTTCGGGGATTTTAGTAGTCGTGTTGCTGGCGCTTATCATTTTTGGTGGTGTAAAAAGGATTGCCAATGTGGCTCAGGTTGTCATTCCGTTTATGGCACTCGGTTACATCCTCGTCTCTTTCTACATTATGATGACGAACATTACTGCACTTCCCGATGTATTTTCGCTAATCTTTCGTAGTGCCTTTGGCGTGGATTCTGTGTTCGGCGGTATAGCAGGGACGGCGATTGCTTGGGGTGTAAAGCGGGGGATTTATTCCAACGAAGCCGGACAAGGCTCTGGTGCGCACCCGGCAGCCGCCGCAGAAGTGTCCCATCCAGCAAAACAGGGGCTAGTTCAGGCGTTTTCCGTGTATGTGGATACCTTTTTGGTCTGTACGTCTACGGCTTTTATGGTCCTGTTTACTGGTATGTATAATGTGAAGGGACCTGGTGGCGATTTTATTGTGCAACATCTCCCGGGTGTTGAAGAGGGAACCCAATATACACAGGCTGCTATTGAATCGGTATTTCCCGGTTTTGGATCGAGTCTGCTGTCCATTACCTTGTTCTTTTTCGCATTTACGACCATTATCGCGTATTATTACATCGCAGAAACGAATATGGCCTACCTGGTTGCCGACCGTAAAGCCAAATGGCCTATGTTCGTCCTAAAGCTGGTTATTCTGGGTTCGACGTTCTATGGAACGGTCGTCAAGGAATCGGCTCTGGCGTGGACACTGGGGGATATGGGTGTCGGCATTATGCTTTGGGTGAATCTGATTGCTATGATTCTGTTGGCCAAGCCTGCTCTTCTTGTGCTTAAGGATTACGAACAGCAGCGGAGGCAAGGGCTGGACCCGGTGTTTGACCCGAAGAAGGCAGGTATTTCAAATGCCGAGTATTGGTCAAAGGAATATCAGCCTCCTTCAGATGAGTTGACAATCACCGCCAAACCGAGCAAGCTTCAAGCCTAAATAAGATAGATAAGTAAGATCAAAGGTGGCTCCGCGGGGAGTCATCTTTTTTTCGTTATCTTGCCTTTACATTCCAAGAAGGGTACATATGTTCACTATTTAGGCTATAATTTAGACAGAAGATTTTGAATAAATTCTGCCATGGATATGTGGGGAGGCCACATTTGCATTAGAGAGGTGATTTGAATGAGTACATCCGATTTATCCATAACTGACGACGAGTGGAGCGCTATTGTAGAAAACGACAAGTCATATGATGGGGTATTTTTGTACGCTGTGAAGACAACGGGAATATTTTGTCGCCCCTCCTGCAAATCCCGACCTCCCAAAAGAGAGAACATCCGTATATTTAAAACAGTAGAGCAGGCATTGGTCGAGCATTTCCGTCCATGCAAAAGATGTAAACCGACAGGACAACGATTGCCTGATCATGAATGGATCGCACTGGTTACAGAATACGTGAATTCTAACTATATGAAGGATTTAACATTGCACATCCTAGCTGAAATAAGCCATGGAAGTCCGTATCATTTACATCGTACCTTCAAGCGGATCATGCATATAACTCCAATGGAATATATACAGCAGACCAGGTTGGAACAAGCGAAGAAGCTGCTCATTTGCTCAGATATATCTGTTGCGGAAGTGGGGGAGAACGTAGGTCTGTGCAATGCACCTTACTTTATTACGTTATTTAAAAAGAATACAGGCTACACCCCATTGCAATATCGCCAACTCAAATTGAAAGCAACACAAAATGGAGGTGCACAGCATGGCACAGCAAATAAATAAAACGATCTATTGGTCATTGTTGACACATGAGGATTGGAATTTATATATTGCAGCTACATCGGAAGGACTATGTTATGTAGGTTCGCCCAATCAACCTGTAGAGGAATTGTTTTCATGGGCGGGAAGACGATTTCCCGGCAGTCCTTTAGTTGAAGAGGATTCTGCTTTACAGCCCTATGCCAAGGAGTTGATTGAATATCTCCAAGGGAAGCGCGCCCAATTTACATTGCCCTTTGATTTTCATGGGACTGCGTTCCAGATGGCGGTTTGGAATGCATTGTGTGATATTCCGTATGGGGAAACACTATCCTATTCAGACATTGCCAACGCTATTCAAAAGCCAGCCTCTGTTCGTGCGGTGGGGACTGCCATCGGTGCTAATCCGATTTTGGTCACAGTCCCTTGTCATCGGGTCATCGGTAAAAATGGAGCTATGACCGGATATCGTGGTGGTTTGGACATGAAGGTGAAGCTTTTGCAGCTCGAAAAGGAAAGTGTGGCATCGGTTCAGTATGAAAAATGAGTATTACAAATCCCCCAAGACTCTTTTGAATAAAGGGACCGGCTTCTTGTCAGGATATACACATTCGTTGAACCCGTATACAGGTTGTACCTTTGGTTGCTCGTATTGCTATGTACGCCAATTGCCAGTCTCCACATTTCGGAAGGAAGCGTGGGGGACATGGGTTGATATTAAAAATCAGGCGGCAGATATTCTTCGCAAGGAGCTTCGTAGAGCCAAATCCAAAGGTAAAGTCACGATTTTCATGTCGTCAAGCACAGATCCTTATCAGCCTGCCGAGTACAAGGAAGAGGTGACCCGTTCTTTGCTGGAGGTGATGGTGGAGGATCCCCCGGATTTTCTCTTTTTACAGACGCGCAGTCCACTGGTACGGCGGGATACTGATTTACTGCTCCGATTGGGGGATCGTGTTCGTGTGAGTATGACTGTAGAAACAGACCGAGAAGATATACGCAAACATTTTACCCCGGAGGCTCCTCCCATCCAGGCTCGTCTCCAAACGCTACATCTCTTAAAGGAGGCAGGTGTACCTACGCAAGCTACGATTGCTCCGATGCTTCCAAGCAGTGAACATTTTGCAGACAAGCTTTTGCCTCTGGTCAACCGTGTCTGTATTGATGATTATTTTATGGGAGATGGCAGTGGGGGGAGACGAACGCGTAGCTTGAAAATGGGTGTGCTGTACGAGTCATTGGGGCTGGAAGAATGGTATCATCCTGCTGCCTATAAGGCGGTTTATGAGCGTTTTCTTCATGTTTTTCCGAAGGAACAGCTCTACGTGAGCAAAGAAGGTTTCGAACCTTGATGTAAAAGCAGTCCATGCCATTGAATCAAGAGTGAACCATATAAGGGGGCAGCGGGAGAACGAATGCAAACCGTAATGACCAAAAACTTTGACTATGGGGAAAAGGAAATCAATTATCTAAAAAACGTAGACACCGTACTTGGTGCAGCGATGACGCAAATGGGCAAGGTAGAACGTGTGATCATTCCCGACCTGTTTGCGGCGCTCGTTCATGCGATTGTGGGACAGCTTATATCGGCCAAGGCGGTTCAGACCATATGGGCAAGGATGCAGGAGAAGTTAGGCGTGATCACTCCACAAAATATAGCTGTTCAGTCGGCTTTAGATATTCAAAGCTGTGGCATCACCATGAAAAAGGCCACATGTATTCTTAATATAGCCCAAACGATCGGGCAGGGCCTGTTGGATTTACAGGAATTATATGAGCTTTCCGATGCACAGGTGATTCAGAAATTGTCCTCGCTGCAAGGAATAGGACCTTGGACGGCTGAAATGATGCTGATTAATTGTATGGAGCGTCCAGATGTCGTCAGTTGGGGTGATATGGCTATTCGACGGGGAATGATGAAGTTGTACCATTTAGATACCTTGACCAAGCAGCAATTTGAGGAGTACCGCCGAGTCTATTCGCCTTATGGTTCGGTGGCCTCCATTTATTTATGGAGTATTTCATTTCGTTAAGAATCAGGGAGTGGAAATGATGGAGAAAACAATTAGAGAACAGATACTGTCATATGTGGATGCAGATTTTCAGAAATTTACGGCTGCATTGCTTCCGACGATTAATAATGTGCTGGGTGTACGTCTGCCAGTGCTGCGTAAGCTTGCTCAAGATATTGCCAAAGGGGATTGGCGCCTCTACCTAGAGACCGCCGAAAGTGAACACTTCGAAGAAGTAATGCTGCAAGGTATGGTGATTGGTTCTGTAAAAACGGATGTAGAGGAAGTTTTGAGTTATACCGCCAAGTTTGTTCCTAAAATTGATAATTGGTCCGTATGTGACAGTTTCTGTGCCGGATTAAAAATCACGAAACATCATCAAGAACGGGTGTGGGAGTTTATTCAGCCCTATCTATTCTCCAAGAAAGAATATGAAATTCGGTTTGGTGTAGTTATGCTTCTTAATTTTTATATTGAGGAACAGTATATGAAGCGGGTGTTTACTTTACTGGATCAGACCCATCGCGAGGATTATTATGTACAAATGGCGGTAGCATGGGCGATATCGATCTGTTATATCAAGCTACCTGAGGTAACCATGGCGTATTTAAGTCATAATACATTAGATGATTTTACCTTCAACAAAGCACTGCAAAAAATCACGGAATCATATCGGGTGGATCAGGCCACAAAAACCACCATCCGCAGTATGAAGCGAAAAAGAAAATAGGATCGGCTCCCACCTGTAAGTGTTATACTGAAAAAAAATGCGTGTATGAAAACGACAGGAGGGGAGTCAGTGAATTCGATCCCGCTGGGAGTACTTGTTGTGGATGATGAAACTAGACAGCGTCGAGGTCTGGCTGCCATGGTCAGGGATCTACGTCCCGAATACGAGGTATGGGAAGCCAAGAACGGGAAAGATGCTCTGACCATTTCGTTATCCAAACCGATCCAAATCGTTTTTACAGATATTCAAATGCCGATCATGAATGGACTTGAATATCTTCAACAATTGAGAACATTCGGTCAGCATGAGACCAAAGTTATTTTAGTGACAGTCTACCAGGAATTTAGCTATGCACAGCAGGCGGTAAGGTATGGGGCGAATGATTATTTGGTGAAACCGGTGCAATCACAGCAACTTATTGAAGTGATTCAACATATGGAGAAGATCATTGTAGAGGAACAGGAAACACTGAGTGGGAATCAAACAGCGTTGAATCAGTTTGAGCAGAGTATGCCTGCATTTGTGGAGCATTTGTTTAGCAGATGTGTGACAGACAAATTACAGCCTAACGAGAAAAGCCTATTAAAGAGTCACTTTGGATGGCATGGGGTAGGAGAAGTTCTCGCGTTGGGAGCATCGGCAGCGCACCCGGAGGATATACATATGTTGTATTCTCAGCTCCGTAATTCGGTTGTTGAAATATTGCGGCCTTGGGCGTCTTCTGTCGTGTTTCCACTTGAAACCCATAAAGACCATGTGGTTGCAGTGGTGAATTGGAAGGATAGGGCAGACGGCAAGGAGGCCAAAGGCGCACTTCAAGCTGGGCTGAAAAAGTTGGAGCAACAACAAGCGATTTCAATCTGGTTTGCTTGGGGTCAGCCTTTTAATTTTAATGAAATGCAAATAAGCCAATCTCACGAAAAGGCTGTCGGTCTGATCTCCATGCGTTTTTATACACCTCACATCAGATGTCTGAACCTTGTCGTTTCAGATGATGAGCAGCCAGTACAAGAAATGAGCGCATACGAACAAATGGCCTTTTTTAAATTTATTGAAAGCGCTATCTCTAATGGAGAGTCAGATCAGCTATTGGATCGGGTGCAGAATTTCATTGGACAAATGACGCAAGGGTATCCTGCACCTGAAGCGCTTAAAGCAAAATTGGTATACCTTCTGTTGGTTAGTTTACAACGGTTAAATATAGGGTGGAGTGAGGAAGTCTACTCACGTTTCTCGGAACGTTTGAACAAAGCTGTCGAAGAGGCCACCTGTCTTCGGAATCTTGAGGATGGTGTTGCAACATGGTTAAAAGAGCTGATTCTTGAGCTTCATAGCGGCTCCAAAGGCGATCCCATTATGAAAAAGTGCAAGGAATTTCTAGATGCACATCTACATGAAGACCTTAGTCTGGAGATCGTGGCCCGGCGCTTCCACTATAATGCGTCCTATTTTAGCATTCTGTTCAAAAATTATTTTGGGCTCTCGTTCACGGAATATATGGTGAAGCTCAGAATGCAAAAGGCTCAGCACTTACTGCTGCATACAGACGACAAGGTCGCAGAAATTAGTAGACAGGTTGGTTATAAAGATATCAAGTACTTTTTTAAAGTGTTCAAAAAAAACGTATTGCACACACCGGAAGAATTCCGTAGGAAATTCAACTGATTGTTAGGTGAAAGGAAGATACGATGCGCCAAGTTAAATATATGTATCAAAAATTTTTGGACAGTAGCTTTCGTACGAAATTGATGCTGTCCTATTTTTTGTTGTCTGGTTTTATCGTTTTGCTCCTAGGTTTCGTTTACTTTGAAACGAGCGCACGGAATATCACTACAAATGTAACAGATAGCGTTACAAGCGTTCTGCGTAGTAATAACCAGTTGCTGGATAACAAGCTGACAGCTATTCAAAAAACCGTAGATATGATTCCAATCGATCATGACCTTCTTCAAACTATTACGAACGTGGATACTTCGGATTCTTCATCACTGTTACGAGCTGATCGCAGCATTACAAAAATTTTGTACAGATATTTTGGCAATATGGAGGAAGTATACGCTTCCCAAATTATGACGCAAAATTATGCATATGGAAGCACTGATCGGATGTATATTCCTGTTCAGCCGTTCTATTCTTCTCCGTTGGCAACAACGGCGGTGGAAGCAGAGGGGGCTACCCAATGGATTCCCGCTTATTCGTATGCCGAAACATTCCATCAGCAGGATTTAAAACGAGGCTCTTATGAGTTTAGTTCTTTATTTGCTGTAGTAAAGCAGCTCCATTTGACTGCATTAGATGATGCAGGAACCTTCCATACGCTTCCGGAGGGAAAGGAAAAACCTATACTTATATTGAATTTTCGTCCTGACTTGTTAAAAGGGGGTTTTGAAGATTACGCAGCCCGTAGCGGATTTGCACATTTATCCTATGGCATGATTCATGATAAAAACGGGATGGTCATGAGTTCAGATAGACAGCAACAAGTAGGGGAACCCGTGGCGGATTGGCTTAAGGATGCCATTACTTCGGAACAAGGGATGAAAATGGTAAACGTTAAAGGTCAAAGCATATTACTGGTTTACGAAGCCATGAAGACGACGGGCTGGGTATCTTATATAGCCATACCTATGGAAGATGTATTGGGACATCTGTCAACGATTCGCACCTACACGGTGTTTTTTTTAGGCTTTATGATGCTCGTTGCTGTTATTCTTGCTTATTTACTGTCTGTTTATATCAGTAAGCCTATCACGGATATGAAACAGGCGATGAAAGTAATGGAGAAGGGACATTTTGATATTCGAATTCCTGTACGTGGCTATGATGAATTGGGAGATCTGGTGATTCGATTTAATCAAATGAATGAAAAAATTAAAGATTTAATCGAGGAAAATTACAAGTCACGTCTACGAGCCAAAGAGTCGGAGTTAATGGCACTTAATTTACAGCTCAACCCCCATTTTTTGTATAACACCTTAACGACCATGTATTGGATCGCGTTAGAACATCAACAGCAGGAGCTGGGCCAATTGATCATTAGTCTGGCGGAAATGCTGCAAATTACTACTCGAAACAAAAACGATACATGGAGCTTGGAAACCGATCTGAATTGGCTGGAAAAATACATTTATATTATGCAGAATCGCTTTGAGGACAAGTTCAAGGTGGAATATGATATTGATCCCATTTTGCTTCAAATGGAAGTTCCCAAACTTTTCTTGCAGCCTTTTGTGGAAAATTCAATTATTCACGGCTTCGCAGAAATGGAATCAGGAGGTCTGATTAGAATCACAGCCTGGATTGAGAAGCAATTGGTGTGTTTTAAAGTGGAGGATAACGGATTAGGAATTCAAGAAGATCATATACGCCGAATTCAAGCTGGAGAAATCAGATCAACGGGCATTAAAAATGTAGACAGAAGAGTACGGCTATTATATGGAATGGAATATGGAGTTACGCTCCACTCTCCAGCAGGTAAAGGGACATTCGTCCAGATTCGCATCGGAGAAATTCATAGATCTAATCAAATGACACCAATCCAATGAGAGTACTACTTTTAAAAATGTAAGCGTTTGCTAAAATAAGTTTAGTGACGAAGCAACAAACGAAAAGATAAAAAAATAACCGGTTTGGGGGCGTTACTCATGTTAAAACGAAAATTATGGATCGTCTGCATGTGCTTGATCGTTGGGCTTATGTCAGCCTGTAGTTCAAATGAGAGCAGCAGCAAACCAGTTGATTTGCAGGGTCACGAGCAAGTGACACTGACCTATGCCAGTTGGGGTAGCACCAATGAAAAGAAGGTTCAGCAGGAAATCGCTAAAAAATTTACAGAGAAATATCCGTGGATCAAAATCAACTATATGCATATCCCCGGAGATTACGTAACCAAATTAACGACGATGTTTGCTGCCAATCAGGCACCCGATGTATTTCCCATTTATAAAGCACAGGCTCTGCAATGGGCTGAACAAGGCAAACTATATAATTTAAATGAATTTTTGAAGGAGGATAAGGAGCTAACGAAGGAAAGTCTTATTCCTAATTCAGTCATCTATTGGGATAAGGACAAAGTGGCAGGGGTCAAGGTAACTGAGGAAGCTTTCGCCCTCTATTACAATAAAGATTTGTTTGATGAGGCTGGTGTTGCTTTGCCACCAGTAAAGGCTGAAGAGGCTTGGACATGGGAGCAGTTTTTAGAGACAGCACAAAAGCTCACCATTGATAAATCGGGAAATAATGCGCTCAGTCCCAATTTCGATGCAAGTAACATTAAACAGTATGGAGTTCGGTTTGATACATGGATGTGGCATTTGCTTGTGCCTTCCAATAACGCAAGTGTCATTTCAGACAAAGGGGACTCGCTTAATCTTGAGAGCCCTGATGTGATTGAAGCTGTTCAGAAAATGGCTGATCTGATCAACGTTTATCATGTGGCACCGTCGCCGACGCAGTCCAAAAATATACCTTCCCCGGCCGTAGCACTGCAAAGTAAACGTGTAGCGATGGATCTGGATGGACAGTGGGTTCAATTGGATCTTGGAGAATCGAAAGTGAATTTTGGTGTAGGCGTGTTACCTAAACTGAAGAGCAGCAAAACGATCCTGTTTGGCGAACCGGAAGTGATTTCTGCCAAAACCAAACATCCTAAAGAAGCATGGATGTTTTATAAATTCTTGCTGGATGCTGAAAGCGGACTTGACATGCATTCCAGCGGATTGTGGATGCCTGTCATGAAAAAGTGGTACACCGAACCAGACTTGATTAGCAAATGGGCCGATGTCAAACCAGGTCATGCCGATGGTTACCGTGATGCAGTCATGAACCAAACGTTGTATAACGGTGTTAATTCTTACGACTATTATCTGAAAAACTCGGAAAAAATCAATGCCATCATTAACCCGGCGCTGGATCAGGTATGGCTAGGAAAGAAAACGGTGGGGCAAGCATTTAGGGAGGTTTCCGCAAAGGCCAACGCGGAATTTAAGGGGACGTATCCAAAAGAATAGGGTGAGTGTTTTGACAGAAAGAGAGGGATAGAATGCAATCATTATCTTCTATTCGTAAGAAGGAAAATGGGTTGGGGTGGCTTTTTGCCGCCCCTGCTATTCTCGGCTTTGTCATTTTTGTTCTGGGACCGATGATCGCTAGTCTCTGGTTCAGTCTTACCGATTACAAGGTTGCTTCACAAGCCCATTTTATCGGTCTGGATAATTACGTCCACTTATTTGACGGTACGGATCAATTTTTTTATAAATCACTCGGGGTTACGTTTTATTATGTGTTTCTAAGTGTGCCCCTGCAAATTATTGTAGCTTTCTTTTTAGCGATATTACTTAATCAAAAGGTAAAAGGTCTGGCTTTTTTCAGGACTGTTTTCTATCTCCCTACCATTGTGCCACTCATAGCATCGTCTATGATCTGGATGTGGCTGTTTGATCCGGATCTTGGTTTGCTAAATGTGGTGCTGCGTGCGCTGCATTTGCCCGAAAGTCAGTGGATCTATAGCGAAGGGTCGGTAGTTCCTACGCTGGTTTTAATGAGTTTGTGGACCGTTGGAGGAACCATGATTATTTTTCTGGCAGGCTTGCAAGATATACCTAGACATTATTATGAAGCCATTGAAATTGACGGTGGAAATGCTCTTCATAAGCTTATGTATATTACAATTCCATTGACATCGCCCACTATTTTTTTTAATACGATTATGGGCTTCATCGGTGGGTTTCAAGTGTTTGTTCAGCCTTACGTCATGACTCAGGGCGGACCCAATAACTCCAGCTTGTTTTATACCTTTTATTTGTTCCGCGAGGCATTTACCTTTTCGAATATGGGTTATGCCTGTGCTATTGCTTGGGTGCTCTTTATTGTCGTTTTGGTATTCACTGCCTTTCTGTTCAAGACAGCCCGAAAATGGGTGTATTACGAAGGCGGGGGGGCATGAAGATGAAAAAACGCGGTTGGAGTGGGAGCAGGGTGTTACTCTACACAGTTCTCATAGTGGGCTCCCTGTTTTGTATGTTTCCTTTTTACTGGCTGGTGCGAAGCTCCATGATGGATTTAAGTCAGATTTTTTTGATCCCGCCGAAATGGATTCCAGAGCCTTTTGTACTCGAGAATTTTTTACAGCCGTTTGAAGAGTTATCGTTTGGACGCTATTTTGTGAATACATTTATCGTCGTTGCGGGTACTTTGGCGGGTGTACTTCTGTCGAGTACCATTTCTGCCTATAGCTTTGCGCGAATGAGATGGAAGGGAAGAGATAAGGTATTTGCTCTATTATTAAGCAGCATGATGCTGCCGTTTGCAGTCACACTGATTCCGTCATTTATTGGTTGGCAGGCATTAGGCATGGTTAATTCGTACGTTCCATTGGTATTACCTTCGTTTTTTGGTGGCGGCGTTTTTAATATTTTTTTGCTAAGACAATTTTACATGACTCTACCGCGAGAACTGGATGAAGCTGTATTTGTGGATGGAGGCAATCATTTTACGATTTTTACCCGTATTATTTTGCCTTTGTCGAGGTCAGCGATTTTGGTCATTGGATTGTTTACATTTTTGAACACATGGAATGATTTTATGGGACCGCTGGTTTACCTTAATGATGAGAGCAAATTTACGTTGGCGATTGGGCTACAGCAGTTTCAGGGAATATATTCGGCTCAATGGGGCGTTTTGATGGCCGCATCTTTAATTGTAGTCTTGCCTGCTATTATTCTGTTTGCCATAGGACAGAAGTATTTTATGGAAGGGATTGCCTTGACGGGGATTAAAGGATGAGGACAACTGCCAGGTATGCACTTTGCTTTTTTTGGAATCTAATAATAAAATGGAAGTAACTTTCGAAAAGGAGATGACGTGAATTGGCAGAGCAAGTGCGTCTTGGTAAAACAGATTTATATGTAAAACCAATCGGTTTGGGTGCAAATAAAGTGGGAGGACATAATCTCTTTTCCGATTTGAATGATGAAACGGGCAAAGAAGTCGTTCGCACAGCTTTGGATAACGGCATCAATTTTCTGGATACGGCTTTTATTTATGGACCTGAGCACTCGGAACGGTTGATTGGTGAGGTATTGAAAGAGCGTGGTCAGCGTGATAAAGCTGTTATTGCCACGAAGGGTGCACACAAATTCGTAAACGGAGAGGTCGTTTTTGACAACTCGCCTGCTTTTTTGCGTGAATCCGTCGAATCCAGTCTGAAAAGATTGCAGACCGATTATATCGATCTGTTTTATATCCATTTCCCGGACGAAGCTACACCGAAGGCAGAAGCAGTCGGAGAACTGAAGAAGCTCAAGGACGAAGGCAAAATCAAGGCCATTGGTGTATCTAACTTTTCCATTGAACAACTTAAGGATGCGAATAGTGACGGTTATGTAGATGTGCTTCAATCCCAATATAATTTGTTTCAACGGGAAGCTGAGAAGGATCTGCTGCCTTATACCAAGGAAAATGGTATTTCGTTTGTGCCTTATTTCCCGCTAGCTTCGGGATTGCTGGGGGGTAAGTATACGAAAGACATGACCTTCTCGGACATCAGAGCGAAAAATCCATTGTTTCAGGGTGATGCATTTGCTCGTAATTTGGACAAAGTGGAGCAGGTACGGGAGATTGCCAATGCGTTGAATGCAGAGGTTGCTCATGTTGTGCTCGCATGGTATTTGACCCGTGATTCGATTGATGCTCTCATTCCAGGGGCGAAGGGGCCGGAGCAGGTACTGGCGAATCTGAAAACGCTAAATGTCCAATTGAGTCAGGCTGATATCGAAAAAATTGACCATATTTTCAAATAATGAGTGCACCTTATATTTGCAATTATATATTTGTTCCATCTAGAGAAGCTGCCGGACGGGCGGCTTCTTTTTCGTGTACAACTCGCATATCCTTGTAGGGTAAGTTCAACGCTGCGGGGGGATCGGATGATGAGAAGACCGCAATGGCACAGCGCACCCAACAGAAGGCGACGCGGCAGACGTAGGTTTTTTTTTATTGTGGCACTGGCGCTGCTGGTAGGGATCATACAGATGGCTGCTTATGTGGAGCAGCATTTGAAGCCGCCCATGATGCACCTGGCAAAAGTGCGGGTTAAACAAATGGCGACGGAGGCTATTAATTCAGCAATTACAGCACAGGTAGAGCAGGGGAAGACGGCTGATAATCTGATCGAATGGAGAACGGATGCACAAGGAAGAACCTCCGGTTTTGTCCTGAATTATGCGGAGCATATGAGAATTACGTCAGACACGCTCAAAGCAGTCAAAGCAACGATGGACAGCATGAGCCATTTTGATGAGAGTGTTCCGATTGGTCAGGCATTGGGCAGTCCACTGTTGGCAGCTTATGGACCAACGGTCCCCCTAAAGGTGGAGCCGCATGGAGCAATCAAAGTGGATTTAAATACCCGTCAACAGGATGCGGGCATAAACATGATCTTGGTGGAAGTGTACATTCGGATTACGACGGAAGTGTCCGTGGTTATACCGTTTGAGATGCAACCCCAGATTGTGGAGACGGAAATTCCGGTTTCTTATTTATTAGTGGTAGGCAACGTTCCGATGTACTACTATGACAATCAGGGTAAACCAGTAGGCAAAAATGGTGCAGCCGCTCCACAGTTGGCGTTGCCTCCCCATTCCATAGAGAGTAGCGGCGCTATAGATCCCACCATAGAAAGTGTTCCAGAGGCACAGGAAAACCAAAACACCTCTAGCCAATCCCCAACGCCATAGAGCGGAGGGGACTGACGTGAGCTGCCTAGAAAAAACAAAAGGGCCCCTATGAGGAGGTCCCTTTTGTTTTTCCTGTTTTGAGCGCTTTGCGTTCGGACTGCTCCCACTGTCTTAATAACGGATACGGGTCAAAGGACCAATCTGCCCAACCATTGTCCCGATATATACCATAGTGTAGATGCGGTGGAAACTTGCCTTGCGTACCGGGTTTTCCATAGCCCGAGCTTCCGACCCAGCCAACCGTCTGGCCGGGTGTAACGATGTCTCCGTTGTGGACGGTTTTGTCAAAGCCGGAAAGATGCGCATAGTAGTGATAGCGGTTGTTGAGATCTCGGATTCCGATTCGCCATCCGCCGAAGGGATTCCAGCCCTTCATTTCAACTACACCGTAGCAGGTACTGCGAACTGGAACTCCATAGCCAGCAAACAGATCAGTTCCTTCATGTATCCGGTAGCCGCCCCAGCTGCGACGGCTTCCCCATGTGCTGCGGTAGCTATAAATGCTGCCTAAAGGAAGGGGGAAAGCTTGACTGACCAGATCCAGCTTGCCATACGTTCGATACAGCTTAGCAAACTGCTGAACTCTTTGAACTGCGCGGCTGTTATGGTAATATTCCCAAACGGCAATACCAAATTCATCCTCGTTGTTTCCATACTTTCCGAGATAAGATGCGATGCTGAACAGCAGATCCTTGTCATTATTACGGTCAGCGATTCCATCACCCGAACCGTCTTGTCCCAGCCCGGAAAATAGTTCAATGGAACGCGGATTTTGATCCTCCGAATCAGGGTTCAACATGCCGGACCAGACTGGTCCCGTGATGAAAATACCTATGATTCGTTCCGCATGCTTCCGATCCCTGGGATGGGCCACTGTAAGTGTGCGTTCATACTGGTCGATGGCGGCCAGCCTGTACCAAGGAACTCCAGTCAGGGCTTCGATGGAATGATATAAAGCCAGCCTGGACGTATACAACGAAGACTGAGCATGTGAAGCATCTACATTTGCGGTCAGGCTGCTTTCGGCGGACGAGGACTGTAAGTGATTGGCAAAGGCATGGGCAGGAAGCGGACAGGCCGTTGTCAGTGTAGTAGCACATAACAGCAGCGATAACAAACGAACAGCTCGGGCTGTCCGCGTAGGGTAAGGCACGTGAACCGACCTCCTATAGAAGGGCTTGATCGCCCGATAAATTCTAGGCCCGTATACAATAGCGTGAATAGGGCGCTTTTGTTTAGATTGAGCCATATCCGCCGCTTTTATCCATGTAAAGAGTTTACTTTTTTCCGGCATCAATGTCATATCAAAAAGGGAACAATGAATGGAGGTTTTTCCATGGCTTTCATGTTATAATGTATGGCAATGACAGCTTAAGCTTATCAGAAAGAAGGTCTATGCCATTGTCTAGAAAAGTAAAGGAAGCTAAGCCCGACTGGATTCGTATTAAACTTACGACAGGCGATAACTATCAGGAAATCAAGAGCATGATGCGTTCCAAGACATTACATACCGTATGTGAGGAGGCACGATGCCCTAATATATATGAATGCTGGGCCAATAGGACAGCTACATTTATGATTTTGGGTGATATTTGTACGCGTGCGTGTCGTTTTTGCGCAGTAAATACGGGAATGCCTACGGAACTGGACTTGCAGGAGCCTGAACGCGTCGCGGAAGCGGCTGAAAACATGAATTTGAAGCACTGTGTCGTTACCAGTGTGGCTCGCGACGATTTGAAAGATGGGGGCGCTACTATATTTGCAGAAACGGTTCGTGCGATTCGCCGCCGATTACCTCTTTGCAGTGTAGAAGTATTGATTCCCGATTTTATGGGCGATATTGAATCGCTGCGAATCGTCATGGATGCCAAACCAGATATTCTGAATCATAATATTGAAACGGTGGAGCGTATGTCCGACAAGGTTCGGGCTAAAGCGAAATACCGTCGCTCTCTGGAGCTGCTTCAACATGCGAAGCAATTAAATCCGGCTATTCCAACGAAATCAAGCATCATGCTAGGTGTCGGAGAAGAGTGGGACGAGATCTTACAAGCCATGGATGATCTGCGTAAAGTCGATTGTGACATTCTGACAATTGGTCAATATTTGCAGCCGTCCGAGAAACATTTATATGTGCAAAAATATTATCCACCGGAAGATTTTGCGAAGTTAAAGGAAGAGGGATTACAGCGGGGATTCAGCCACGTTGAATCTGGACCGTTGGTCCGCAGCTCCTACCAAGCGCATGAGCAGGTGAAGTCAGCCGCTCAGCATAAGGAAGAAGGCGCCCTTTCGCAGGCTTGATCCGGGAAAGGCGGTCAGAATAGCTTGTTTCAAATCGGTGGTAAAAACTATGAATTGTTGCAGGATCACAAGAACGGGTGGAATCCCGAAGCGTTTCGTGATCGGTATAGTGAAGTGCTGGATCGCTATGATTACATTATTGGTGATTGGGGTTACAATCAGCTACGTTTGAAGGGCTTTTATCGAGACGGTCATCCCAAAGCAAATAAGGATACATCTATAGTGGTACTGGACGATTACATTAATGAATACTGCAATTTTGGCTGTGCCTATTTTGTGTTGCAAAAAAGCCGTGAAGTGGTTAATAAAAACGGCGTCAATGATGAAATCATTGCTCCAGATATTCAGCAGTTGGTAGATGCTCAAAGGGAACAAGCGGGAACGTTAGAACCCGAAGAGCAGCAAGAAGTATTGCAACATACAGCTGGAGAACAGGAGTGGCCGCAACCACAGCAGGATTCCACAGCTACAGAGGAATCGCGAGTGGAGCAGCCTCGAGAATCCCGAGAACCACGTGAGTTGCAACGTCGGGAACCGAAGGATGCCCAAGAAGTACGTGAACGACAGCCGCGTGAAGCTCGCGAAAGTCGTCCATCCAGAGAAAGACGTGAAGCAAAGGATGGACGGAATCCGGGTGAAGGGCAGCAAACCCGTGAACCACGTAGACAGCGCAATCAGCAGGGAAGTTTCGATAAAAAAGAATCCCGTGGATCACGCTATGAGCGCCAATCAAAGGAAAATCGGGAGGGACGGCAAGTTCGTGTCTCTCGTGAACCTGAGGGCCAGCGTCAGACCCAGCCAGCTGCTAAAGCCGAAAGAGCTGAGGGTAGTAAAAAGAATAAACCATTTACAGCTCCACAACAAAACGGTTCCTGAATTTTCAGGAACCGTTTTGTTTGTAAAAAAAGAGCCAGAGTCGGCTCTTTTATAGGTTCTAATTAAGAAAAGCGTTGCGTACTCGATCCCAAAATGGGAAAGGACGGTAACGAGCGAAGCTGATCTTCTGACTTGCGACCTGACATCGAACAGAGATTAAGTCATCGACAGGAAAGTTCAGGTGATCTACTGTCAATAAAAGACGCTGATCTTTCCGTGAAAAAATATCACAATGATGGTGTTTGGGCAGTAGCAATGGCGATCCCAGTGTCCGATACACGCGGTTATTAATGGAAGCGATCTCAGTCAATTGCAATGCTTCAATGGTGGGGTGAACCATAGCTCCGCCAAGTGCTTTATTATAGGCGGTCGTTCCTGAGGGGGTAGAAACACATATACCGTCACCGCGAAACATTTCAAAGGTGATATCGTTAATATCTACTTGGGCAACGACAGTGCCATCCACCCCTTTTAACGTAAACTCATTCAAGGCAATAAAAGAAGCATTGCCTGACTTCTTGTGAATTTCCAACTCAATCAGTGGATACTTAACGATTCTCGGGTTAAGCGGTCCCTCAGATCCGCTTTGGCTCATCAGGTGGATTAGCTCCTCCAGCTCGTCCGCACGCCAATCAGCATAAAAGCCCAGATGACCGGTATGTACACCAACAAAGGCAATATCCGGAATGCGGTCGATGAAGGTATGAAACGCATGAAGCATCGTACCATCGCCTCCAATAGACACGACGATTTCCGGCGATTCGGCATCCAGCTTGAAATTCTTTTCTTGGGCAAGACGGTGAAATTGCTGACTCAAGTCCATGGAGTGCTGATCCCCGCGATCCAGAACATAATATCTCAAGATGAAAAGCTCCTTTGTCATGGGTATATATCGATCATAATCAATTATGAGCAAGAACACAATCGTTCATTGCCTGTGTGTTCTTCTCAAACGTACGTATAAGCGACTTGTACCCACACTCAACCATGAGAGACTAAGCATTCCAGCCAGTATAAAGGCAAGAACTAGCAGACTTTGCAACAGCATGGCGGACGAGAAGCCAGGAGACCACGCGATGTCGTATATTGGAGAAAAGACGGGAGAGCTTCCCTGTCCCATCAGAGGCCGCCATAACACGAGAGCTAGCAGTGCTGAGATGATGCCATGTGCAGCCCGGGCCAACAAAAATGGCATATAGCGGAGATTTGTCATATTTAAAATACTTGCAACCTGCGCATGAACCGACAGCCCGCC
This sequence comes from Paenibacillus sp. S29, assembly GCF_049319765.1. Classification (NCBI taxonomy): domain Bacteria; kingdom Bacillati; phylum Bacillota; class Bacilli; order Caryophanales; family Paenibacillaceae; genus Paenibacillus; species Paenibacillus sp. S29. Next base: position 5,690 of record NZ_JBMOUI010000016.1, on the reverse strand, counting down.
CCAGGAGAGAACAAAAGCGGCTGCGGCTACCTTGAATGGTAACGCTGCTGCCGTGGCTTCACCAGCGGCTTGCGCTCCTAAAGTGACTTCGAAAATACCACCCACGATGGACTCCGTTAACGTAGGAGGAAGACCACATGCAGTCAATAGGCTTGCCGTAAGCAGATGAAGCCCGCTCATTAAACCGGAGTTCGTCAAAGCTTCTAAAATGACGCAGAAGAATACAACTAGCCCTCCTACGACAATAATAAGGCGTAGGGAGGAAGTAATCGCCTGACGAAGTAACTCACCCAATGGGCGACCATCTTCCAAACGAGCTGTATGCATGGCATATAATGCTTGGCGTAGGGGGCCAGGCTGCCTATTGCGACCTGCTGCTTTTGTATTCGTGGACTTCGACCAGGCTTTTTGAGTAGGTTGAGGCCGGTCGCTGCGAGTATCTGTTTCCCCTGAACGGGAACCGTGGAAGCGCATAAGCAGCCCGATGATGAGCACGCCACCATAATGGGCCGCGCCCAGTACGAGTGCAATTTCTGGTTGATGGAAGAAGCCAACGGAAACCGCACCGATCAAAAATATCGGATCAGAGGAAGTGGTAAACGCGACCAAACGCTCTCCTTCAATGCGTGTGATCCATTTTTGCTCCCACAGCTTGGCTGTTAGTTTAGCTCCAATCGGGTAACCGGATGCGCAGCTGACCGCAGCGACAAAACCCCCACAGCCAGGTACACGGAATAGAGGCTGCATCAGCGGATCCAACAGCGCACCTATGAAATGAACAATTCCGAAACCGAGGAGAAGCTCGGAAATAACGAAAAACGGGAATAAAGACGGAAACAGCACGTCCCACCAGATGGCAAGCCCCCGAAGTCCGGCATTCAGAGAAGATTGCGGGTATACAGCCATAAGCATAAATAGGAATAGCAGTGTAAGGATGAGCAGAGGAAGCGAGTAACGACGGTATAGCGACATAGAGGCCCCTCCTTTGGAGTTGTACTAATATACCTATGTCGGGGATGGACAAAGAGTACAAAAAAATCAAAGAAAACGATTACATCTAATGCTGTATTTTTGTAAATAGTATGTTAAAATAGGAAAACAACGATCCCATAACCTTAAGGATGGAGTGATCAGGATGAGTATCGTTGCCGGTCTGTTCGTATGTGCTTTTGTGTATGTTATTCGTGTCTCTCTCGTCCATCCCGGTGAAGAGGATTGGCGGAGTTATTAGTTGTGTTTATAGAATGACGAAGCTGTGTGCAACGAAGCACACCCTCTTCATATGTTAAATTGATAAAATGACGCTTATTTTTAGCGTCATTTTTTGTTTTTTGTTATAATACGGGTGTATATTTATTACCATAGCACAGAAAGTTGGAGAAAAGTGAATCCTAGCCTAAGCATTTATGACAACCTTGGGGGTGCGGAAGGTGTTCGTGCTATTATTGAGGCCTTCTACCCGAGAGTTTATAAAGATCCGTTGTTAAGTCCCCTGTTTCCTAAAGACATGGAACCGGTTAAGGAAAAGCAGTATATGTTCCTGAGCCAGTTTTTTGGAGGACCGTCTCTTTTTTCTGATGCATATGGTCATCCGATGTTACGTGCCAGACATATGAAGTTTCCCGTAACGGAGGAGCGAGCAGAGGCATGGTTGTCTTGTATGGCAGGTGCGTTAACGGATACGGGCATTGAGGAGCCGCTTCGTTCAATCATACTTAACCGTTTGTCTGGTCCTGCGCATCATTTTGTAAATACCCCGTAAGCTTTCGGGGATTGCCGAATTTTGGAGAGGGTTGTAAAAACATTGGAACTTGAACCGTTATATCAGATCAAAATCGCTTGCCCACATTGCGAAGAAGAATTTCAGACATCCCGTGTCAGACCAAGCCTAAAGAAGGCCATTCGTACGGATTCAGATTTTTGTGCTTATTATAAGAATGAAAATCCGGATTTTTATGTCGTAAGGGTCTGTCCTCATTGTGGATTTACCTCGACAGAGCACTCTACCGTTCAGTTAAGCGATCAGCAAACCAAGATATTTAAGGATAAAATCGGTAACCGCTGGCAGTCTCGCGAATATGGCGGGCATCGTAGCTGGGAAGAGGCATTAGAAACGTATAAACTGGGTTTACTCTGTGCCCAGGTCATCGGAGAAAAGGAACGCGTAGTAGCCAGTCTATTACAGCATATCGCATGGATGTACAGATACCAGGGAAATGAGGAGCAGGAGCTTCGCTTTCTCAAATTTAGTCTGGATTCGTATGTTCGGGTCTATGAGCTGGAGGGTGTCGGGGCGAATAATGCCAAACTGCTTTATCTGATTGGTGAACTGCATCGACGTACAGGCAACTTTCACGAAGCGGTACGCTGGTTTTCGCGTGTCATTAATGACAAAAAGATTATGGATGCAGCCATGATCCGGGCTTCCCGTGAACAGTGGTCTGTACTGCGAGAACAAATGTTGGCTAAAAATTTCCAACTGCCGGAGGAAATGCAGGACGCAAGCTCCTCTTGAAGAAATAAAGGTGTGCACTATGGCCGATTTAGGCTCATGGTTCACACCTTGTTTGTAAAACGGGTTATCTTATCTTACAACTGCCTCATGAATTAATGATGACGCAATGTGGTATCTGACAGCAAATAATCGTCATCACAATCCACCAAAGTAACCTTGTTATGGCAGCATGGAAACACAAGTAACTTTTTCATACCTTCGTGTATGAGCTTAAGTTCTTTTGGCTTCAGGGGCAGCAAAACATTATCATGGTCGCAAAACGGACAAGACTGTACATAAACGTCTCCCATGACGATGTCATAAGGCCAGGTTTTATGAAAAGGGATCATGATTTGTTCGATTCTCCGCCGTTCGGGTCAGCGGTTTCTTCTTTAGCCAGTTCGGCCAGCTTTTGCATCAAAATGTGCTGGGGTGTATGCATAAGGTGTTCCAGCGGAATGCCGAGCTTTTCGGATAATTTCACAGCCGTTTCCGGCGAAATTTGTAAGGGTCTCATCCTGTTTTCCTCCCAATTGTAGTGATTTACTATCACGATGTAACTTTATTGTATATGAAACCACATGAATTCGCCAAAAAAGAAAGGTGGAACTATTATGAAAACACCGTTAAAGCAAACATGGGATCTGGAATCTATTTTTAGCGGAGGATCTTCCTCTGCCTCATTTCATGCATTTTTGGAAGAAATGGAGAGCAAGGTCCAACAGCTGCAATCCCAGCTTAAAGCAGCCAAAGTACCACAAACGGTATTGGATACCGAGCGTCTGGATAGTGTACTGAATAGCTTACAGGAGCTGTTTAATGGTGCGTCGCAGGCGGGTTCCTTTGTCTCTTGTCTAACTGCTCAAAACCAGCACGACAAGCTGGCTGTTCAACTGGGGGCGCGTGTCAACACGCTGTATGCCCAAGGGAAAAGTGCTTTAGTATCTTTCCAGAACTTGCTGGCACAAACCAGTGAAGACATTTGGCAGAAATGGATGGAGCGCGAAGCTATCCAGCCGATTTCTTTTGTCCTGACCGAATATCGGAACGAAGCACGTGAAAAAATGGCTCCTGAGCTGGAAAGTCTTGCATTGGATCTCGCAGTGGATGGCTACCATGGCTGGGGCGACTTTTATGATACTATTGTCAAAAATATGACGATCCCCGTGCCGGAAAATGGCGAGATCGTAAACTTGTCTGTAGGTCAGGCTGCTAATAAGCTGGATGAAGCAGATCGCAGCGTACGTAAAGACGTGTTTGCACGTTGGGAAGAGGCATGGACTCAGGTAGAGGACTATTGCGCGGATACATTGAATCATTTGGCAGGCTTTCGTCTGAAGCTATATGAAAAACGAGGCTGGACAGATGTGCTTAAGGAACCGTTGGAAATCAGCCGTATGTCTGCACAAACGCTGGATACGATGTGGCAGGTTATTAATGAAACAAAGCCTATTGTAGTCAAATACTTGGAGCGGAAAGCAAAACTGCTGGGCTTAGAGAAGCTTTCCTGGCATGACGTTGAAGCTCCGCTGGGGACATCAACTACTAAAATCCCTTACGACGATGCTGCTGTAACGATTGTTGAGCAATTTGGTAAATTTAGCTCGAGAATGGCTGACTTTGCCCAAATGGCTTTTGAGAAAAGCTGGATCGAAGCAGAGGATCGTCCAGGCAAACGTCCGGGCGGTTTCTGTACATCTCTGCGTCTGAGCAAAGAGACCCGTATTTTTATGACCTATGCCGGATCACCATCCAACGTTTCGACACTGGCCCATGAGCTCGGACACGGTTATCATCAGCATGTGATGAATGAATTGCACCCATTGAATCAAAACTATGCCATGAACGTAGCTGAGACGGCATCAACGCTGGCAGAACTAATTGTATCAGATGCTTTGCTGGAAGCTGCCGAGGGTCAGGAGAAAGTCGCTTTGCTGGAGGATAAAATTCAGCGTGGTGTAGCCTTCTTTATGAACATTCATGCTCGTTTCCTGTTTGAAACCCGTTTTTACGAGCTGCGGAAAAAAGGAGTTGTAGGAGCGCAACAATTAAGCGAGTTGATGGAACAAGCGCAGCGTGAAGCGTTTAGTGGTATCCTGGATGAGGCTCATCCTCATTTTTGGGCATCCAAGCTACATTTCTATATTACGAACACTCCTTTCTACAACTTCCCGTACACATTCGGGTATATGTTCAGTGCAGGAATTTACGCTATTGCGAAGGAAAATCCTGACGGCTTCGCCGACCAATATGATGCCTTGCTGCGTGATACGGGTCGCATGACAGTCGAAGAATTGGCTTCCAAGCACTTAGGTACCGATTTAACACAGGCTGACTTCTGGCGTAATGCTGCGCAAGTTACTGTTCAGGATATTGAGCAATTTTTACAAATGACAAAATAACAGATTTACACTTTTGAAAGGTCTCCCATAAGGGAGGCCTTTTTTGTGATTTTTGCAGAAGATGATGAACAAAGTCGCAAAATGTCGAAGTGTAATTAACATTACCTGTTGGCGAAATTTAAAATGATGGATATACTTAGAAAATAGTTATAAATACCCAATTATGTTGGTTTTGATTGTAAGGTTAAAAATCTTCGCATATAATTGAGCCGTAAGACCTATTAATTATTTCTTGATAAGGTATATAGGAGGGTTTTTGTAATGGATGAAGCAGGTCAATTGTCGTTAGCAAGGCAGATGGATATCGTTTTAAAAGAACTGGATAATGAACTGGCGGGTTTGTCCTCAGGTATCGTATTTGTACAAATACGTAACAATGTAGTTGGGAAATTTGGGATTCGCCATAACCCGCTTGCAGGTAAAGGGGGCACATTTGCAGCAGTAGAACCGGGGTTATCAGCAAAGCATCGGGAGGATTTTCGGCGTATGGCTCTAGAAACGCTAAATCATAAGCGTAGCTGGACTCATGGTGAGATTGCTTTCGATTTTGCCATTAGACAAGGAACGATTTTGGTAGATGCAACACTGGAGTCCAACTACAACATGGCGAATCTCATGATCCGCTACAACAAGCCTACATACCGAGCGGCTAATTCCGAATAATTCAATTAAAAAAAAGTAAAGAAAAGGCGGCCTTCCTAAGGAAGACCGCCTTTGCAGAGTGTCGAGAAACCCCGTCTTTTGAGACGTGGGTTTCTTTTTCTTTACATCATAAGGCTCTGGTCTCTGGAGAA
>NZ_JBMOUI010000015.1:0-170277 GCF_049319765.1 Paenibacillus sp. S29 | reverse complement strand
ATATGTATCCACTTTACGAAGCAGATGATCTTGCGGTACCAGTTCTTCCAGAGAAACCAATTCAAAAGATTGTTGTTTGTCTTGATGAGGTCGCAGCATATCAACACCGTCCGTTCTACAATAGTTACCTATATTATATAACATTAACGCGGTGTCGTCTTAAATAAAATGAACATAAAAAAAGCTGTCGAGACTTTCTCGACAGCCTGAGCACTGTGGGTATCCACAGTGCTTTTTGTCATTCCATTTTTAAGGCATATAAGCTTTGATATGTACGGACACAGGGGTTAATTCATCCGTTAGTGGGTGATATTATGTTTAAAATTGGATGAGATGTTTACATTGGTGTTATTGCGGTTTTATGCAGATGTCTAGGATAACGCGCATTCAAAGGAGGAAAAATGATGAACTATGATTGCATTATTGTTGGTGGGGGAATTGCCGGATTGCAAGCAGCGATTCAATTGGGGAGATACAGCAGTCATCGGGTGCTGGTCATAGATTCGGGCTATGGCCGATCTACGCTGTGCCATCAGTATCATAATATTTTGGGCTTTCCTGACGGAATTTCTGGTGAAGAGCTGCGACGGCTTGGACGTAGTGAAGCCACAAAACTAGGTACTGAGTTTATTGAAGGGAAGGCAGTAAAAGCCGCCCAAAGAGGAGAGCTTTTTGACATTCAAGTGGAGGCAGGAACCGTGTATTCATCTAAGACGCTGTTGTTAGCTACAGGGCTAACGGACCGTTTTCCAAAGCTGGAAGGGTTACAAGCCTGCTTGGGCAACAGTGTATATGTGTGCCCGGACTGTGACGGTTACGAGGTTCAGGATCGCAGCACGGTCGTCATGGGGGCCGGTAAAGCAGGAGCTTCCATGGCTCTGATCTTGTCAGCGCGTACCGATCAACTTGTTTATGTCAATCATGAGCGTTCAGAGGTGCCGGACGAGCTGATTGTGAAGCTGCGGGAAAAAGGGATTGGCTATAAGGAAGCAGCCATTTCTGAGATTATAACCGGAGAACCGGGCTGTTTTGAAGGAGTGCGGCTGGCTGATGGACAAGTGGTTCGAGCAGAGCGGGGCTTTTTAGCTTTTGGCAGCAATCATGTTCATTCAGAGCTGGCAGAGCAACTGGGTGTACATCTGCTGCACAATAAGCATATTGAAACTCATCCTCGCAGCAAAATGACAAATGTGGAAAATGTATGGGTAGCCGGGGACTTAGGAGCTCATGCCGAGCAAGCGACTGTGGCAATGGGAGAAGGAGCTATGTCAGCGATTTGGATACACAAGGTATTAACTGGTATGAAAACAAAAGTACCGCAGCTCTGAGAGCTGCGGTTTAGAACGATGGGCGTGTACTCGTTGGGAGTTGAAGTTCAAAGCGTTTAAATTGATCGCTAATGCCATACTTACGTAAAATTTCCGCTTGTTTGTTACCGATGAGATCAAAATGCGGATAGGGCTGACGCTGATGAATATATTGGGGGTCTAATCCGTTTTGGTTGCACCATAAGCGCAGCTTGTCCAAATCAGAACATCCTACCTTGGTGACAGTTGTAATGCCTGGAAAGCGATCATCCAGCCAGTAATGTGTCAGAAAAGCAATTTCACCACGACTGACCTCTCTTTTCCAGGCCATAAGTTCCTGGCGGGTAATGCCAAATGCCATCGTTCTCATCCTTCCTTGGCCCATTCTGAAATTATGAGCTGCTGAGCGGTTGTCCCATTATTTTCGTACTATAGTTTGTATTATGATCCACATGGGGTAACACAATAACAGGAGACCATGTGTGGCGACCTCCTGTTAGCAGTTAAAGCCATCTCTCGGCCCAGCTCTCCACACCATTCAATGCATCACCTAGCTCTTTACCCTTGCGTGTCAGCGAATACTCAGTACGCACAGGCCGCTCTGTGATGACATTGCGAAGGATCAGGCCGGAAAGCTCTAGTTCCTTGATGCGTTCGTTCAGCATGCGTTTGCTAAGATCAGGTATAGAGACGTGAATTTCACTAAATCGTTTGGGATGTTCCATCAAAGTATGAATGATGAGAGCGGTCCATTTTTTGCTGATGATCTGAAAGGACTGTTCCACCTTACCGCACAAAAGCTTAGGCTGCCTGTCGTCGCTCATCTGAATCCCCTCAATTTCATTGTTGTTTTAAACAGTATACTAAAAGTAACTCTGTATACCAATAGTAACTATAACGCTTTGTATCAACTGTGACATATTTAACAGTTTTTTCTCTTTCCTTTCGTCAATCATACCACAGAAAACGTTATCATTACAGGATATATCGAATGTTCACGATTTCGCTAAAATTTGATTGACTTGCCCCTTATTTTGGGTGTATTATGGGTTACGTTAATTCCTCAGGTAACTTTTAATAACCTCATCTTTATAATGGGAAGAAGGAATAATTCATGGATTCAATGACATTTGTCTTATTTGGAGCGACAGGGGATTTGGCGAAACGCAAAATTTACCCTGCCTTGTATAATTTGTTTGTAGAAGGTAAAATTCCGGCTTCCTTTTCTGTAATTGGGATGGGGCGTCGTGAAGTGGCAGACGAGCAATTTCAAAGTAATGTAGAGCAATCCATTAAGGACTTTTCCAGACACGTGAATGAAGACCGTGCACAGATGGATCAGTTCTTAAGTGCTTTCCGTTACAGCGCATTGAACGTCAACCACCCGGAAGATTATAAAAAGCTGCTACAGCTTGCTGAGCAACGTGAAAATGACTTGGGAATTCCGGGGAACCGCATGTTTTACTTATCGGTGGCACCGGAATTTTTTGATGTGATTGCCCTCAATATTCGCGAGAGTGGTTTAGCTGAAACAAAGGGTTGGAAACGGCTCATTATCGAAAAACCATTTGGACATGATTTGGAATCCGCACGTGAGCTGAATGATCGCCTAAGCAGAACCTTTGCTGAGGATGAGATTTATCGTATTGACCATTACTTAGGTAAGCCCATGGTGCAAAACCTGGAAGCCTTAAAATTTGCTAATCCATTACTCCAAGGAATATGGAACAATCAATACATCGCCAATGTGCAAATTACCGCATCCGAGACTGTAGGGGTGGAGGAGCGAGCAGGATACTATGATCATTCCGGCGCTATTCGTGATATGGTACAAAATCACATGCTGCAGGTGTTGATGATGACGGCGATGAACAAGCCGGGACATGTCACGGCTGATCAGGTGCGTGACGAAAAAAGCAAGGTGATGGACGCGCTTCGTGCGCTTGATCCTTCCGACATTGCTTCCAACGTGGTTAGAGGCCAATATACCAACGGTGAGATCAACGGAAAAGCAGTTCCTTCCTATAAAGAAGAGCCGGACATCGGACCTGATTCGCAAAATGATACTTTCATTTCAGCTCGCCTATGGATTGACAACGAACAATGGTCGGGTGTGCCGTTCTATATTCGTACCGGCAAACGTATGAAAGAAAAATCTACTCGTATCGTCGTGGAATTCAAAAAGGACAGCACAGATCCTTATGCCGCTCAAGGGCAACCGACTGACCCGAACTTGCTGATCATCCATGTTAACCCGGATGAAAAGGTAACGCTGCGTCTGAATAGCAGAGACCCGCTAAACGCTGGTCAACTGGAAACGGTTCTGATGAATTATCATTCCGAGGCCAAGGATGTACCAGAAGCCTATGAGCGCCTCATCTTTGATGCGCTGCGCGGCGATTCCACCTTTTTTGCTCATTGGAACGAAGTTGAGCTTTCATGGGTGTGGGTTCAACCTGTACTGGAAGCTTTTGCTCGTGGTGAGGTTCCACTTCACACATATGCAGCAGGCTCTTACGGTCCAGAAGCTTCAGATCAATTGTTGGAAGAACAAGGCTTTACATGGTGGCTGGACGAAAAGTCCGAAAGCACTGAAAAAGCAGTCGTTCGTTCTTAACACCAATAAGAAAGTATATACAAAATATGTTTGCTACGGCAGGAGGCCTTTACAATGCAAGTAGGATTAATTGGTTTGGGAAAAATGGGCTTGAATCTCGGAAAAAATTTGATCGATCATAAGCATGAACTTGTCGCTTACGACGTCAATGCGGCCGCAATCCAAGAAATGAAGGATTATGGAGCTACAGGTGCTTCTACATTGGAAGAGCTTGTACAGGCAACTCAATCCCCTAGAGTATTATGGATTATGGTTCCTCACCAAATTGTTGATTCTGTGCTGGATCAGCTTCAACCGATGTTGTCCAAAGGGGACATCATTATTGAAGGTGGTAATTCTCATTACAAAGAGTCTATTGCTCGTCATGCCCGTCTTCAAGAATATGGTATCAGCTTCATGGATGCTGGAACTTCAGGCGGGATGGAAGGCGCACGTAATGGCGCTTGTTACATGATCGGTGGCGATCCGGAAGCTTGGGCGGTTGTTGAGCCTATTTTCCGTGACACAGCAGTGGAAAATGGATATCTGTATGCAGGTAAATCCGGAAGCGGACATTTTCTGAAAATGGTTCATAACGGTGTGGAATACGGCATGATGGCTTCCATCGGTGAAGGATTTGAAGTGCTAGAAAAAAGCAGCTTTGATTTTGATTATGAACAAGTAGCGCGCGTGTGGAACAACGGTTCTGTTATTCGCTCTTGGCTGATGGGCTTGACTGAACGTGCATTTTCCAAAGATGCAAACCTGGACGAAATTCGTGGGGTTATGCACTCTTCTGGTGAAGGAAAATGGACGGTTGAAGAAGCATTGGACATTCAGGCTGCAACTCCAGTCATCGCTTTGTCCCTGCTGATGCGCTATCGTTCTCTTGATGCGGACACGTTTAACGGGAAAGTGGTTGCTGCGTTGCGCAATGAATTTGGCGGTCACGCGGTAGAAAAGAAGTAATAACAATATAAGTTAGTATCTATCCCCGTAGCTTCACAACTGCGGGGATATTGCTATATGTTTTGTCGTTTATTGGATTTTTGCAAAAGCTGCATATGCATATTTTTCCTTGTATATCCGCACAATAGGTGAAAAAGGCGGAAGGATGAATAGCAAATGTGCAAAAGGTTTTCGTTATCGGCTGATTTGGATGAGGTTAGGGATCATTTTGGTATACAACGGGTGATGTATTATTACAAAACACGCTATAACATGAGTCCCACCCAGCATGTTCCAATTGTGCTGTATCAGGATGGAGAACGAGTACTTGATGAATTTCGCTGGGGATTTATTCCCTACTGGGGCAAGGATTGTGTCAATGCAGACTTGAATACGGTTCGGGTAAATCCAAGTTATCGCAAGATGGCGGAAACCCGGCGCTGTATCATTCCATGCAATGGATTTTATTATTGGCGAAAATTGGGTAAACGCATGTGTGCTGTACGGGTGGTATTGCCGGAACAGAAGATGTTTGCGGTCGCGGGGCTATATGAAGTATGGCAGGATAGTCGTAAGGAGCCTTTACGCACCTGTACGATGATGACAGTTCAGGCCAATACGGATATACGTGAATTCGATACCCGTATGCCGGCTATTTTGGAAGCTGATCATATAGATTCATGGCTGAATCCGTCTGTACAGAACATAGATGAGCTGCTACCTCTACTACGCACGTATGAGCAAGGAGACATGAGCATCTATCCGGTGACCCCACTGGTGGCCAATGATGAACATGATAACCGTGAATGCATTCAGGAAATGGATTTGCAGTGGTCCTGGATTAAACCTTAAAACGTATGGAGATTTTCATCCATGATTGATCATAAGCTTCCCGCCGCCTGCATAGGTATGTATTGGGGAACAAGCGTCATGATCCGGGGAGAGGGGAAACGGCCGAAGGAGTATCTCATATGGGATGGAGGCGATTGGAATGAGTAACGATACACTCATCCAGCTGCTGGTGCTCATGGTGACGATCATCGGTCTGGTCCAAAACCGGTAAGTGGCAGGTTCCAGAAGGCGGGAGAATTGCCGTAGGCAATCTTCCGTTTTTTTTGTGTTAAAAAGCTCGCAGATTAAGGAAGCTTACGGTACAATAGAGCTAGGCTACAGGTGACAAGACACCTGAATATACGTCTACATACGATATATTTTTAAGGGAGAGCAAATCATGAGTGAATTAACTTCATTACCACCAGCCAAAAAAAGAAAATTGCTGTTTAGCGCAGGGCTCAGCTGGTTGTTTGATGCTATGGATGTGGGGCTGCTTTCATTTATAGTCGCAGCGTTGGCAAAGGAGTGGCATCTGGGATCTGAGCAAATTGGACTGCTAACTGCAATGAATTCGATAGGAATGGTGTTCGGAGCCGCTTTGGCGGGGATTTTGGCTGATCGTTACGGTAGACGTGCCATATTAGTGTGGACATTGTTGATCTTTTCTATTGCCAGTGGATTATCCGCTTTGGCGACAGGTCTCGGAATGCTACTGGTACTGCGTTTTATTGCTGGTGCAGGCTTGGGTGGGGAATTGCCTGTTGCTTCGACGCTGGTGTCAGAATCAGTGCCTGTGAAAGAACGAGGAAGAGCGGTTGTCCTGCTGGAAAGCTTTTGGGCGGCAGGCTGGATCCTTTCGGCTCTTATTGCTTATTTTGTTATTCCAAAGTATGGTTGGCAAATGGCGTTTATTCTCGGCGCAGTACCTGCGCTGTACGCTCTTTATCTGCGCAGAGCTATTGATGATTCACCGCGTTATAAGCAGCAAAGCGTCAAACTTCCGCTGCGTGCACGATTGGCTTCGATTTGGTCGGGACCCCATCGCAAGTCTACGCTGATGCTGTGGATTTTATGGTTCACAGTTGTATTTTCATACTACGGCATGTTCCTGTGGCTACCGAGCATGATGTTTATGAAAGGTTTCGAACTGGTTAAAAGCTTTGAGTATGTGCTGATCATGACGCTTGCGCAACTACCAGGTTACTTTACCGCCGCTTATCTAATTGAAAAGCTGGGCCGCAAATTCGTACTGGTCATCTACTTGCTGCTCACAGCAGTGTCCGCCATTTGGTTTGGCACCTCGGAAACGGCGGGAATGCTGTTGGCTGCTGGTATCTGCTTGTCCTTTTTTAATCTTGGTGCATGGGGAGCCATGTACGCCTATACTCCAGAATTGTACCCGACAGCTGTACGTTCAACTGGTGTGGGTATGGCGGCTGCGTTTGGCCGTATTGGAGGCGTTATTGGGCCTTTTGCGGTCGGTATACTCGTAGGACAGGGCGTAGCGCTACCATCAATCTTTGTGATTTTCTTCGTAGCTATCTTGATCGGAGCTGCGGCTGTATGGTTGCTGGGTACGGAAACCAAAAATCAGGAGATTGACTAACCTTTACATTCACCTGTGTAAAGATTCATAATATAAGAGAGAGGAGTGACCTGAAATGGAGCATACCTTTCTGCTCAAGGCAGACTGGAACGGGGGGCGCAACAGCGACGGCCGTATTGAGGCTGGACAGTTGCGGACTGCAATTTCGATCCCGGCTGAGATGGGAGGCCCTGGTGTGGGCACCAATCCAGATGAAATGCTGCTCGGTGCCGCCGCTACCTGCTATTTGATTACGTTGGCGGCGATGATGGAGCGCGCGAGTCTCCCGGTGGCATCACTGGCGCTGGAATCCGAAGGGATTGTCGATGTAACGAACAATATTTTTACATATCGCCGAATTGTGCATCGTCCGCAGGTTCAATTGGCCGCCGATGCGACAGAATCGCAGATTGAACAAGCATTTCGACTGGCAGAGCAGGCAGAAACCTCATGCATGATCTCGCGTGCCGTAGCGGGAAATGTGGCGTTGTCCACAGAGCCCGTGGTGGAGCGCGCCTCTTAAAGCGATATTTGTAACAGGAGCAATCATTCCAATTGCCCATCATTTTTTTAATCCAAGGAGGACACAACCATGACAGCACAACAAAAATTGCTCGTATTTGCAGGCTCTTACGCCGAATTGGAAGGTAACGGAGTTTATTCGTACACTTTTAATGAACAGACAGGAGCACTTACACTACAGGATGAGTTCTCCGGCTTGAAAAATCCTACATTCCTGAATGTGGACGTCAAAAATCGGAAGCTGTATTCCATTGGAGAGACGACTTCTGCTGCAGGAGCGAAAGTAGGCGAAGCCTCTGCTTTCGAAATTGACCCAGTTAAAGGAACATTTACATTGCTGAATCGTGCGGAAAACGTGGGTGCAACAACTTGCCACATTCAGCGTGATCCATCTGACCGTTACCTTATTGTAGTCAGCTACCACGGTGGTATGGTGGGACTGGTGTCTCTGACTGAGGACGGACGTATCGGTGAGTTGCTGGATGTTAAACAGCATGAGGGCAAAGGAGCGCATCCTGAACGTCAGGATCGTCCACATCCACATTCCAGTTTCTTTAGTCCGGACGGCCGCTTCCTGTTCGTACAAGATCTCGGTCTGGATCTGATCCGCGTTTACACCATTGATGACAGCAAAGGACAACTGGTGTTTCATGGTGAAACGAAAACCCATGCAGGTGCAGGTCCACGTCATTTGACGTTCCACCCGAATGGTAAATTTGCTTTTGTCATTAACGAAGTGGATTCTTCCATTACTTCTTTTGCATATGATGCAGAGGCTGGCAAGCTCACTGAGCTTGAGAGCGTACCGACATTACCGTCTGACTTTACAGGTGAAAACACAACTGCTGAAATTGCGATTTCGGGGGATGGAGCTTATCTGTACGGTTCCAACCGTGGGCATGACAGCATTGTCGTATACGCTGTAGACGGAGCAACTGGCAAGCTGAGCCTAGTCGAGCATGTATCTGCTGAAGGAGAGCATCCACGCCATTTTGCTTTGACTCCAAATGGTGACCATATGCTCGTGGCCAACCGCGACACCAACAACATCGTTACGTTCAAAGTGGACAAGGCAAGTGGACGCTTGACCTACACCGGGCAACAAGTAACCGTATCCAAGCCAGTATGCGTACAGCCTTTTTACTTTTCTGTGTAAAAGGAGCGTTACATTTATATCATGCAGAGTGACAAAGTAACGGTATGCGGCTTGTGACCGCTACGAGGACGGATCATTCTTCCGATCGCTGTTGCTCCCAGATTTCTTGTTTGTATGTTCAAGGGTAGAAATCCGGGGGCAAAGGCGAACGCTCCGCTTCTTCAGAACAATTCCGTCCTCTCCGCTGCTTTAGTGCTTTTGGCGACCATTTTTTATGCAGAAACAATAAACGAATACGTTATATGTTGATGGTACTAATAGATTAACCAAGCATATAAAATTTTTTAGTGAAAACGGCTCGTAGAATAACCTACAGCCGTTTTTATTTTAGGACTTAGTCATTTCTAAAGAAGTCACTACCTACAAAAATAATATAAAATTTTATGGTTACAAATAAGATACGAATAATCTCGGTAGGAAAAGGGTACATATGTTATAAGCGGGACAAGAACCCCTCAAGCACTCCGATAATGCAAATCTAGGACAAGCATTGTGAGTTCCATATAAGGGTTAGAGGCTTTAAATAAAAGTATTATATTTGGCCTAAGTATCAGTTTAGGTCGTTGGCTTTTTAGAAGTGAACTCATGAAAAATGAGAATGGCAAGGATAAGCTGGGTAACGAAGCGGGCAGATGGATTTCGGAGAAGCGATAGCGTTCGCCTTTGGAACCTGATTTTAACCATTAAAATATAATTCAAAAAATCAGGCTCCAACAGCGATCGGAGAAACCATCTGATCGCGAAGTGGGATACACAAATCGACAGCCTTGGATTGCACATATTTTACAGGAGGAGGAAACGAAATGAAAATTATCATTACACAACAGGAAGCCGTCGACAAAGGAATATGGACAGAGATCATGGGGATGTTTGCTGTAACTAAAGAGGACGAAGTATGGCAAAATGAAGAGTTTATTCTCACCGAAGAACAGGCACGTCAGGTCGGGTTATTAAGATAGCAAAGATAAATAGGACTTATTATCAAGTTTTAAGACCAAGTCTTAAAAAATCGTAACTTCTTTTTTATGTATCTGATACACTTTTTAACCGTGCAACGTTTATGATAAGTACACAAGGGTAATGAAGCTTACAGACACCGTGTACATACCCAAACGGCAAGGAGAGATCAGACATGATGAAACTAGCTTCGAAATGGACCGTATTGGCTTTAATGATGATGCTGATTACGACGGCAGGGGCAACAGCGCAAGGCTACACGCCTGTAGCAGCTGCTGAAAATCAGGAGACCGTATATATAAACCAAATGGAGATTCGTGACGGACAGATTTATTTGTCGGCAGACCCGATTGAATGGTATGAAGGCGCGGCAGCTGACAAAGCATTATTGGAGCATGAAGGAAATACAGGATTGGATGGAGCTCCAGATGGCTACTACATCGTAAACAATTCCGTGCAAAATGACGTGTATCAGGTTGCACCAGATGCTTCGGTAGAGGTGCAGATTTATGATCACACGGGTAACATAGAAGATACAGACGTGCAATGGAATGAATCGATTCCTCTGGCACAGTTTGAGAAAGATTTTGCTAAAAAGGACGTTCTGGACCTCAGTCAATTTCCATACCATGTTACGCTTCGTGAGGGTAAAGTTGTAAAAATCGTTCAGCAATTCATTCCTTAAAATAGAAGTAATCTCATTTCACAAACACGTGCTTTCACTTGATTATAGATCAGGGGAGCACGTGTTTTTTATACTTTATAACAAAAAAGAGGATATCCAGCCCATATAGGGCGCGGATATCCTCTTCTCTTCATAATATATGATTAGAACGATTTTGCTGTGTCCACTGCACGTTGTACGGCAGAAGCAACGATTTCTTGTGCTTGATCTGGAGCTTGGTTATGTCCTTCCAGAACAACTTTCACGATGTCTTTCACTCCGAAGAAGGATAAGATGTTGTTCATGTAGTTCAAAGACATTTCAGCTGCAGCAGCTGGTCCTTCGGAATAAACGCCGCCTCTTGCATTCAACAGGGCTACTTTAGTTTCAGTTACGAGACCAACTGGACCTTCAGCAGTGTATTTGAATGTTTTACCAGCCTGGTTCAGGTAATCAATGTACGTATGCAGTACAGCTGGAATCGTCATGTTCCAGAGCGGGAAAGCAAATACGACTTTGTCTGCTGCCAGGAATTGATCCAGGTAGCCATTAGCGATGTTTGCTAGGCGAGCTTCTTCTGCGTTCAGCTCCATGCCTCTAGCGGATTTGAACGTGCCGTTGATCATGTTAGCGTTCAAATAAGGAAGCTCAACGGAGAACAGGTCCAGCTCAGTGATTTCATCAGTTGGGTGGGAAGACTTGTAGCTTTCTACGAAGGCGTTATACAATTTAACTGTTGCAGATTCTTCAGCTGTACGATCATTAGCTTTGACAAATAATACTTTAGACATGATTTATTTCCCCCTAAGTAAGTTGAATAAGTAAGTTAAGTTAGTAAGTTACCACGTAATATTACAATATAAAGATAATATCTGTCAACACTTTTATATTAAATTTACTTTGAAAAGCTACTTTATTTTTTACACTGTAAATTTTACGTGTTTCTTTTGCAAAATATCAGTTTTGCGGTAAAATTTAAATGTAAAGTCTTAATGAAGAGAATGGTTTGAGTAGGCGAAGAAGAAAATGAACATGGTGTCTGCAAGATATGGCACAATAGTTGAACGAAAAAAGGTGAGTAGCTTGAAGATAGGTTTTTTTGATTCAGGATTGGGTGGAATTACAGTATTGTCCGAGGCACTAAGACGTTTGCCAAACGAAAATTTTGTATACATGGCGGATACGCTTCATGTGCCTTACGGGACGAAAACTCCTCAAGAGGTGCTTGGTTATGTCAAGGCTTCAGTAGAAACGATCCTTAAAGAAGATGTTAAGGCATTGGTCATTGCCTGCAATACGGCTACAAGTATCGCAGTTGCGGAGCTAAGGAAGGAATATCCTATTCCGATTATTGGTATGGAGCCAGCTGTGAAGCCAGCGGTCGAGATGAACCGAGCCAATGGTAAAAGAGTTCTGGTGTTAGCCACACCATTGACGTTGAAACAATCCTGTTATGCAGCGCTGGTATCCAGGGTTGACGATCATGGGAGCGTGGACTCACTACCTCTGCCGGAGCTAGTACATTATTGCGAACAGTTGAATTTTGACCGGGCAGAAATGTTCGAATATTTTAACCGTGAGCTGTCTTCGTTCAATCTCGACATATATGGCACGGTGGTATTGGGATGTACTCATTATCCTTTTTATAAGGAAATTCTAAGGGAACTACTACCTTCTCATATTCAGTTAATTGACGGGAGCCAGGGAACAGTTAGGCGGTTGAAACAGGTGTTGTCTGAGCGTAATTTGCTGGAACCTTCGCCAAAATCCGGTCCATCGCAGGAGGGACACATTACATTTCTATGTTCTAGTCAGGATGAGGCCTATGTGCATAAGATGGAGCGGGCGCTTGAAATCTATGCGGAGCATGAAAAGATTTATTTTTAAAAGAAGAGTGGCTGGCGAACGTGTGGGAGCTAAATGAAATATCCAAATCGCCAGCCGCATTGTGGATCAGACGCATGGAGGGAGGTGTGAGATGGATGTTCAACTGATCCTGAATGAGCTTCACGAAACGGGCGTGCTTGAAAGCCGTATGCGAAATCTCAAACCACTGACTGGCGGAACTTCGAGCAAAGTGGTAGTTGTCATGGACGGAACTAAGCCACGATACGTGATTAAGCAAAATGATCCCGCTGTCGTAGAAGCCGAGGCAGAATTCTTACATACCTATGTACAGATTGAGAAACTATCGCGTTTGGTTTATGTAGATCCGTTGCACCGTTATTTGGTATACACGTTCAGGTCAGGGTTCACACAGTATCATGGAAGAAACAAAAGCGATTTGTTGCTTCGTCTGGCAACGGAGGTGATCTCGCACTACAAGCCTTGTGGTGAGGAACGTCATTATGGTTATCCGGATCACCCGTTTGTGGAATGGAGAGATTTTCTGCTGCACAGAACGAAGGAATCTGGAAAGATCATACAAGGCGTTTTACCCCGAGAGAATCATCGGTTCGTTCATACCCTTGTGGCTGGATTGCCGCAACGTAATATTAAATATTTGCTTCATGGTGACTGTGGGGTACATAATTTTGTGTTTACCGAAAACGGCACATTGACGGGTATTATTGACCCTGATCCAGTGGTAGGAGAACCTCTGTATGATCTGATATACGCCTTTTGTTCTTCACCGGATAGGCTGACCGTCGATACTATTTTGCCTGCCTTAGAGAAGCTTGAGCCGGAGATGACAGGGGAATACGAGCTGAACAGGGAAGTGTTACTGGGATTATACTTTCGTATAGCTACCTGCATTCGCCATCATCCTAAAGACCTCGATAAATATACAGAAGCGTGGACCTACTGGCTAGACAGGGTACGCTGAAAGGAATAGGGAACATGAGCATACAAGGGTGGAATCATATTTGCTTTTCGGTGTCTGATTTGGAGAAGTCTATACATTTCTATCAGAATGTACTAGATGGAAAACTGCTCGTTAAAGGACGTAAGCTGGCTTATCTGGACTGTTTGGGAATGTGGTTGGCTCTCAATGTGGAAGAGGATATCCCGAGAAATGAAATTCATCATTCCTATACGCATATTGCATTTTCGATAGAGGAAGCTGATTTTGAGAATATGCTCAACAAGCTGAGAACTTTTAATGTCACCATTTTGCCCGGACGAGAGCGGAATGAACAGGATAAAAGATCGGTCTATTTTACAGATCCAGACGGACATAAGTTTGAATTCCACACAGGACAATTGCAGGACCGCTTGGAATATTATAAAAAAGATAAAAAGCATATGACTTTTTATGATTGATTAATTGACGTGTAGGTATTAAGTAATAATTGGGTCGCATTTAGGAGGAATACGGAAGGATGTCACTTTCTCAGGAAAACGGTTCCAAGCAAGCACAAGTCGTTAAAACGATGACGGTTTTTGCAATCACTTGGCCGATCTTTATAGAGATGTTGTTTCACATTTTGATGGGTAGCGTGGATACGTTCATGCTAAGCCATGTTTCTGATGAGGTTGTATCGGCTGTGGGTGTGTCGAGACAGTTGATTGAATTTACGATTATACTTTTCAATCTGCTTGGTCTTGGTGTAGGTGTGATCATTGCTCAGCTATTGGGGGCGCAAAAGCATGTGGATGCAAGCCGTGTTACGGCTTCGGCACTAACCTTTAATCTGGTGTTTGGTCTGGCGCTGAGCTTGATGTTTATTGTGAGCCGGGATTTTTTGCTATCCTTTTACCATATTACCCCGACGATCAAGGAAAATGCAGAGATTTATATGATGCTAGCAGGGGGTTCGCTGTTTCTGGAAGCGCTTATGCTAACCGCAGGTCCGGTTATTCGATCGCATGGTTTTACTAAAGATACGATGATCGTGGGCATTGGTATGAATATATTACATATCGTGGGGAATGCGCTGCTCATTTATGGCTGGTTTGGTCTGCCCCAGATGGGAGTGGCGGGTGCAGCGATTTCAACGGTGATTAGCCGTGCTGTAGCATGTGTCTGGATTTTTCTACTGCTGTACAAGCGTGTGAGTGCGCCGATTCGCATCCGGTATTATGTACAGCTTCAATGGAGTAAGCTGGTAGCAATCCTGAAGATTGGTATTCCTGCCGGGCTGGAATGGTTGTCTTATCAACTTAGCCAAATGATGGTGACCCGATTTGTCAGCTTTATGGGTACAACAGCGATCGCAACCCATTTTTATACGAATACAATTGTGTACTTTTTTATGGTATTTGGAATGGCTGTAGGTGAGGGAACGGAAATTATTGTTGCCCGCCTGATTGGAGCAGGAGACAAGGAAAAAGCCTATCATCAACTTTTACGGAGCCTAAAATGGTCTTTGGTCATTACGATTGCTGTGATCGTGGTAGTATCCTTTTTCCGATATGAAGTGATGGCGATCTTTACAGATGAGCCGGCGATCATTCAATTAGGGGCAGCGATTTTGCTGTTCTGTATACTGCTGGAGCCGGGCCGTGTGTTTAATCATGTTGTCATTAACTCCTTGCGAGCAGCGGGAGATGTTCAGTTCCCGTTAATGATGGCCATTATTTCAATGTGGGGGATTAAAATCCCGCTAGCATATGTGCTGGGTATTCATATGGGATATGGTGTGCTGGGTGTGTGGATTGCACATGCCTGCGATGAGTGGGTACGAGGCATTTTCCACTATTTACGCTGGAAGGGTCGGAAATGGCAGCACAAATCGCTGTTATCTAAGGCTGAACTTCAGGCGGAATCAGTCTAAGGCTGAAAGAGATTCTACAACAGACATTCTCCAAGCAAATTGGGGGATGTCTGTTTTTTACAAAAATAAGCAAAATGGGGATGTTCAAACTTTTCAAAAATTGCTAGAATATAGTAACCTCGAACGTAGTAGAGGTTTTCAAATTTTTCAAAGTTTCAAAGACGGATGGTTTCCGATTGAATCCATGAAGGAGGGAATAGGATGGAACGTAAAGTGCATATCATTCCTTACCAAGTGATCAAGCAGGAGCAACAAGTGAATGAAATACCGCGAGGGGTAGAGCTGATTCAGGCTCCTGCGGTATGGAACCAGACTCGAGGCCGAGGCGTGAAGGTGGCGGTGCTGGACACGGGCTGTGATTCGGACCATCCTGATTTGAAGGCGCGCATTATTGGCGGCCGGAATTTCACGGATGATGATCAAGGTAATCCGGAAATTTTCAAGGATTACAACGGTCATGGTACGCATGTGGCGGGAACTATTGCGGCAGCAGAAAATGCGGATGGTGTCGTGGGTGTTGCTCCAGAGGCAGACCTGCTCATCATCAAAGTGCTAAACAAGCAGGGCTCCGGTCAATATGACTGGATTATTCAAGGCATCTATTATGCGATTGAGCAAAAGGCAGATATCATATCGATGTCACTTGGCGGTCCTGAGGATGTGCCAGAGCTTCATGAAGCAGTAAAAAGGGCTGTAGCTAGCCAAATCTTAGTCATCTGTGCAGCTGGAAATGAGGGAGACGGTGACGACAGAACGGACGAGCTCGGCTACCCCGGCTGCTATAATGAAGTGATTAGCGTAGGTGCTATCAACTTTGATAGGCATGCCTCAGAATTCAGTAATTCAAATAATGAGGTGGATTTGGTTGCACCGGGAGAAGATATTTTGTCCACCGTTCCGGGCGGCAAATATGCGACCTTTAGCGGAACTTCGATGGCTACTCCGCACGTAGCAGGTGCATTGGCGTTGATTAAGCAGCTGGCGAATGCGAGCTTTGAGCGTGATCTTACCGAACCAGAATTATACGCACAACTCATCAAACGCACGATTACACTCGGTAATTCTCCTAAGCTGGAGGGCAACGGTCTACTGTACTTGACGGCAGTGGAGGAGCTCTCCCGTATTTTCGACGCACAACGTGTAGCTGGAATACTCACTACAGGATCATTGAAGGTTAAATAAACCGTAACTTCAGCTTCGGATATATAGCGGCTCTCCTAAAGGGAGGGTCGTTTTTTTGGATTTCAAATCTTAGGAAAAACTCCATTTACATTGCATTCAAATGTCGGGTAACATATACCTCAAAGATAGGCATGAGTCAGAAGTGGAGGATGAATATGAACGATATCATGGCGCAAGCTGACGAGCTTAGACGAACAGGGCAAGCAGAGAAAGCACGTAAGCTTCTTTTAAAGGCATTAGAACAGCAGCAAAATGATGCAGAATTGTGGTATCAGACAGCTTGGACACATGATTCATTGGGCTTAGAGAGGGAAGCGGTTGCCTATTATGAAAAAAGCCTAGGTATGGCGTTATCCGCAGAATCAAGGAAAGGAGCCATCCTGGGATTAAGCAGTACATATCGTGTATTGGGAGATTACGCCAAGGCGAAAGCGTGGTTGGACACAGGAATGAACGAATTTCCGGATTACAGACCGTTTCGGGTATTTTACGCGATGGTGTTATACAATCTGGGGGAATACGGGAAAGCCATGCAGGAGCTGCTAATGGAGGTGGCTGAGACGACCTCGGATTTATCTACACAGGAGTACTCACGTGCTATTCAATATTATGCAGATAAACTGGATCAGATCGAGGCATAGGTGAACCGGAGTGAGAGCATAAGCAGTAACGTATATATATGCTCGTACATAAAAAGATCACAGTCAGAGAGCAGTAATTCTCTTCCCTGACTGTGATCTTTTGCTGTTTATTGTTTAGCTATAGGGTCCGTAACTTGATGAGTTATATAACTGTGATTATTGCGCACCTTCAGTAACGGCAATTTCTTTCTCCAGGTTTTCTCTGGACAGGTTGGCCTTCAAGTAATCCGGCGTATCGGGCAGGACCAGGTGCAGATTGGATTTTTGACAAATGCGGATGGTACACTTTTCGACGATAAAATCAAAGACATGCCCGCCACCAGTGCGTTCATCGTTAATAAAATGCAGATGAAATCCGGCTACCCCAATACCTTGAGCATAGGCAGGTGTCCAAAAACCTGTAATCACGCCGGAAGCCTCATTAAAAGTGAAGGTAGGCTGTGACTTGGTCGCTTCGATAAAAGGTTTGTATGGTTTAACTTGGTGAGGCACGGTCCGTGTCTTTACTTCATGAAAAGTGCCATCCATACGGAAGGCATAGAACAGATTACGGCTTGGAAACAACGTTAACAGCAGAGCTTCCAGCTCTTCACGATGCATAGGGCGGTCAATAGTATATGTGAAATCTTCCTGGAAAAAGGTGACGGTGGAAAAAGGTGTAGTTTCTTCCGGTTTTACGCGATGGGCCGTACCGTCTGGAAGCAAGTGATAAAATTCACCATCGAACGCGATCATCTCGCCATTCAGTTGATCAAAGGTACCAATTCCGAAATCCCCGTGCTTTTGCAACTCCTCAAAGGCAACAACTCCGTCATAAAGACCATCTAATAGAGCAAGCATAGTGGATGTTTGGTAAATATCATGATCAGCTTCTTGCTTGGTTTCCAATTGCGCAACGGTCATGGCAATACACTTCCTTTTATAATTGTATGCATTTATTTTCTTTCTTTTTCAATAATAAACGTAAAATTTCAGTAAATAACATGAATAACTCAAAAAAATCATAAAAAAAACGTTATACTCCATAATTGTCATAAAGCCGTCACGACTGAGACATGGTTAAGGTTAGTTTAATTGGTTAGGCAGCAGTTTACGTCCCAACTGGATGTTATCCTGATAATCAATCGGAATATCGACGACCACAGGACCATCGGTATGAAGTGCCTGCTGCAATACACTTTCTAGTTCTTCAGGAGAGTGCACGCGTAATCCAGTGGCGCCGAAGCTTTCAGCATATTTCACTACATCAACATCTCCAAATTTTACACCAGACGTTCTTCCGTATTTAATCTGTTGTTGAAAAGCGACCATGTCATAGGAACCATCTCTCCATACGATATGCACCAACGGTGAGTTAAGACGTACGGCGGTTTCGAGCTCCATGGATGAAAAAAGAAATCCTCCGTCTCCAGAAATAGAAACGACTTTGTGACCGGGATTGACGAGTGTGGCAGCAATCCCCCAAGGCAGCGCTACGCCTAGCGTCTGCATTCCGTTGCTGAATAGAAGGCGCCGCGGTTCATACGAACGAAAATATCGTGCCATCCAAATATAGTGTGAACCGACATCACAGGTGACTGTGACGTTATCATCAATCAGGCTGCGCAGTGTACGAATAAATTGCAATGGATGAATCAGAAAATCATGCTTGTGTGCGGGAACAGCCGCTTGCTCGTTTAAATCATGGCGCAGACGATTCAATTGGTCGCAGGAGGATTTAGGTAGCTTTAAGGTAGGTAATTCTTCTGCAAGGCTACCCACAATCAGGGCTATATTTCCGATTAGCTCGTAGTCCGGTTGATAATCATGATCAATATCGGCTTGATGGTCATCCAGATGAATGAGTGTTCGGTTTGCCGGAATGTTCCAGTTTTTTGGATCGTATTCGATAGGATCATAGCCAATCGTCAGTACCAAATCTGCGGCTCCAAGAAGCATATCACCCGGTTGATTGTGGAACAGACCCACTCTTCCAAAATAGTGGTCTTCTAGTTCACGGGAGATGGCTCCAGCGGCCTGGAAGGTTTCGACAACAGGCAGATCTGTATCTCGGATGAGAGCACGGATAGCTGCGGTGGCTTCAGGCGTGCTGGCTTTCATGCCAAGAAGAAGTACGGGCAGCTTGGCTTTTTTGATTTGCTCTGCGACTTGTTTGATGAGTCCGGCGGGTGCGGTTCCGAGTTGGGGAAGAGAAACCTTCTCAATGACTGTTACTTCAGATGACGAAGTCAACACGTCCTGCGGCAGGCTGACGAATGTGGCTCCAGGCTGGGCTGAGGTCGCAATTCGAAATGCATTAGCAATTGCTTCCGGTACATTATCAGGATGTTCTACTTCTACACTGTATTTGGTGATGGGTTCGAATAGTCCGGCGTTATCCATGGATTGATGCGTGCGTTTCAAGCGTTCGGATCTTGGGACTGCACCCGCAATGGCGACGACAGGATCACTTTCTGCATTAGCGGTGACAAGTCCTGTCGCCAAGTTAGATGCGCCTGGACCTGAGGTAACAATGCATACGCCCGGTTTACCGGTTAATCGACCGACTGCCGCTGCCATAAAGGCGGCATTTTGTTCATGACGACATACGATCAATTCGGGCCCCCGATCTTGAAGAACATCAAAAACAGAATCGATCTTGGCACCTGGAATGCCAAAAATATGGGTAACCCCTTGCTTGATCAAGCAATCGACAACAAGGTCGGCTCCTTTTGTATCGGATATAGTTTTAGTTTGAACAGCTTGCACTTTTGTACTCAATGCTACCACCTCTTCTTCTTCTCTGTGAAATAACTAATGAAATACTTTTAATGTAAATCAATGGATGTATATTGCAATTATAATACAATAACTGGTATTTTCAAGAAAGAAATTTTCAGAAAAAAAGAGAAAAATATATAAAACGTTTTCAAAGTTTGATCTATCAAGGAAAATTAAAATTGTGGAATTTTCTTGTGGTGTCGGTCATCGAGAAGGTATAGAACAGATCTGTCCCAAATGGAGGCAGATCATTTTTATCCGCTCACATGATAAAAATCACTTTCCTCTACAAAGGATAGCGGTTACAATGTAATTGTTGTTAACGTAAACATTAAATTTAAGGCGAAGCAAACCAGTATGACATGATGTACAGGTATCATATTATAGTTGTATTGTCCTGTACAAATCATATGGATTTCCTACTGCTATGGGGAATGTAATTGTTAAAAGGCAAGTAGTATCTCGAACATTTTTGTTAACGTTAACAAATTGTTAGGAAACACGATTACAGAAGGGATGAGAAAGTAATGACCAAAACGTTTTTAGACGAAAACTTTTTGTTGAGCAATCCAACGGCTGAAACCTTATATCATCAGTATGCCAAGGATATGCCGATTATTGACTATCATTGCCATTTAAGTCCACAAGAAATTTATGAAAATAAAAAGTTCAAGAATATTACGGAAGCCTGGTTGTACGGAGATCATTACAAGTGGAGACTTATGCGGGCCAATGGGGTCGAGGAGCGTTTGATCACGGGTGATGGTGAAGATTATGACAAGTTTTTGGCTTGGGCCAAAACCGTACCTACACTAATCGGCAATCCGCTGTACCATTGGACGCATTTGGAGCTTCAACGCTTTTTTGGTGTCTATGAGCTGCTGAATGAACAGAGCGCACCTGTAATCTGGGAAAAGGTAAACCAAAAGCTGCAGGGAAAGGGCTTTGGCGCACGTGATCTGATTGTGAACTCGAAGGTAACTGTGGTGTGCACCACGGATGATCCGACGGACCATCTCGAATACCACAAACAAATCAGCAAGCTGAACGATTTCCCAGTGGCAGTGCTGCCAAGCTTCCGCCCCGACAAAGCTTTGGAAATTAATCGCGAAACTTTCCAGCCTTGGGTGGCTCGGTTGGGTGAAGTCAGCGGACTGGATGTTTCTGGCCTGGAAGGGTTTTTGAATGCGCTGGCAAGCCGGGTGCGCCATTTCCATGCTGCCGGAGGTCGGGTATCTGATCATGCGCTCGATACTGTTGTCTATGAAGAAACGACACTGGAGGAAGCAGCAGCCATATTCAGCAAGGGGCTGGAGGAAGGCCATGTGACTCCTTTAGAAGAGGCCAAATATAAATCGTACGTTCTAGTTTTCCTTGGCAAACAGTATGCAGAACATGGCTGGGCTATGCAATACCACATTCACGCGCTGCGTAACAACAACACGGCTATGTTCCGTCATTTGGGACCGGATACAGGTTACGATGCCGTAAATGATGGCTCGATCGCTCGTCCATTGGCGGCATTGCTGGACGCACAGGAGACGGCAGGAGGATTACCGAGAACGATTTTGTATTCGCTTAATTCGGTTGATTATCCAGTACTGGCAAGTCTCGCGGGCTGCTTCCAATCCGGTGGAACTGTAGGGAAAATCCAGTTCGGCACGGCATGGTGGTATAACGACCACATCGAAGGTATGCAGGAGCAGATGAAGTTGCTGGCTAACTACGGGGTGCTGTCCCGGTTTATTGGTATGCTGACGGATTCCCGCAGCTTCCTGTCCTACACACGCCATGAATATTTCCGCCGTATACTGTGTGACTTAATTGGAACGTGGGTTCAGGAGGGTAAGGCGCCTGCGGATTTGGAACTGCTCGGAGCAATGGTACAAAATATTTGCTACAATAACGCCGAGCAATATTTTAATTTCCCAACGGTTGTTCATAGTAAGTGAAGTTATTGCCTAGGTGAGAACTCACTAACTTCATAAAAAGAGCTCTTGCCAGGAGCTTGTTTCAAAACTCCCGGTAAGAGCAATTGAAAACAAAATAGTTATCAACTGAGGATTTTGCAAAAATCTCATAAGCGACTTCCAATGAACAAGATATAGATCGAAATGGTTTAGTTCGTCTATATTTTGCACTTCGGAGCGACTGGAATCGAATTTTGCAAAATCCTGAACTAATTATGTGAAAATAATTACAAACATAGAGGGGTGTGTAGGTATGGGAGTGCCTATCGTGCAGGAGAGCGTCCAAACTGACAACAAGACAGGCGAGCATATTAGCCTGAAAGAAAAGATTTCGTATGGTATGGGTGACTTTGGAAACGGATTCATGTTTGATTTGGGGCAGTTGTATTTGCTGAAATTTTTTACCGATGTAGCTGGGGTTTCTGCAGGAGCCGCCGCAGGCATTTTCCTGGTCAGCAAGCTGTTTGCCGCCGTCTGTGATCCCATTGTCGGGTCCTTTGTTGATTATCGCAAACATATCGGTACACGTGGAAAATTTAGACCTTTTCTTATCGTTGGAAGCGTTATCCTTGCAATTCTTACGATTCTTACCTTTATTTCGCCGAATATTTCACCCACAGGCAAACTCATTTACGCTTACGCGTCCTATATGATCTGGGGAATTGGCTACTCTATTGTAAACATTCCATACGGCTCGCTGGGTGCCGCTATTACGCAGGATACTCATCAGCGTGCCTCATTGTCATCTTTCCGTCAGGCGGGATCTCTGGGCGCATTATTCGTCACCAGTGTCGTTGTCATGCCGCTTATTTTACTGTTTCCTAACCATCATGTTGGCTATCCGGTTGTGATGGGGATTATGTCACTCATTGGTGTGATCGCTTTCATCATATGTTACCGAGGAACGAAAGAACGTATTATTAGCCAGTCCGGGCCAAAAGAGAAGCTATCTATAGGCGTTATCGTGCATACCTTTACGAATAACAAGCCTTTGCTGGTACTCGTTTTGATGACGATTTTCACCATATCCGCGTACAATATCAAGTCCGCACTACTGATCTATTTTGCCGAATATAACTTGGGGCATGTAGAATTAATGGCTTATATGAATTTTATTATTATCGGTTCGTCGCTACTGGGTGTGTTGTTCCTGCCCAAGCTGGTACGGCGCTTCGGTAAACGAAAAACAGCCATACTGGGGATGCTGGTTAGTGTCATTGCCGACTCCATTAACTTTTTTATGCCTTCCAATGTATATATTTTTACAATCCTCGCCAGTATTTCTTTCATTGGTATTAGTATTCCTAACGGGGTTACCTGGGCATTCGTGTCCGATATCATTGATTATGGCGAATGGTCATCCGGAGAGCGTAAAGAAGGGATTACTTACTCGTTATTTAACTTTTCACGTAAGTTGGCTCAATCCTTGTCTGGCTTTCTATCGGGTATTGGACTAGCGCTCATCGGGTATGTTCCGAATGTGGTTCAGTCCTCTGGAACGCTGCTTGGGATCAAGGCATTGCTTTGTCTCTATCCGGCTGTTGCCCTGGCTTTGGCCATGCTGGTCATCGGTAAAATGTACAAGCTGACTGACAGCAGACATGCAGAAATGGTTCAAGAGTTACAACGTCGACATGCGGATAACCGCGTATAATTTGTGAAAGTCTTCTTTTCCGGGCGGCTCCTGTGGTATGGTGGGTATATAATTTTTTTAGAGCCTCACTAAGGAAAGGATACGTATATGGCAGCTACCATTAAAGACATTGCCAAATTGGCTAATGTTTCCCATACAACCGTCTCCCGGGCGCTCAATAACAGCCCGCTGATTAAAGAAGATACGAAACGCAAAATTATGGAGTTGGCAGAGCAACTCAATTACATTCCAAATTTTAATGCCAAAAGCCTGGTTCTCCAGCGCTCGCATACGATTGGCCTGTTTTTCACCAGTATTTCAGAAGGCACCAGCTCCAGTTTTTTTGCGGATACCATCCGTGGAGTTAATCATGTCATCGGGGTGGATTACAATCTGTTTGTGCGAGGGATTGACGATTACGCCGATTTTTCGGCCATTCACCGCAAGCGTTTTGATGGTATCATTCTGATGAGCCAGAGCGAGGCGGACAACCCTTTTATTTATCATGTGCTCGGTCAAGGCATTCCGCTTGTTGTACTGAATCGGCAGGTATCCGGGGCGGGGATTGTAAATGTGATTTCAAATGATAAGGAAGGGTCCTATGAAGCGGTCTCCTTTCTCGTTGAAAGTGGGCATGAACGCATTGCGATCATTGAAGGGGTAGAAGGCTTCAAGTCTACCCAGCAACGCCGCGAGGGTTTTATGAATGCGTTAATTGATAGCGGTAAGCCGATTCGACATGAATATATCGTGCAAGGCCATTATGATACTGAAAGCGGAAGCCAGGCAATGAAGCAACTGCTTTCCTTGCAGGAGCCGCCGACAGCGGTATTTTGCTCTAACGATGATATGGCTATTGGGGCAATGAATGCGGTATTCGAAAATGGCTTGAAGGTACCAGAGGATATCTCTGTCATTGGTTTTGACGATATCGGGTTCTCAATGTATACGACTCCACCGTTAACAACGGTCAAAAGACCGATTGAGCAGATAAGTGAGCGCGGAGCCGCCTGCATTCTGGAACGAATTCAGTCACCGTCCAATGAGGGTGAGCTTATATTTATGGAGACCGCGCTCATGAAGCGGAAATCAACGGCAGGCAGACCACGCTGAGTCTCGTTTGATTAACAGGCAGGTCAAAGGGGCAGAAACCATGCTAGATGTATGGTTTCTGCCTCCTTTAGGTTAAAATGTGCTCCGCTTCGTCTGTATTTAACGAAAGAGATTGGTTTTAGCTAGTTCTACAATCTCGTCACCGCGTCCGTTCAGCATCGCTTTCATCATCCACAGTGTAAATCCTTCTGCTTGTTTAAGATTAATTTTGGGTGGCATGGATAGCTCTTGACGGTTCACCACCACGTCTACCACAACAGGGCCATCATGAGCCAATGCTTGCTGAATGGCATCCTCCAGCATTGTCGGATCTTCAACCCGGATGCCCTTGAGTCCCATGGCTTGCGCTACAGCACCAAAATCAGGATTCACCAGTTCCGTGCCATTTTCCAGGAATCCGGCCGCTTTCATTTCCAACTCGACAAAACCGAGAGCGCCATTATTGAAAACAATGACTTTAATAGGCAGCTGATGCTGCTTCAGGGTGAGCAGGTCGCCCATCAGCATCGTGAGTCCGCCATCGCCTGAAAAGGCAATCACTTGTCGGTCAGGCTCAGTGGCCTGCGCTCCGATCGCCTGCGGCAGGGCATTTGCCATCGTGCCATGGTTGAACGAGCCGAGAAGCCGACGCTGACCGTTCATCTGCAAATAACGCGCTGCCCATACAGTGGGAGTACCGACATCACAAGTGAAAATAGCATTTTCCTGCGCGGCGTCACTGATGACCTTGGCGAGATATTGCGGATGGATCGGCGTATGACCTGGTTTACCGACGGCAAGGTCATCCAACTCCTGGCGTACCTTGGTATAGTGGGAGACGGTTTTCTCTAGATGCTTGGAATCATGCTCTGACGTTAAATGCGGTAGCAGCATTTCCAATGTGGCTTTTACATCCCCGCACAAACCATACGTCAACGGAGTACGTCTGCCGAGATGGGCTGGCTCTATATCTACCTGTAGGACAATCGCATCTTCAGGGTAAAATTGTCTGTAAGGGAAGTCTGTTCCGAGCATAAGCAGGACGTCACAATCCATCATCGCATGGTACCCGGAAGAATACCCGATCAGTCCGGTCAATCCAGCATAATAAGGGTTGTCATACTCCAGATATTCCTTGCCTCGCAGAGCGGATACCATGGGGGACTTTAGCTTGTCACATAACTGCATGAGCAAGTCGTGAGATTGTGCACAGCCAGCGCCGCATAGTAACGTAATTCGTTTGCCTTTATTCAAATATTCGGCCAGTCGGGAAATTTCGGAAGCGGACGGATGCACTACAGGTGCAGTGGGATGGTAGACATGTTCAGGGACGGGTACCTTTTCCGCCTCCAAAGCTGCTACATCACCGGGAAGAACAATGACGGAAACACCTGAACGTGAAATTGCCTGTTGAATGGCCATGGTCACCGTTCTGGGAATTTGACGCGGTGTCGTAATCACCTCACAAAAGTGACTGCATTCTCCGAAAAGATGCTCAGGATGTGTAGCTTGAAAATATTCACTTCCGATTTCGTCGCTTGGAATATGAGCGGCAATAGCCAGTACAGGCACCCGATTGCGGTGGCAATCATATAAACCATTAATCAGATGCAAATTTCCGGGACCACTGCTTCCAGCACATACAGCAATGCTGCCACTAAGGTCAGCATCCGCTCCGGCTGCAAAGGCAGCCACTTCTTCGTGCCTTACATGAATCCATTCAATTTGACCGTTGCTGCGAATGGAATCAACCATATTATTTAGAGAATCTCCAACAATGCCATAAATTCGTTTGACCCCTGCATTGACCAAAACTTGTACAATAGTATCTGCGATTGTCTTCATAGATGTTCCTCCTGCCTAGTAAGTAGTGTTATCCTGCCCGTGCTTTTTTGCGTCTATTCTCCTGAAATGTATATAAGAACAAGGTCTCGGGATAGGGTGATAAGTTAGCCTTAACCGTCTTAGATCAGGTGCGAAACAACAGAAAAAGGACGATATACTTGCAGATTTTTATATAAACGTATATGTTAACGTGTTCATATTATTGTCATTATTATTTTTTTAAACTAAAAATGTTGATAAAACTATTTTGTTAACGTGTGCATTGTGATAAAATAACGATGAAATCATTATGGTAATTGTGGGAGGTTACTCCGGATGAAACAAGTAGATGAATTAGACCAATTAAACAGAAAAAGCTTTATCGTTACTGAACCACATCCCGAGAGGGTGCTGCAATTCGGGGAAGGGAACTTCCTGCGTGCTTTTGTAGACTGGCAATTTGACAAAATGAATAAGCTGGCAGAATGGAATACGGGAGTTGTGATTGTACAACCGCAGCCAGGAGGCCTCGTGGAGAAGCTTAACGAGCAGGATGGCCTGTATACGGTTATTCTTGAAGGGATTAAGGATGGGAAGGCCATGAAGGAGCATACCGTTGTGGAGTGCGTCACTCGTGGGATTAATCCGTACGGTTCGGACTTTGTGGAGTATGAAGCATTATCCCAAAAGCCGGAGCTGCGTTTTGTCGTGTCGAACACGACGGAAGCGGGGATCGCTTATGCCCCAGAGGATCAATTGGAAGATCGTCCGCAAAAGAGCTTTCCAGGCAAGCTAGCCGCCTTTCTGTACAAGCGCTTTCAATTCTTCGGGGGCGATCAGAGCAAGGGATTGGTGATCATTCCGTGCGAGCTCATCGACCGTAATGGAGACGCTCTCAAGGAAATCGTACTGAAATATGCGGACCAATGGAAGCTTGGGGCCGAGTTTATTGCATGGTTGGAGGAATCGAATACGTTCTGCAACAGTTTGGTCGATCGGATTGTACCTGGCTATCCCAAAGACCGAATCCATGAAATTCAAGCAGAATTAGGTTACAAGGACGATTTGGTTGTTGTGGGCGAACAGTATCATTTATGGGTTATTGAAGGGCCACAGTGGCTTAAAGAAGAATTACCTGCTCATTTGGCCGGATTGAATGTACTGATTGTTGACGATATGGCACCCTACCGTACACGGAAAGTACGCATTTTGAATGGAGCACATACGGCTCTTACACCTGTAGCTTATTTATATGGCCTGGACACGGTGGGGCAGGCGGTCGAGCATGATATTATGGGCAACTTTATCCAGTCGCTGATCCGAGAAGAAATTATTCCGACGCTGGACTCGTCAGAAGCGGAATTGAATGTATATGCCGACGATGTTATTGAACGATTCCGTAATCCATATGTAAGTCATTATGTTATGAGTATCGCACTAAATTCGGTGTCCAAGTTCAAGACACGGAACTTGCCATCCTTGCTCCAGTATGTGACACAGCGTAAGGCGTTGCCTGCCAAAATTGTATTTTCGCTGGCGTCCCTGATCGTATTTTATCGGGGAGACAGAAATGGTGAGTCGATTGCGTTGGCAGATGAAGCGGAAGTGTTGAGCACGTTTGGTGAACTGTGGAGTCAATATGACGGTACTCTCGCCGGGGCGAAGCAATTGACTGCGCTCGTACTCGGCCAGCAGACATGGTGGGGTCAAGACCTGAACCAGATCGAAGGGCTGGCTGAACAAACGGCACAGCACGTGTATGAAATTACAAGCAGAGGAATAAAGGAGACGCTCGATTCTCTAACCGGGAACAGCGTGCCCAGAGCATAAGCAAGGAGGAGACCGGAATGCTGGAATTCATTCAAATTCATGATCAAGATAACGTGGCTGTCGCCTTGCGTGATTACAAGCAGGGAGAGACACTGGCGTGGGGAGCACAAGAAGAACAACGAGTGGAGCTAGCCGAGGATGTAGCACGTGGGCATAAAATCGCCTTGCAGGATATACCGGAAGGTGAGCATGTTCTGAAATACGGATATCCCATTGGTCATGCCATTCAGCCCATTCAGGCAGGACAGCATGTGCATACGCATAATACGAAGACGAACCTGACAGGCGTGGAGGAGTACACTTATAAGCCTAAGCCAGCTCCTCATTTATATGAACAGGAGAGTCGTACGTTTCAAGGTTTTCGGCGAAAGGACGGTCGTGTGGGGATTCGCAATGAGTTGTGGATTGTGCCGACGGTCGGCTGTGTGAACGGGATCGCTGAACTTATTTTAAACCGTTTCAAGCAGGAAGCGGGAGATATTTCACCTTTTGAAAATGCACTTGTGCTTAAGCATAACTATGGTTGTTCTCAGTTGGGTGACGATCACGCACATACGCGCACGATTTTGATCGATGCTGTGAAACATGCGAACGCAGGTGGCGTACTTGTACTGGGTTTGGGCTGTGAGAACAATGAAATGAAAGAATTTAAGGAAGCCATCGGGGAATATGATTCGGAGCGGGTAAAGTTTTTGCTTTCCCAGGATGTGTCGGATGAAGTAGAGGAAGGGGTAAGGCTGCTTCATGAAATTTTTGCGGCCGTGCAAGAAGATCGACGGGAACCTGTACCTTTGTCTGAGCTGAACATCGGCTTGAAATGCGGTGGATCTGATGGCTTATCGGGTATTACTGCCAACCCACTACTCGGACGATTGTCGGATTATATGGCCGCGCAAGGTGGAACAACGGTATTGACAGAAGTACCTGAAATGTTCGGGGCGGAGACGATTTTAATGGAGCGCGCTGCCGATGAGCAAGTATTTAATAAGATCGTACATCTGATTAACGATTTCAAACAATATTTTCTGGATTACAAGCAGCCAGTATACGAAAATCCGTCGCCGGGCAATAAAGCAGGGGGCATCACGACACTGGAGGATAAATCACTGGGCTGTACGCAAAAATCCGGGTCTTCCACGGTCACTGATGTCATTCAGTACGGGGAGCGTCTTAAGACCAAGGGACTCAACCTACTCAGCGCACCGGGCAACGATCTAGTGGCATCTTCAGCTCTCGCCGCAGCGGGCTGCCAGCTCGTCATTTTCACAACCGGACGCGGTACGCCGTTTGGCTCCTTTGTTCCGACGATGAAGGTCTCAACCAACTCGCCGTTGTATAAAGCTAAACCTCATTGGATCGACTATAACGCCGGTTCACTGGTGGAGGATGTCAGTATGGAAGAAGCGCTCCGCAACTTTGTTGATTACATTGTCGATGTAGCCAGCGGAACCTGGGTGAACAATGAGAAAAACAATTTCAGAGAGCTCGCTATTTTTAAAAACGGTGTTACGTTGTAAAAGGCTGTAGTGTAAGGGAGGCGGAATTATTCCGCTTCCTTTTTTGTGTTTGTATGCTTCAAAATAGGCATGTTAGACTTACTGCAAAACATGCAATATCGATTTTTAAATGAGGGGGGAAGTACAAGTGCAAAATGAAATTGTTGCTTATCGTGAAGAAAATCATGATCAACTCGTTGATATTTGGCAGCGGGCTGTACGCCGGACGCACACATTTTTGTCGGAAGAGGACATTCAATTTTATCATCATATCGTACGCAATGGTGTTTTAAGAGAACTTGAAGTTTGGATGGAATTGAATACAAGTCAAGAACCAACAGGTTTTATCGGGCTGGACGGATTGAAAATAGAGATGCTGTTTGTGGACCCTGAACGGCATGGGCAGGGCATAGGCAGCCGACTCATCCAGTATGCTGAAAAGATAAAAGGGAAGCATCTCAAAGTGGACGTGAATGAGCAGAACGAGAAAGCGTATGCTTTCTACAGACATTACGGCTTTGTACTAACGGGGCGATCTGCACTGGATGGATCAGGTAGGGCATTTCCTTTGCTTCACATGGAAATGAACAAGTGAACGATCCACTTACATCGGTATTTTAAAAACTGGAATATATTATCATAATGCACTTGTCATATGTTTGAATTTATGATATAACTTAATTACGTAATAACTACGTAATTAAGTTATTTTCAGTTAGGATTTAGATCTTACTTTTGTTTGGTGAATATAAAAGTCGGATAAGGAGGCGGGAACGGTGGATGATCTTGTTCACTCCGACATCACAGATCTAGACACACTTGTTAACATGATTAAGCTGTCTTTTTCATTTGCGGATGGTGCCAATATGATTGCTTTATGCGACCGGTTGTATAGCCATGTCAACCAAAAGTATCAGGAATTACAGCTCTACAAAGCGCGCAAGAAACCTATACCACCCATACATACCAAACGGCCGCTAGTCTACTACTACGGCTACAGTCATCTCATGAAAGGCATGGCCTTCCAAAAACAGGGCAAGTATGAGGCCGCTCGCGATTGCATCGAAAAATATGCAGAATTGGGCTGGTTTAATGGTCTCGATCAATATGGGGAAGCAGAGGTCGAATATTACCGCTATGCTGCCAGAGCTAATTTGTATGCCCTTGATATTTTGTCAGGCCATGCCGAAGTGTTGCAGGAATACATGCAATTTCTTCATAATAATCCGGAAGAGCTGTTACCGGGGCTTCTTTCCATCGTTGAGGGAGCGTCGAGATATGACTATCCTTTAGAGGCTGTGCTTGAATCATTTGCCGAACAAATTGAAGGTTTTAAATATTTAGAAGAGCCCGTGAATGTATCTTATTATTTTCGCTTCTGCTATCAGTTGGCTCTTTATTATATCAAGCAACAACAGTTTACGGTTGCGTTGGGCTATATCCTGCAATCTCTCATGTTGTCCGATACCCTGGGTATGGAACATGAGCATGAGTTTAGGAAATGTACTGCTATATTTGAAATTTTCAGATCCCAAGCTACAGCAACACAGCAAGACCAATATATAACTATTTTAAAAGGAGTGTTAAAGGATGAAAAAATTGATTTCACGCCCTCTGTCGCTCAGTCTGTTTAGCTTGCTAGTGTTTGTTACAAGTCATGACCTCATCACGGTATTCTATCATGGAGCCAATCATTAAGAAGGCAGAAGTAAAGTAGAAAATTAGTTGTTTTAGCAGGTAGGCAGTTCATTTGAAAATATGATGTGGAAGTACACCCAATAGCAAGTAAGCTCATTAAGATCAGGGCTTACTTGCTATTTGGCGTATTATGAAGATCGATCATAACGCATATATATAACGTGGTACATGTCCCAAAATATTTAGGCTGTTGTAGGTTTATGCAGCAAACCTTGTTCTGATGGGTGCAATGAAATTCTTGTCTGTTGGTAGCTCGGGAATGGTTCTTCCGTGCTGTATGATCTGCTTTTTAACGCTGCATCTAGTGCCCGTAGCAAGGAGCCTATGAATTGCTCTGGAGAAAAGAAAATGCTTTTCCCGACCATATGAATGTGAAGCTCGTTATGGTCACGGTTACTTACAGACAGCAATATACCTTGACCCTGAAAACCCGTACCGATTGCGCGTATTTTGTTTATACCCGAGAGCAGCATTTCCGTTTTCACCGCACGCCCCTGTTCCTCCACAAATACAGAAATCAGGCGTTTGTCTGTAACGATAACAATTTGGTTACCCCGAAACGTATGGCTCAGGTGTAGAAAATCTTTATATACCCCAATAGTCTGCTCATGCGGAGAAACAATCCCCATTCGTACAAACTCATCCAGCTCAGTGATATCGGGCTCCTGGTGATTTTTAATTCGTTTTTTGATACTGAACTGAATGGTTAGGATACCCAGAATAGCTATGAGAAAAGCGCTAAGTCGGACGTTAAATACAAAGAACATCAGGACAATAAGGCCGCCTACTAACCACTGTCCCCAAGTTAGATAGCGCAGCTTTTGTTGTACCGTACGACGATAATAACCGTAGCCCTTTCCCGGTTGATACTCCTTAGTAAACTTTGTCATACCACGCATCATGGTTAATCCATAGACGGATAAAATTGTCATCGCGAGCGCCAAGAGCGTCATAAGCCATTCCTGAGCTGCAATGCCAACTAAAGTGCACAGGCCAAACATGATGAGCCCCGCCCAGCAGGCAACCTTTTTAATTCGGACCTGTTTCTGAATCGAACGAACCAATTCTTCCATTCTTAATCCTCCTGATCTAGGTATATAGGTAATGATTGGAATCACATATAATCTTATCGTACCATCTGATAGTCTTCTTCGTAAATTAATAGATGTAAATATCCAAAGGCTGGAAGAAAACTTGTGCGTATAGTTAGATCCCCACCTGAAATTTAGATACCAAAATCAAAAAATCCAGTACTACTCATTCGAAGCAGAAGCCTCTAAAATAATAAATGTAAGTGCTTACATCACAAAGAAGGGAGGTCCTCGTATGAGTACAGGATGGAAGAATCTGCAGACACAGCCGCCGGTTCGATCGGGGAGAGGGGCATCACTAGCGCGCAAATGGGTTCAACAAAGACATTTGCAGACCATGGCGCTGCTTGGGGTGGTTTGGATGATTATTTTTCATTACATTCCGATGTACGGTATTTTAATTGCGTTCAAACATTTTGACATCATTGGAACCATATCAAGCGCACCTTGGGCGGGGTTAGAGCATTTTCGGGCCTTTTTGGAGGATGATAACTTTTGGTACATTGTCAAAAACACACTGGGCATTAGCTTGCTCAAGCTGGCGATTGGGTTCCCGTTGCCCATTGTATTTGCTCTGTTCCTGAATGAAATACGATCCATTCGGTTCAAAAAATCTATTCAGACCATTTCGTACCTTCCTCACTTTTTATCTTGGGTTATTCTTGGCGGGATCTTAACGACGTGGCTGGCAGATACCGGGATGATTAATCAACTGTTGCTAGCCTGGGGTTGGATTGACCAGCCGATCAGTTATTTGGCAGAGCCGAGCTATTTTTGGGGTATCGTCGTTAGCTCGGATATCTGGAAGGAGCTTGGATGGTCAGCTATTATCTATTTGGCAGCAATGGCGGGAGTATCTACGGACATGTACGAAGCGGCCACCATTGACGGGGCCGGACGGTTTCAGAAAATGTGGTACGTCACACTTCCCGCTATCAAGGGGACAATATCCATTTTGTTTATTTTGGCGGTCAGCGGCATATTGAACTCCAACTTCGATCAAATTCTCGTCCTGCGTAACTCGCTGAATGAAAGTGCAAGTAATGTAGTTGATATTTATGTATATCAGGTGGGCATTCAGCAGGGCCGTTTCTCGTATTCTACCGCAGTGGGTTTGCTAAAATCGGTTCTTGCTCTCATTTTGCTGCTAATTGCCAATTCGGTGACCAAGCGGGTGAATAATACATCCCTATTTTGAAGGAGGACAGCTGCATGCAGCTATTGCAACGCAGAACAGCAGGCGAAGCGATATTCGATTTCGTGAACAACGTCTTCATGCTGATCATTTGTTTTGTGACGTTGTATCCCGTGTGGTATGTGCTGGTGAACTCCTTTAACGAAGGAGCAGACGCGATGCGGGGCGGTATTTACTGGTGGCCGAGAGTCTTCAGTCTGGGCAGCTATCAGGCTGTGTTTGCCAACAACGGTATTATGACTGCGATGGGAGTGACTATTGCCAAGACGTTAATCGGCACGATTGTTCATGTGTTTTTTACCGCTATGATTGCATATGCATATTCCCGTAAGGAGCTGATCGGGCGCAAGCTATATATGCTGATTGGCACCATTACTCTGTTTTTCGGTGGGGGATTGATTCCAACGTACTTGCTGATTCGTGATCTCGGACTGCTGGACAGCTTTTGGGTGTACATCATTCCTGCGATGTTCAGCTTTTTTGACCTTATTATTTTTATGGCTTTTTTCCGAGAACTGCCGGATGCATTGGAAGAGGCGGCGAAAATAGACGGTGCGAACGATTTCGGTATCTTTTGCCGGATCGTGCTTCCTGTATCTATGCCGGTAGTAGCGACGATTGCGTTGTTTCATGGGGTATACCAGTGGAACGATTATTTTACTGGAATGATCTATATTAATAATACGGATCTTCAGCCGATTCAAACGTATTTGTACCGGGTTGTTGCCCAATCCAGCTCTAATCAGATGATGGCTGCTGCGCCGGGGGTCGTTGCCCAGTCTGTCACTTCGCAATCGATCAAGCTGGCGACGATGGTTGTGACGACACTGCCCATTGTACTGGTATATCCTTTTCTGCAAAAATATTTCGTCAAGGGTCTGATGATCGGCTCGATTAAGGGATAGCACATCATCCAAGGGGGAGATTTATGATGAACATTTGCAAATGGCAGAAGGGGCTGTTGGCTTCTGTTCTGCTGGTGGGTTTGCTCGCGGCATGTACGTCCGGTGGAGGCGGTACTGTCACGGAATTGAAGGACGAGAAGACCAAGGCTACGGCAGATGTACCAGGATGGAAGGCGGATAAGGAGCCGATTACGTTTGACTGGTATTTGAACTTTTCCTGGTTCCCGAACAAGTGGGGGACGGATATGACCTCAAAGTATGTTACACAAAAGACTGGGGTCAGCGTCAATTTTATCGTACCCGCAGGGAATGAAAATGAAAAGCTCAATACCATGCTGGCCTCCGGCAAGCTGCCTGATTTTGTCACGCTGGGTTGGGGAGAGGACGCGGTCAAAAAAATGATCGAGGGTAAGCTGGTGCTTCCGCTCAACAAGCTGGCCGAGAAATACGATCCGTATCTGATTAAAATAGCTGATCCGGCGAAAATGTCCTGGTATCGCCAAACGGACGGGAATGTATACGGGTATCCTAACGCTTCTTCTTCGCCACAGGATTATCAAAATTACGGCCAAAATTTTGTGTCCAACCAGACGTTTATGGTTCGGAAGGATATGTACGAGGCGATCGGCAAACCAGATATGAGGACACCAGAAGGATTTTTGAAAGCGCTTCAAAAAGTGAAAGAGAAATTTCCGGAGGTGAACGGTCAGCCTCTTATCCCGATAGGATTTCACGAATTTACAGATAACGGAAATTATTCTTTTGAAGACTATTTACTCAATTTTCTAGCCATTCCTCATGAAAAGGACGGCAAGCTATACGATCGTCGTTCGGACAAAGAGTATATTCGCTGGCTCAAAACATTCCGTCAAGCAAATGAGCAGGGCCTGATCGCCAAGGACGTATTTATCGACAAACGTCCGCAAATGGAGGAAAAGGTGGCACAGGGCCGATATTTTGCCATGCTATATC
This sequence comes from Paenibacillus sp. S29, assembly GCF_049319765.1. NCBI lineage: Bacteria > Bacillati > Bacillota > Bacilli > Caryophanales > Paenibacillaceae > Paenibacillus > Paenibacillus sp. S29. Next base: position 134,701 of record NZ_JBMOUI010000015.1, on the reverse strand, counting down.
AGCGTTCTGACTTTGCCACTCAACAGGTACTGTTATATGCGAAGGACCCGAACTCCGTCTATATCGCGGTGGATGGACCTTCGAACAGTAAGCTGGACCCGCCGACGCTGGCCGGGCCGGGTATTTCCGGCTGGACGGTGACGCTTATTTCGAAGGATGTCAAAGACAAGGAGCGAGCTATTGAATTTCTGACTTATCTGATTAGCGAGGAAGGAAATCGTGACCTGTATCTGGGGGAGCAGGGCAAGCTATGGGACATGGTCAACGGTCGGCCAGCCTTCAAGCCGGAGGTACAGGAGCTGCTGAACAAGGATCGTTCTGCTTTTGATAAAAAATATGGCGCCTCCTTCACCTTCTGGATGCTGATGGATACGAATATGAATTTGCAGTGGGCGCCGCCCAGCGTCGAGCCGTATAAGCAGCCAGAGGATTGGACGAAAGGCAAGACGAAAGGCTTCTCCCAATATGACAATATTAAACCGACCGGAACTTCGGCAGAGGGCATTGCGTCAGGCCAGATAGATAAAATTTGGGGCAGGACATTGCCGAAGCTGCTGCTGGCTTCCTCAGATGAGGAATTCGACCAGCTGTTTGCTCGCTTTTTGGAAGACCGCAGAAAAGTAGGATATGACAAAGTTATGGTCTATCAGCAAAAAGCCTATGAGGAAAACCTTAAGAAAATTGAACAGTTCACCAAATGATCTAATTCAATGCTTTAATCTATTGAACCCCTAAGGATGTGATTTCATGCCAGGCCGTGCACGTTCACAGATGAAGAGCCTGCTGCGCCGCACTATATGGCAGTGGATGAAGGGTACGGCCGATCGGCTTGGCGGTTGCTCCCTTCAAGTTAAGCTCATTGTCGCGTATATCGGAGTCATTTTAATCCCGGTGGTATTATTCTCGCTATATACCTTTCACCAACTGTACGAGAATACCATGCACGACATCACCGTACAAAATCAGTATGTGTTGGATACAGAGCTGGCCCATATTCATAGCAATATGGAAATTATGGAGCGAACCGCACAGCTTGCGATCTCAGATCGCAACGTACTTCGTTATCTGACCGAGGAACGTGAAATAAGCAGCGATGAGCTAGTCCAATTCAACTTGAATGTGTTTCCAAATTTACAGCACTTGCTGTACAGTAATCCCAATGTAGAGAACATTCGACTGTATACCAATAATCCCCAGGCGCATGAAATATGGCCGATGATTTTCAAAGAATCACGATTGCCTAAGGCTTCCTGGCTGAAAATGGCCCAACTCCGACAAGGGAAAATATGGTGGGAAATGTACAAGGGGCCGAAAAGCTTACTTCTGGGGCAATCCCGGCAGGAAAGTGAGACAGTGCAGTATATGGCACTGCTGCGTGAAATTCAGTCTACCGGAGGAAGACACGCAGGTCTGGTAGAAACAAACATGAGGCTGGAGCTGTTTTCACCTAGAGTATTTGGAATCCCACAACGTGATCGTGCATGGCAAATGTTCATTCTGGACGGCGATTCCAGCGCAAGGAACGCTGAAAAACCAATGTCTTCTAGCGATATAGCTACAGCTTCCTCTCTATCAGATTCAATTTCCATCCCTCTGTCCCATGTGCACCATCTGTTTCAGTCCCAGGTTCAGGGACCGGGTGGTGCTTTTGATTTTTCCTATGAGAATAAGCCTTATCTCGGTATGTATCGTTATATAGAAGGGTTGGACGCCTATTTGCTAAATGTGGTGGCGTTGGACGGTCCGCTGGGTGATCTCCGTCAGAAACGCAATGCCATGCTGCTCATTATTAGTATGCTGATTGTGTTTATGTCCGTCATTTCTTATACCCTGCATGCCTTCATTCTCAAGCAGCTACATACACTGCGTGAATCCATGAAAAAAGTAGAGCAGGAGGGTGACTTTCAGCTTAGAATTCCAGTATATGGGCGGGGAGAAGTGGCTGAGCTGGCTCTATATTTTCGCAGTCTGCTAAGTCGGATTAACGGACTCATTGCCGAGGCAGTACACAAGCAGGCCGCTGCTCAGGAGGCTGAACTGCTAGCGCTCAAGCATCAGATTGATTCCCATTTTCTCTATAATACATTGGAAAATTTAAAAATGATGGCGGAGATAGAACGGCAGTATCCGCTGTCGGATGCCCTTACCTCCCTTGGCTCGATGATGCGTTATAATCTCCAATGGTCCGGGTCGTGTGTTGCGTTGCGGGATGAAATCCGACATATCCAGCATTACGTGGCCATCATGAACATTCGCCACGATAACCAAATTGGATTGGAAATTCATCTATCGTCGGCGTTTATGGAACTGGAGATGCTGAAAATGTCGCTGCAGCCTGTAGTCGAAAATGCTATCAAGCACGGTTGGAGTACATTGCAAAGCCCATTCAGCATCACGATTGAAGCCTGCTCTAAGCAGGATATCATAGAATTGCGTATACAGGATAACGGAGTGGGGATATCTGAAGAAAGAAGAAACGCCATCATGGCTGGTCTAGCGCGAACGGATATGGATTCCCATGAGCCCGGGATGAATGGGGGAATCGGTTTGTATAATGTACATCGCCGTTTAAGTATGCAGTATGGCGAAGAGTATGGCATAAGACTGGACAGCATCCCCGGACAATCGACGACAGTGACCCTAATTTTGCCTAGACGTTACATGATGAGGGGGGCGGACCATGACGACCAAGCTGTTGATTGCGGATGACGAGAAAAATATTCGAATGGGACTTCAAGCTATGATCGAACGGGAATTTTCCGGTCTCTATGAATGTTTACTGGTCAAGGACGGAAGGGAAGCCTGGCAGCATGTGAAGCAGTTTTTGCCCGAGTTGGTGATAACGGATATCCGTATGCCTGTTATGGATGGCATTATGCTGATGCAGCATATTCGCGAGCTGGAGCCGGAACGCAGACCTTTGGTGATCATTCTCAGTGGATATGACGAGTTCCAGTATGCGCGCGAAGCGATTCGCTGCGGGGCACGGGAGTATTTGCTCAAGCCGATTGTAAGGGAGGAGCTGTTTGGTGCGCTGGCAGTTTTGAATGAGGAATTGAAGGAGAGGAACCACCTCATAGACGATAGTGTTGTCAGCGTAGAGAAAGATAGACTGGCTGGCGCGAGTGTGATCGCCGATAGAAACGGTAGCATGACACGTGCTATCCAATACATCCATGCTCATTACAGCGAGGATTTAAATATGGCAGTAGTATCCAATTCAGTATCCTTGAATTATACGTATTTTAGTCAGGCTTTCAAAGCCTATACAGGCCTTAGCTTTGTTCAATATGTAAAAAGGCTGCGCATTGCAGAAGCCAAAAAGCTGCTGGAGTGTCAAGGGGGCAAGATTTATGAAATTGCGGCTAACGTGGGTTTTGACAATGCAAAGCATTTTAACAAAGTGTTTCGTGAGCTGGAGGGGATGACCCCACAGCAGTTTCGAGTGCAGAATCAAAAGGGTAATTAGATATAAAGAGGCGGAAAACTTGCCTGCCTTTTTACCCTTATCCTGATATAATAAACGTAAGCATAACCATGGCCTTCGATCAGAGAGTTTGTACACAATCACACGAATCGCCGAACGGAAGGGGAGAGCATATGGTTATTTATGAAACGGACCAAGCTTATATCATGACGACGCAGCATGACCATGCCCATATTTCGGGTGAGTTGGCTTCACAATGGGAAGAGAGTGCCTTCAAGAATAGACGTCATAAGCAGGATTTTGTATATGCAGCAAGGGAGCATGATCGGGGTTGGATACAGTTAGACGCTGCTCCTTTCTGGAATGATCATGTATCTGCACCATATACATTTATTGATTTTCCGCTCAGTCCACGTTTTGTTTTCTATCGTCTTGGGATTGATGAAGTCGAACAAGGAAGTATGTATGCGGCGTTACTGTGTAGCTTGATGTACAAGGAGCTAGTCGGACGGACCGAGCATCAAAACGCTCAGGACAAGCAGATTACGCATGCTTATCAGGAGGCGGAGGAACAGCGTCGGCAGAGGCTCAAACAGGAGCTGGCATGTGGCGTAACCTTCGACCATCAAGTGCGGACCGATGTACGGAGAATGTTGTTTTGCGACGAATTGAGTCTGTTTTTGTGCAGCCGAGAGCCGGGTACGCCTACAGCAGATTATGAATGGTTTGCTGAAGGTTTAAGCTTCCCGGCTGTTCGACATGAAAGCGGGCGAGTTTGGGCCGAGTGGCTATCGGATCAGACTGTAGGTCTTTCCTTTTTTCCTTTCAGGGGAAAGGTAGGGATTACTCATACCTTTAAGCAGGTGGACAAGGAGAAAATTCGTACCTTTGGTCTCCTAGAGGCTTACCGTTCTTCCGAATGGACGCATCGAACCTTTACCGTTGAACATATCATGGAAGTAGAAGAACATAAGGAGAATGCCTGACCGTCTACGGATACAGCCTCGAACCATATTTTGTTCGTAGACGCAGAAAAAAGTCAGAGCAAAGCCTCCCTGAACCATGATTCAGAGAGGCTCGCTTTTTCTACCTTTAACATTCTACGATTTTGCAGATGTTTTCGCACGATTGACAATGGTCTGTACTTTATTCAATACCTTATCGCGTGCCCCTTTATTTTTCATCAGATACGTAACACCCATTCCCAATGCTGCTACCACCCATTTTTTATTCTTCATGAATAACGCCTCCTTATGATCATGTTGTCATACACGAATACTTTAAAAGTATCCAAAATGTGAAAAGATGAACGGGATTTTACGATTTAGTGATTCCTTGCACTCGTTCCGCATAACTATGATTTTACCCTTCTCCATCACATCTTACCCGTTCCTTCGCCAATGAAACGATTACGACTGTCTTTTCATGTTTAATGGATATTATCAAATATCCCGCCACAATTGCTTCAGACGCACATGACAGGGAGGTCTTTGTTATGAGAAAGAAGGAAGTGGTTGCCATGCTGCTCGCCGGCGGACAAGGCAAAAGACTCAAAGGACTTACCCGTACACTAGCCAAACCGGCAGTGTTTTTTGGAGGGACTTACCGCATTATTGATTTCCCTCTCAGCAATTGCACTCATTCTGGTATAGACACCGTAGGCGTATTGACCCAATACGAGCCGTTGGTGCTTCATTCCTATATCGGCGTAGGCAGCGACTGGGATTTGGATCGCCTGGATGGAGGAGTGTTCGTTTTACCTCCGCACGAGAAAGAAAATGGAAACAACTGGTACAGGGGCACGGCGGATGCAATTTATCGAAACCTGCATTTCTTGGATCAGTATGACCCGGAGCATGTACTCATTCTGTCAGGGGATCACATTTATAAAATGGACTACAGTCGAATGCTCCACTATCACAAGGAGAAGGAAGCAGACTGCACCATTTCTGTCATCAATGTCACGATTCAGGAAGCCCAACGATTTGGGATACTGAACGCCGATGATGATCTGAAAATATACGACTTCGAGGAGAAGCCTGAACAGCCGAAAAGTACATTGGCCTCCATGGGCATTTATTTGTTCAAATGGGAGGTGTTGCGTCGCTATTTACTGGAAAGCGCAAGCGATTCTGAATCCTCACATGATTTTGGCAAGGATATCATTCCATTGCTGCTTCAGCATGGCCGGTCGCTGTATGCGTACCCGTTTGCCGGGTACTGGAAGGATGTAGGTACCATTCAGAGCTTGTGGGAGTCCAACATGGATCTTCTGGTTCAGGATCCGCCTTTGGATCTGAACGATCCTTTCTGGCGCATCTATACCCGCAGTCCCAATCAACCGGCCCAGTATATAACCCAACGGGCGATTCTCAAAAACAGTATTGTAAATGAAGGCTGTATGGTGGATGGAGAAGTAAGGCATTCTGTACTATTTTATGGGGTCGAAGTAGGTGAAGGGAGCGTTATTACCGATTCTGTCATCATGCCGAACGTAAAAATTGGGCGCAATGTACGTATCCACCGGGCTATCGTGAATGAGAACATCGTTATTGAAGACAACGCGTTTATCGGACCTGAAGATAGTTCTGATGAGATTATTTTGTTCGATCAGGAAAGCCAGCTTCATGCACGAATTTAACCCGGATAAGGACGGTGTCTGCTATGAGCCGACTCATTGGAGTTATCAACCTGGATCACGAACTGGATCAGTTGAAGGAGTTGACCTATTTCCGGTGCGGGGCCGCAGTTCCCTTTGCCAGTCGATATCGGCTCATTGATTTTACCTTATCCAACATGATGCATGCAGGGGTGCATGATATTGCACTGTTTATCCGCCGCAAATACCGTTCGCTGCTGGATCATCTGGGTGAAGGTCGGCCTTGGGATTTAGACCGCAGACGGGGCGGGTTGTTTATTTTGCCACCGGACTGGAATGATCCGACGGATGCATCACGTGGAGATTTGCAGCATGTGCACAACAATCTGGATTTTTTTCATCGCTCATCGGGGCAAACCCTTGTTCACGCAGGAACTCAGCATGTCAATAAGGTTGATATCGACGATGTATACCGTTATCATCGGGAGAAAAATGCAGATGTTACCCTCGTATATAAACCCATAGACCAGCTCGAATCTGAGCATGCTCCTTGTGCACGACTGGAGATTGATGAGAACGGACGGGTGACTGGTATTCATCAGGAGCAGGATCATCATAATATTTATCTGGAAATGTTCGTGATGGACAAAGGCTTGTATCTGGATCAGGTGAAGCATTGCATAGCCCATCAGGATAATCATTTCTTTCGCGATGCCATCCAGAAAAACCCAAGTGGGCTGCGCATTTATGCGTATCGTTATGAAGGTTATCATGCAGTCATTAATTCTATCGAGAGCTACTATAAAAATAGCATGAAGCTACTGGATCAGCAGCAGTATCAAGCACTGTTTCAGAATCAGCCGGTGCATACCAAAATCAAGTATGAAGCCCCGACTCGTTATACGCACAGCGCCGAGGTGGATCATTCGCTTGTTGCTAATGGCTGCACCATTGGGGGCAAGGTCGAGAACAGTATTCTTTTCCGTGGAGTGCAGGTGGAGGAGGGCGCGCGGGTAAGCAACTCGATTATTATGCAAAAATGTGTCATCCGTAAAGGGGCAGTTGTGGAGAATGTGGTTTTAGATAAAGATGTACAGCTTTCACCAGATCGAACTCTGATTGGAGACATTAGAGTTCCCTATGTCATTGCCAAGAATAGCGTAATTTAAAGGATATACTTAGCCATTAAAACGGAAATAACAGGAGGTACAACTTTGTTCAGCAATAAAGAAGCTTTTAAGCAGGCTTTTCGAGAGCAACTGGTCGGAAGGCTGGGCAAACCGATGCAGGAGGCTCAGTCGGAAGACGTATATAAGGTTTTGGGTGGCATGATTCGTGAACAAGTCGGCAAGAATTGGGCAGAAACGAACCAAGCCTACAAAGAAGGACAAGAGAAGCAGATTTATTATTTTTCACTGGAATTTTTGATAGGTCGTCTACTGGGCAGTAATCTGCTGAATTTGGGCGTACTGGATATGGTTCGGCAGGCATTGGGTGAACTGGGCTGGGATCTGGAGGAAATCGAAGAACAGGAGGCGGACGCGGGGCTAGGCAATGGTGGTCTCGGCCGTCTGGCGGCTTGCTTCATGGACTCGCTGGCATCCCTTGGCTATGCAGGACATGGCTGCGGCATCCGATATAAATATGGTCTGTTTGAACAGCGTATTGTGGATGGAAATCAGGTTGAACTGCCGGATTACTGGCTACAGAAAGGGAATGTCTGGGAGGAACGCCGTCCTGACAAAAAGGTCGAGGTTCATTTTTGGGGAAGAGTGGAAACCCGTGAACAGGAGGGACGTCTTGTATTCGAGACACAGGATGCCGAAACAGTCTGGGCTGTCCCTTACGATATTCCGCTGGTGGGCTATGGTCAAGCGCAGGTGAATACGCTGCGGATTTGGAGTGCGGAATCAGCGCTTGATCCCGTTCGAGGACCGATTCGAGGCGAGGGCGGTTATTACCGCTTTCTCGACTACAATCGATCGGTGGAATCCATCTCGGCATTTCTATATCCGGATGACTCCAATTATGAGGGAAAGCTGCTTCGCTTGAAGCAGCAGTATTTCCTGTGCTCGGCCGGATTGCAAAGTATTTTGCGTACGTTCGAGAAGCTTCGTTTACCTTATAGCCAGTTGCCCGATAAAATAGCACTGCACATTAACGATACACATCCGACGCTGGTTATACCGGAACTGATGCGTATTCTGATAGACGTGAAGGGCTTGGGCTGGGACGATGCATGGGATATTACGACGCGAACCGTTTCATATACAAATCATACGATATTAAGTGAGGCGCTGGAACAATGGCCTGTCAATATGGTACGAGAGCTACTTCCTCGTATTTCCTTGATCATTGAAGAAATGAACAAACGTTATTGCGCTATGCTACTGGAGCGTTACCCGGGTCAGGACATCAAAATTGGTGAAATGGCGATTATTCACGGTGAACAAATCCGTATGGCTCACTTGGCAATCGTCGGCAGCTACAGCGTTAATGGGGTAGCTGCGCTGCATACGCAAATATTAAAGGAACGAGAGATGAAGTCGTTTCACGAGCTGTACCCTGACCGTTTTAATAATAAAACAAACGGGATTGCCCATCGTCGCTGGCTAATACATGCCAACCCGGAGCTGGCAAGCTTGTACGATGAGACCATCGGTACACGTTGGAGGACCCGTCCAAGGGAGCTCATCGACCTGCTTCGTTACAGTGGGGACGAGTCGTTCAAAGAACGGATACAGGCGATTAAGCGAAATAATAAAGTCAGGCTCGCTGAGCATGTTTTTGCAAAACAGGGCGTGCGGCTGGATACGTCCTCCATTTTTGATGTACAGGTCAAACGGTTGCATGGTTATAAGCGACAGCTGCTCAACATTTTGCATGTGATGCATTTATACAGTCAGCTTAAAAGTAATCCTGGCCTGGATGTGACGCCACGCACGTTTGTTTTTGGAGCCAAAGCCGCCCCCGGTTATTTTCTCGCCAAACAGACGATCAAGCTCATTAACAACGTGGCGGACACGATCAATCGGGATGTAGATGTCAAGGACAAGCTGAAAGTCGTTTTCCTTGAAAATTATTCGGTCTCGCTAGCGGAGCTGATTATTCCTGCGGCGGATGTCAGTGAGCAGATTTCCACGGCAGGCAAGGAAGCCTCAGGCACAGGGAACATGAAATTTATGATGAACGGTGCGCTCACAATAGGTACATTGGACGGAGCCAATGTTGAAATGCATGAAATGGTAGGCGATGCCAACATGTTCATTTTTGGATTGAAGGTGGATCAGATCGAGGCATATTACCGAGACGGCCAGTATTCGGCGCGCAAAACAGCCAACAGTGACGAAAGACTGCGTGAAGTGTTGGATCAACTCGTGAACGATGCTCCTTTTACGCGGCATGAACGGGAATTTGAGGCCATTTATCAATCCCTGATTGATCATAATGATGAATACTTTGTGCTCAAGGACTTCGCATCCTATGTGGATACACAGGTTCACATTGAACAAGTGTATCGGAATCCCTCGGAGTGGACTCGGCGTGCTATTGTGAATATGGCCCATTCTGGGAAATTTTCTAGTGATTGTACGATTCAGCAGTACGCGGCTGAGATTTGGGACATTGTACCTCTCCAAAACGATGTCAACAAGCGAATTCTGTCCTAAAACGGCGAAACAGGCGGAATAACATTGCTTTTCGAACGCTGAGGGTTATAATGACAGTATAGACATAAGTAAGGATGGGAGCTGTATTGACTCATTCCTGAACTTGAATAGTACTGTTGAAGGAGTCCTCCTATTGATAAAGCTCAATCCGAAAAGGCTCAAACCTCATAAATCGAAGAAGAAGTATAATATGTTTCAAAATATATGGCGTGCGATTCGGCTGAATTTCATCAAGCTGTTGCGCGCCCCTGGTGGAGTTAAAAAGATTTCTTTGGGCTTCGCCATTGGCTTTGCGTTGGAGATGATCGTGATTTCCACGGCTTCTCTGGTATACCTTGTTTTTTATCCGATTGTTCGTCTCTCTGGCGGCTCGCTGCCTGCGGCCATTGTGGGTAACGTTGTAGGTAAGCTGACCTTTTTGCCAATTGTACTGATGCCATTCGCCAAGCAAGTGGGAGCTTGGATTTATCCAACTCATTATCCGGTACATGTCAGGGGTGGACGACTTCACGAGCATTCTTTTATGGAGCTGTTTCACGGCAACTGGTCTGTATTCAGAGACTTGCTGCACGGAGGCTTGCACATCCTGATCGGCATGTCGATTTTCGGTGTGGTGCTGGGCATTATCTCGTATTTTGTCATACAGGTTCTGTATAATCGTTCGCTGCACAAACGGTTGGAAAAGCGGAAGTTGCGTCATGGTGCAGCATTTTCGGCGGCCAGACTGCTGAAGAATGGATAACTATGCATAAGAAAGAAGCTCCTTGAGCCTATAAATTAGGCCTAAGGGGCTTCTTTGAGTTAGGACAAAAATCTCAATTGAGATGTCAGGAGGAATCGACCCTTGAAAAAATGGAGTTCTGTCACTGCAACAGTTGCGGCAATATCCATGCTTTTGGGAACGGCTCCAGTTCCAGTTCCAGTTGCATGGGCACAGCAGCCCACCGCTGCCATAGCTCAAAACGCACAAACTTCTGTTAACTTGGACCCAACCACCACTAAGCATTTAACAGATGTGCTGAACACATTAGCGGGGAAACAAACGATAGAGTTTACAAGTGCAGACACCTCTTTTGACGCTTGGACGGTAAACGGTACTTTGGCTATGCCCGCGAAGGAGTTCAAATTTAAGCAGATTGATTTTATTGAAAAGCGTATGATCTCTATAAGTGTCATACGCTTTTTACATATTTTGTAACAGGATTGGCTTCATTCGCTCGAATCGTTTACAATACGTGTGCATACAACAATGGACGACAGGTTAATGTACATACGAGGAGTGATGAAGTTGCGGAAGATATGGCAAATCTACTTAACAGACTGGAGAAATGTATTCAAAGTATCGACCGGGACTTTATTAGTCATTGGCATCATTCTTTTGCCTTCCGTCTATGCATGGGTGAATTTGAAAGCGATGTGGGATCCGTATGCGAATACATCTGGGATTAAAATTGCAGTAACCAGCCAAGATCAGGGTGCAGAAGTGAATGGTAAAAAGATTAATATCGGCGATGAGGTTTTGCATAACCTTCAAAATAACAAGAAGCTGGGTTGGACTTTTGTCAATGAAGCGAAAGCACGAAAAGGTGTGTTGAATGGTGATTATTATGCCAGCCTGCTGATCCCGAAAGATTTTTCAGAGAAAATTACAAGTGTGCTGACGGAAAATCCGCAAAAGCCGGAAATTGATTACGCCGTAAATGAAAAAATTAATGCAGTAGCTCCGAAAATTACATCTTCGGGGGCAACCTCTCTGACAAACCAAATTAGCCAAAACTTTATTGAAACTGCCAGCCAGGCAGTATTGACGAAGTTGAAGGAAGCCGGAGTCAAGTTGGAGGAGGAGCTCCCGACGATTCGTAACATTGAGAACCGGGTGTTGGAGCTGAATAATCGATTGCCGGATATCGAAAGGTTGGGCAAACAGGCATTGGAACTGGAGCAAAATTTGCCGAAAATAAAGGCACAGGGACAAAAGATCATTGCATTGAAGGAGAAAATTCCTGAAATTAACCGTGCCGGTGACCTGGTGCTCAAAATTGACAAAAACATGCCTGAGCTGGACAAGGTAGCCACTGTTATTTTGGATATCCAAAAAAGACTACCTGATATTCAAAAGGCCGGTAATCGAATTGTTGAACTGGATCAAAATTTCAGCAAGGTAGAAAGCGCACTGGCCACCGCCCTAGAGGACACGCAAACGGCTCTTAAAGTTATTAATGCTGCCCAGAAGGCACTGCCAGAAGTACAGAAAATAGCGGACACAGGCAAAGACTTTACAACCGGTTTACTTGAATTTCTGGACAAAAATGAGGGTGCGCTTGATTCGATTGGTACAGTAGTTAAAGAAGACTTACAGCTGGTACAACAAATCGCGAATGAAGTTTCTCAGATTACAGACATCATTCGTGGTGTGGATTTTGATCCTAAAGCAGCACAAGCTGCGGTGAATCGTGTCAGCGGTAGGCTGACAACTGCCGTGGGGGTGCTGGATCATATTTCTCAATTGCTGAACCGTGTGAACGGATACTTGCCAAGTCAACCTCTGGATTCACTTATTTCCCGTGTGAGCGGGGTGGAGGATCGTTTCCGTCGTCTGAATAGCACAGTAACTAGCATCGGGGATGCCATTCAGCGCGGTGAAAAGCCTGCGCAAAATCTGCTGGATGACACTGATCGCCTGGCAGGAGAAATCAGTAGCGAAATTGACAGCATTTTGGGCAATTATGATACGGAGTATGCACCCGCCATTCAAAAGGCGCTGGATCAGATCAAATCCGTTGCCCGCAATTCTGCCAATGTGCTGACTACAGCTCAAGAGCAGCTACCGAATATTGAAAAGCTATTGAATGACGCACAGGCTGCAGCAGAATTCGGTCAGCAAGAGCTAACACGTCTCCAGCAGGATCTGCCACAATACCGTCAAAAACTGCATGAAGCGGCGACGACGATTCAGGGACGTATGGGCGAGTTTACGAATGCTGTGAACAAAGCGGCAGACTTCGTAAATAACGATTTGCCGGCGGTTAAAAATAAAATTCATCAGGCAGCAGATTTTGTGCGTAATGATTTGCCCAAAGCGGAACAACAGTTTGTCAAAATGGCTGATTTAATTGAAAATAAATTTCCTGAAGCTGAAAAAGCGGTACACCAAGTAGCCAATTTTGTAAGGACCGATCTTCCAGCTGCCGAGGATTCCATACGCCAGGCTGCAGACACAATTCGCAAGCTTAAGGGCGAAAATGCGCTCGGACGCGCTATTGCATTGCTCAAGGGGGATGTGAAAAAGGAAAGTGATTTTCTCGGCAGTCCGGTATCGTTGAAGCAGGAACGGATATACCCAATCCCCAACTATGGTTCGGCGATGTCACCTTTTTACACTACATTGTCGATTTGGGTGGGTGCGATGCTACTGGTCTCGATGTTTAGGGTAGATGTGGATGACCCGGAAGGACAATTTAAAAGTTACCAAGTGTATTTCGGACGGCTTATGACATTCTCCACGATTGGTATTTTTCAGGCGCTGAGCGTATCTCTCGGTGACTTGTTCCTGCTCGGGGCGTATGTGGATGCCAAAGTAGCTTTTGTACTGTCCTCTATGCTGATCAGTCTGGTGTTTACGGCGATGACCTATACACTAGTTTCTGTGTTCGGCAATATCGGCAAGGGACTGGCAGTCATCCTACTGGTGCTTCAATTCTCCAGTTCAGGAGGGACATTCCCGATTGCGACGAGTACACCGTTCTTTCAGGCGCTGAATCCGTTTGTACCATTCACCTATGCGGTTAGTCTGTTACGAGAGACAGTAGGGGGGATGTTGCTTTCAACGGTGACACGGGATGTGGTGATGCTGTTTGTATTTATCGGTGTTTGCTTCCTGTTTGGATTGGTGTTTAAGAAGCCGCTCAGCAAGCATACGAAAAAAATGGCCGAGCGAGCAAAAGAAACGAAATTGATTCCTTGATTGTAAAAAAAAGAATGAGTTACGGTGGTTGAAGTGAGCCGCTCCGCGAAGGGTTTGATCTTACTATCGCTGTTGCCACGGGATTCTTTGGATTAGATAGACATGAAAAGGTAAGAATCCCGTGGCAAAGGCGAACGCTTCGCTTCTCCAGATTCAAATTCTCCGCTCCGCTGGTAACCATCGTAAAGTCACTTCTTTTAATATTTGGCGGGTAGTATAAGGGGAGATGGCCTCGCGCTTGCTGCTTCGGCGGTGCGTGGGGCTTTTTTGCATGCGCTATCCCTTTAAATTGATTTTGAGGTGTTTCAAAGGAATTTGATTTGGTGAATAAACGAAGTATGGTCTTTTTTGGCATGTCATTTTGCGGAATTTTAAAATCCTTAAGCAAAGGCGGGAGATAGTATGGAGTATTCATACTTAGGAAAGTCAGGCTTGAAGGTTAGTCGGTTATGTCTGGGCACGATGAATTTCGGACCGGAAACCGAAGAAAAGGATGCGTTTAAAATTATGGATGCCGCACTGGATGCAGGCATTAACTTTTTTGATACAGCTAATGTATATGGCCATGATCGTAAAGGTTGGACAGAGGAAATTATCGGACGTTGGTTCCAGCAGGGCGGCGGAAGACGCGAGAAAGTCGTGTTGGCAACGAAGGTATACGGAGATATGAAAAATGAACATGACGGACCCAATGCAGGATCAGGCTTGTCTGCTTACAAAATTCGCCGTCATTTGGACGCGTCGCTGAAACGTCTTCAAACCGACCATGTAGAGCTATATCAAATGCATCACATTGACCGTAATGTGTCATGGGATGAACTATGGGGCGTATTCGAGTCCGTGGTGGATCGCGGACAGGTTGATTATATCGGTTCTAGTAATTTTGCAGGCTGGCATATTGCGGTGGCGCAGGCCGAAGCGAAGGCACGACGTTTTCTGGGGCTTGTATCCGAGCAGCATTTGTATAACCTGAACGAACGTTCCGCTGAGCTTGAAGTATTACCGGCAGCTCAGGAGCTGGGTCTGGGTGTGATTCCATGGAGCCCGCTGGCGGGCGGACTGCTGGGACGGAATGCGTTAGCAGGTACTGGTTCTCGCAGCGCACGCGCCAAAGAAAAGGTGGAGCAGAATCGTGCGAAGCTGGAGCAATTTGCAGCATTGTCCCGCGATCTGGGTGAAAAGGAAGACGTGATTGCATTGGCTTGGGTACTGTCCCATCCGGCCGTAACGGCTCCGATTATCGGACCACGGACCTTAGAACAGTTAGAGGATGCTCTACGGGTACCTGAGGTCAAATTGAGCGAAGATGTGCTTGCCAAGCTGAATGAGATTTTCCCCGGTCCGGGAAAACCTGCCCCAGAAGCCTACGCTTGGTAATCATACTTCGTACTCGTCATAAAGCATCATTCTTTGTGAGAAATAATCGGCAAAAAGCAGCAGATCAGGAGCTTCCTCTTTGATCTGCTGCTTTTTTTCTGATGCCTGATCCACACTTGAACGACCATGGCAAGAATAAATATACGCTAAACGGGATCTATTTTTTTAGATATTATTTGCTGAGTGGATCACCCCTGAAAACACAGCCACCAAGGCGAACTGTACCGTCTTTTCCTTACTTGGCATTTCCGCGCTGAAAACTCCATATAACGAAAGCAATAACCAGAAGGGGAAGCTGGCCAATGTCATCCCGAGCACACATTGATAGGCATCAGTCGTCCCGCACAGGCTTCCATCATTTTACGATTACCTAATGGATAGATCATTCATTTCAAGAGTCTCTTCACAGTTGACAAGGCAAAAGGGATGCTGTATATTACTGAAAGTTGATGTTAATAGTAATTATTACGATTTAAAAAATGAAAAGCTAATATTCAAGGGAGCGTACCAGCGATGAATAAGAAACCAATACCGGTAACCGTGTTGAGCGGATATTTGGGTGCAGGAAAAACAACGATTTTGAATCATGTATTAAACAATCGGGACGGAATGAAAGTGGCAGTCATCGTCAATGACATGAGTGAAGTGAATATAGATGCCGAGCTGGTTAAAAAAGAGGGCGGCTTGTCCAGAACAGAAGAAAAACTGGTCCAGTTGTCTAATGGTTGTATTTGCTGCACATTGCGTGAAGATTTATTACTGGAGGTCAAGAAGCTGACGGAACAAGGCGAGTTTGATTATATTTTAATCGAATCTACAGGCATCAGTGAACCTGTGCCAATTGCTCAAACCTTTACGTACGCCGATGAAGGAACTGGAATTGATTTGGCTTCGCTGGCAAAACTGGATTGCATGGTGACCGTTGTTGATGCGAACCGTTTCTGGCATGATTTTGAATCAGGAGAAACGCTACTGGATCGTAGGCAGGCTACTGGTGAAGACGACACGCGTGATATCTCGGACTTGCTGATTGACCAGATTGAAGCCTGTGATGTATTGATTTTGAATAAGTGCGATCTGGTTCAGCCTGTGGAGCTAGACAAGCTGGAGGGTGTGCTGCGGAGATTACAGCCTGAAGCCCGAATCATTCGAACTTCTAAGGGAAAGGTCGCTCCTTCGGACATTTTGAATACAGGGCTGTTCAATTTTGACAAAGCTAGTCAATCCGCTGGATGGATTCGGGAGCTGGAGCTTGAAAGCCATACACCGGAAACAGACGAATATGGGATCAATTCCTTTGTATATCGCCGTAGAAGACCATTTCATCCTGCGAGATTGGCTGAATTTATGAGCTACTGGCCGGAGGAGGTCGTTCGCGCCAAAGGTTTGGCCTGGATTGCAACCCCGCAGGATTGGGCAGCGAGTATTAGCCAGGCAGGACCATCTATTCAATTTGGCCCTGCGGGAAGCTGGCTTGCTTCGTTATCTGAAGAAGAACGGCAGGAGATCGTGGCAGCCGATCCTGAGGCTCTGGACCATTGGGATGAACAATGGGGCGACCGCATGAACGAAATCGTCATGATAGGAATCGGAATGAATCGACCGGACTTGGAAGAAGAGCTAGATGAATGCCTACTGAACGATAACGAAATGGATATGGACTGGTCCAGTTTTGAGAATCCGCTTCCTTGGCCGACATGATGAAGCTAGTTGATCCATTCAGTAATAAAGTCCATACATTTTTTAGCGGCTGGAGAAACATTTTTTAAGGAAGCGGTAGCGATACCGATAGTACGGGAATGCCTTTCGTCCAAAGGTCGAATAGAGATGTCGTAAGGAATGTGAGACAGGATCATTTCAGGAAGAATACTCACGCCTAGGCCATTCTGCACCATAGCCATAATCGCATGGTCATCTTCTAATTCATATTTGATTTTAGGTGACATATTATGCTGTGAAAAAATATTTCTTACATCCGTGTCACAGCCTGCAACAGGCATAATGAAAGGCTCATCTCTGAGCTGTTCTACTCGAATTGAGGCTTGCTTTCCAAGAATATGATCGGAAGGAAAGTAGACAAAGCATGCTTTCTTCTTTTAATGGCAATGCCTCTAATGCGTCTAACGTGGGTAGGTTCACAAAGCCGAAATCAGCTTCCCCACTGACTATCCAGCTCTCAATTTCATGGTAGTTCCCATCGAGCAGTTTTATCTCAATAAGAGGAAACTGCTCATTGAATTTTTTTAGAATACGGGGCAGCCAATGAATAGAGACGCTTGAAAATGTGCCGATCTTTACGGTTCCGATTTCCAATCCTTTAATTAAAGCTACCTCTTGGTAGAGCTTTTCGTCCATTTGTACAATCTCTCTAAATCGCTTCATTAATCTTTCCCCGTTATTGGTCAATCGGATGCCTGAACGACCTCGGATCAGAAGAGTCAGCCCTAGTTCATGTTCCAATCCAGAGATCGCATGGCTGATTGCTGATTGTGTAAGATTTAAAACTTCCCCGGCCTTTGTGAAACCTCCCATTTCAACTACGCAAAGAAAAATTTTATATTTAAACAAATTCGTGTTCACTCCTATTTTTTATGAAATATATTCATGTATCATATCTGATATATTCATTTTTTTTATTTAATATTTATGATTATAATCAAATTAAAGAAAGGTTATTTAATTTTGTTTTAGGAGGGTCATATGAATTCAATTGCTAAAACTCCTCGTCCGCCCTATTATGCGGCTATCTTTACTTCTGAACGTACGGAAGGAGATAGCGGGTACGGAGTAATGGGAGACAAAATGGTGGAACTGGCTGCCCAACAGCCAGGTTTTCTAGGTGTGGAAAGTGTTCGTGACCACAATGGAGTAGGCATTACAGTTTCCTATTGGGAGTCTCTGGACGCTATAAAAAATTGGAAACATAACGAGCTGCACAAGGTAGCGCAGGAAAAAGGGAAATCCGAGTGGTATAAAACATTTGGTTTAAGAGTGAGCAAGGTAGAACGAGATTATTTTTTTACAGTGTAAATAGGTTCAATATCCAAGTTAGTGCTTAGCATGAAGCCGAATCTTGAAATAAAGGTTTTCCATTATTCATTAAAAGGACATCCATGAGATGAAGCCAAAGAAGTCCCATATAGGGACTTCTTTGGCTTCTCTGTCAGAAAGAAATTATCATCAATTTTGGAAACCGTAAACGGTTCTATTCATATTCAGTTCATAAACGTGGGTTATCCTCTCTATAGAAACCGTATAGGAGGATATGAATGTGGATTATACAGACAGAAAAGAGACCTTGGCCATTGAAGCAAGGGGACTCGTTAAAGCTTTTGGTGATAAGCATGCAGTTGACGGTGTCGATTTGAATGTACGTGCTGGCACGATCTACGGGGTGCTCGGTCCTAATGGAGCAGGCAAAACGACTACCATCCGAATGCTGTCAACATTATTGCGACCTGATAGGGGATCGGCCCGTATCTTCGGGCACGATGCAGTAAAGGAACCGCAGGTTGTGCGTCAATTGATCGGGGTGACAGGCCAGTACGCATCGGTCGATGAGTCGCTTAGCGCTACCGAGAACCTGATCATCTTCTCCAGGCTACTTGGACTGGGACGTGCCGAGGCGCGTCATAAGGCAGCGGAGCTGCTGGAGGAATTTGGCTTGGCCGAAGCGGCCAAACGACCGCTAAAGCATTTCTCGGGAGGTATGCGCCGCCGGCTGGATTTGGCCGCAAGTCTCATTGCCAAGCCGCCGCTAATCTTCTTGGATGAGCCGACCACCGGATTAGACCCGCGCACGCGTGTCCAGATGTGGGACACGATCCGGCGTCTGGTCAAGACCGGTTCCACCGTACTGCTCACAACCCAGTACCTCGACGAGGCGGATCAACTTGCTGACCGAATCGCGGTGATCGATCATGGTCGGGTAGTCGCTGAGGGTACGGTGGATGAACTGAAAGCGGCAGTAGGAGCGTCGACTCTGCAACTCAAAGTGCAAAATCAACAGGACATTGAGAGAGCTGTTCAGATCGTTGAACAGGTGCTTTCAGTCAAGTCCAGCGTGTCAATGGAAGCTGGAAAGATTATTTCTCCGATGGCCAATGCAGATCGGGTAACGGACCTGCTGATTGCCCTCCGTACTGGAGAGATTCGCCTAGCAGAGATGAGTGTGCAAAAGCCGACGCTTGACGAGGTGTTTTTGTCCATCACTGGTCATGGAGCACAAGTAAACAAGCAGCAGACGTCCCAAGGAGCGCATGCTATGGAGGGGGCGAGAGCATGAAGAGTACTACTGTTATGACAGGTACTGATCGCACATTGAAGAAGTCTGTGAGTTTCAGGCAAGCGTTCTCCAATTCTATGACGATGGCCTACCGAGGCATTCTGAAGATCCGGCATACTCCCGAGCAATTGTTTGATGTCACGCTCCAGCCGATCATTTTTACCCTTATGTTTACCTATATCTTTGGCGGCGCCATCTCAGGAGACGTGCAGCATTATTTGCCGGTTATTATTCCAGGCATCCTCGTGCAGACTGTGATCTCGACCTCCGTCGTTACCGGCGTCCAACTACGTGAGGATATGGACAAAGGAGTGTTCGACAGGTTCAAGTCACTCCCAATCGCACGTATTGCGCCTTTGGCTGGAGCTCTTCTAGCTGACAGTATCCGGTATACTATTGCAACTGTACTTACCTTCGCCATGGGGTATATTTTGGGGTATCAGCCAGGGGGAGGACTGCTGAGTGTAGCTATCGCCGCGCTTCTGGTCATTGTGTGTTCCTGGGCAGTCAGCTGGATTTTTGCCTTCTTTGGCGTGATTGCCCGCACTGCTTCTAGTGTACAGGGCATCTCCATGATTGTTCTGTTTCCGCTCACTTTTGTTTCCAACGCATTTGTGCCTGTCGGCACAATGCCTGGTTGGCTGCAGTGGTTTGTGAACGCCAACCCGATTTCACATCTTGTGAACGCAGTCAGAGAGCTTGCGAATACGGGAACGATTGGCGGGGAACTGGCGATCTCCCTACTTGGCGCTACAGTCATTGTAGCGATCTTCGCGCCGCTTACGGTGCGTGCTTATATGCGTAAAGCATAAGATGGCAGTCTTCTTGACGAGGACGAGAGATTTAAGGCAGAGTTAGTTAGGGGGGGATTGAAATGACGCGTGTATTGGTCGTTGATGATGATCCGCATATTCGTGAACTGGTCGGACACTTTTTGAGAATGGAAGGTCTGGAGGTAGTCGAGGCGGTGGATGGTTTGGACGCGATGCGCATTTTTGATCAAATCAAGGTCGATTTGCTTGTTCTTGATATCATGATGCCGGGAATGGATGGTTGGGAGCTGTGTCGTAAGCTGCGAGAGCAAACCGACCTGCCGCTGCTTATGCTTACAGCTAAAGGCGAGACGTCACAGATCGTGAAAGGTTTCGCGCTCGGAACGGACGACTATCTTGTCAAGCCATTCGACCCCATGGTGCTTGTCGCACGTGTGAAGGCTTTATTAAAACGTTATTGTATCATGGCTTCAAAATCAGTAACTGTCGGAGATCTTGTCCTGCGCAGCGATACATTTGAGTGTCGGGCTGGAGAGAAGGAGATTACCCTGCCGCTCAAAGAATTTGAGCTGCTCTTCAAGCTGGCCAGCTATCCTGGCAAAACCTTTACCCGCGACCAGCTGATCGAACAGATCTGGGGTTATGATTATGAGGGAGACGAAAGAACGGTTGATGTCCATATCAAACGCCTTCGGGAACGATTTCCGGAGGCAAGCCACTCCTTCCGGATCAGTACGATCCGGGGATTGGGTTATCGGCTGGAGGTACGGCAATGAAGAGGGAACCGGGGTTACTCCATATTCTTGCGAGAGTCCTGCTGGTAGTATTGGTGCTATATCTTAGCTGGGCTACCGCGTACTTTATTATGGAGGCGATCTATTCGCACATGTCATGGGCTCCCCATGGTTTGTTCGTCTTTCTTATGAATACGACGCTAGGCTTTTTCTTCTTCGGTATTATCAGTATGACGGTAAGGCGTTTCTTCCAGCCTAGAGAACAGCACGCTTTTACCGAAATGATCGATGCTTTAAAACGTATTTCGCAAGGAGACTTTCACATTAACCTGGATTGGGACCTCGGCGGGCGGAACGGAAAACATCGGAGGCCGCATCCTTATGTACAGTTGGTGGACAGCATCAATGATATGGCTGCAAATCTGAAGGCTATGGAAAAGCTACGGGAGGAGTTTATTTCGAACGTATCCCATGAAATCGGCTCACCGCTGACCTCGATAATCGGATTCGCCAAAGCGCTCAAGGACGAGAATCTGAATCGTGAGCAGCGAGATCGGTATTTGACGATCATCGAGACGGAGTGTATTCGTCTATCCAAGCTAAGCGATAATCTCATGAAGTTGGCGATTCTGGATTCGGAGCGGCATCCGTTTCGTCCGTCCCTTTATCGGCTGGACAAGCAGCTGATTTCGCTTATTCTCGCCTGCGAACCGCAATGGGAGGCTAAAAAAATCGAGATGACTGTTGAGGTGGATATAGTTGAGGTCAACGCAGACGAGGATCTGATGGGCCAGGTTTGGGTGAATCTTCTTCACAATGCCATTAAATTTACACCGCAGGGTGGAAGCATATCTGTTTCTCTTTCAAGTAACGGTGATCAGGCGGTTATCTGCATTGCGGATACGGGACAGGGCATCAACGAACAGGATCAGCAGCGCATTTTTGAACGATTTTATAAAGCAGACCAGTCACGGGCCCGAACTGCAGGAGGCAGTGGCTTGGGACTGTCCATTGCTTATAAAATAACAGAGATGCATACTGGCTCTATCTCTGTATCCAGCAAGGTGGGAGAAGGAACGGTATTTACAGTTATGCTGCCGCTGCGCCAGAAAGTAATGAAAGGCAGCAACTGTGAAATGTACACCGGCACAGTAAGTTAAAAAGGAGCGTCTTCAAAGCCATAAACGGCTGAAGGATGCTCCTTTTTAGTTCCGCTTCTACTCTTATGGCATATGCGTATGTGCTCAGGACTTAGATGTATTTACCGGCTGCATCTCCTGTATAGCTTCTTTCAAGCTTTGTGAGCATTGCTCATATAGCTGTTTTCTTTGTTGCTCACTGGAACCAGATGCGAGTTTTTGCAACTCCGTTGTGCATTGTTCCAGCAAAGTCAGCACGGCTTGATTCGAATCCTGCACCTTGCTTAGCTGTACATTATCACTATATTGGTCAATGTACAGTTCCCCTTGTGGGTCCACCTGTGCGAAAAACACATCTTTGACCGTTAGGCTCTTTTCCTTTAGCTTAGCATCCAGCCATTGTTGCGTAATTCCCATGTATGCCATTTGCTGCTCCATAACTTGTCCATCCATAATAATGGCTGTTGGTTCCTTCTCCGGCAGCTGCAGCATATTGAGATCTTTAAGCGTCACTGCCTGCTTGTCTTTGGTCAGCAGCACGTTGATCGCACCACTGGTCTCCATAATGGCAAATTCTACGTCTGCTACCTTGAATGCATTTTTGCTCCGCAACTGTTCCATGAGTTCATCCAAGGTAAGCCGCTCCTTTTTCATATTATCCTCTAAAATTTTGCCGTCTTTGATCAGGATTGTCGTCTTTCCATCTGTTATATCTCTGATTTTCTTGCTTTTAATTTGCAAAAATTCAATGCCAAGTGTTGTCAGTACCCATACTGACAAGGCTATGAGGCCTAGGTACCAGGTGGATTCACGCTCCATAGGAATGGTAGCAGCCAGGTTACCTATCGTGATTCCTGTTATATATTCGAACAAGGAAAGCTGGGATACCTGACGTTTTCCAAGAATTTTGGTGATTAAAAATAATATAGCGACAGCCATTAATGTGCGTATAGCAACCTCGGCCCAATCCTGCATTTGCTCAACCTCATTTCATTTCGCCACAAGGGCGCTACTATTCCAAGGATATCCGCGTCAAGGCACATTTAAACTCCAATTCCCCTAAATTTTAATAACCAAGCTGCCAATAAGCGATGAAATACGATATAAAATTAAAATTTTCTATCGATGAATTATCATTCTCTATTGAACAAACGATTGACGGAAAGGAGGGGGGAGGATACATTATAAATATAATTCTTATTTAATTCATCGGAATTATAAACATTAAGCTCACGGAGGTATGTATATGTCGTCCAAACCTAAAGTTGTATTGTGGAGCAAAACCGGCTGTCATTTTTGTGGAGAGATCAAATCGTACCTGGAATCCCAAAATCAGCCGTATGAAAATATCCAAGTGGACGGAAATGATGCGCTGCGTGACGTGCTGGAGACCAAATATGGTATTCGTTATGTCCCTGTCGTCGAGGTAGGCGGCGATAACAAATATGAAGCACTGCTCAACCCAAATCTGGAAGAGTTGGGTAAAGTGCTGGAAAGTTACAATCAAGTGGTATAAGCCGACGGGAAATCATTATTTTCAAGAGAGGTGGAAGAGTTATGGCTAAGAATAGACAAATTAAATTTGGTGCGATTATTCACGGTGTTGGGGGAAGCATGACGACTTGGCGTCACCCTGAAGTACCTGCGGATGCGAGTGTTAACTTTGAATTTTATAAAACGCAGGCGCAAAAGGCAGAGGAAGGGAAGTTTGACCTCGTATTTATCGCAGATGGCCTGTTCATTAACGAAAAATCCATTCCCCACTTTCTGAACCGTTTTGAACCAATTACGATTTTGTCCGCTTTGGCTGGGGTGACGAAGCATATCGGACTGGTCGGCACACTGTCGACTTCCTATAGCGAACCGTTCACGGTAGCACGCCAGTTTTCTTCCATTGATCATATAAGCGGAGGTCGTGCAGGCTGGAATGTGGTGACTTCCCCGCTGGAAGGCTCTGCCCTTAACTTTAGTAAAGGCGAGCACCCGTCGCATCCGCAGCGCTATAAAATTGCAGAGGAATATTTACAGGTTACCAAAGGACTGTGGGACTCGTGGGAAGAGGATGCGTTCGTTCGTGATAAGGAAGCCGGCGTATTCTTTGATCCTGAAAAGCTGCATACATTGAATCATAAAGGCGAGTTTTTCTCTGTGCAGGGTCCGCTGAACATTGGACGATCCAAGCAGGGACAGCCGGTTATTTTCCAGGCAGGTTCCTCGGAGGATGGCAAAAACCTGGCCGCCAAGGAAGCGGATGCTGTATTTACAGGACATGAAACGTTAGAGGAAGCGCAGCAGTTTTATCGTGATGTGAAAGAACGTGCGGTACGTTATGGTAGATCCGAAGAGGATATTGTCATTTTGCCGGGCATTTCGCCGATTATTGGCAGCACGACGGAGGAAGCAGAACGTAAGTATGAAGAGATCACGAATCTGGTGACGATTGAGGCTGCGTTAAAATATTTGGGACGTTTCTTCGATCATCATGATTTCTCACAATATCCGCTGGATGAGCCATTCCCTGAGCTTGATGGTATTGGCAGCAATGCGTTCCGCAGCGGTACAGATAAAATTAAACGAGTAGCCAAGGAACAAAATTTGACCTTACGCGAGGTTGCATTGCGTTCAGCTACACCGAGAACCTCTTTTATCGGAACCGCTGAGCAAGTAGCGGATCGAGTGCAGGAGTGGTTCGAAAGAAAAGGGGCAGACGGATTCATTATTGGTTCTGATGTGCCATCGGGTCTGCATGACTTCGTCAATCTGGTTGTGCCTATTTTGCAGGAACGCGGTATTTACCGTCAGGATTATGAATTTAGCACACTACGTGAAAACCTGGGCGTGCCTATTCCTGAGAACCGCTATACAGCAGCCAGATCCAAAGTGAAGGTTGACGCATAACAGAAGGAGGGAAAAATATGTCCAAGGTTGTCATCCTATCAGGCAGTCCGTCTACACAATCCCGTTTATACGGCTTGATTAACTATACAACGGAGCAGTTGCAGCAGGCTGGAGCGGAGGTCACATTACTGAATGTGGTCGACTTGCCAGCGGAGGATCTGGTCACAGCTAACTTTAACAGCCCCGACGTCACAGCATCACTTGCATTGATTGCAGCAGCGGATGCCGTTATTGTGGCTTCTCCAGTCTATAAGGCGTCCTATTCAGGGCTATTGAAAATATTCCTGGATTTGGTTCCGCAGGAGGGGCTAAGAGGGAAACCAGTCTTGCCTTTATTTATCGGAGGTACACTGGCTCACCTGCTGGTCATTGACTATGCCTTGAAGCCGGTTATTAATGCACTGGGCGGAAGACATATTCTTGGCGGGGTGTATGCAGTGGATCAGTGGGTCGAACGTCTGCCAGATGGAGCATACGGGTTGTCGGAAGAATTGGTTGCACGGTTGGAACGTTCTGTTAAAGAACTAAATGAGCTATTAAAATTATAAATATTTTCAATATTTCCATTGACAGGTCGTTCAGTGAGTTTTATGATACAAAAAACCAAGTTAACTTATTGGATAAATGTATATAAAACTTACTGGGGGACTTGCGTATGAATATCGAGAATATGGAAGCCTTTGTATACGTGAATCATTATGGGAGCTTTAATAAGGCTGCAGAAGCCTTGTTCTTGTCCCAGCCCTCTGTTACAGCCCGGATTCAGACGCTAGAGCGCGAGCTAGAATGCAAGTTGTTCGACCGCCAAAGCAAGCAAACGGTTCTGACGGAGGATGGACGAAAGTTTCTTCCTTATGCGGAGCAGATGCTTCAGGTGCTGCAAAAAGGGAAACAAAAGCTCCAACAGCGTAAGAAAGCCCCTCAGCAAATTCGAATTGGTTGCACGATATTGGTGTCGAACTACATCATTCCTGAAATATTAAAGCAGCTTCGTGCCCGTTATCCAGAGGTTAACTACAAAATTGTGACGGCTACGACGGATCAACTGGTACATAAACTGTTGAACCGTGAGGTAGACATTAGTTTTGTCCGTAAAGTGATGCATCCGGCTATCCGTACGCTTGCTTTTTATGAAGATCCGATTTCCCTGTATGTATACGACGGCCATCCGTTTATGAAGACAGGAAAGGCCAGCATACAGGATATTCAACGTGAAACACTGGTGTTTTTCGAATGCGGATCACTAGATTGGATGAGAATTCATCGCGCTTTTGAATCACTGGAGCAGCCACCGGACATTGCTTTTCAGGTAGACAATGTGGTCACGGCCAAAAAGCTGGTATTGGAAGCAGCGGGTATTGCCTTTTTGCCGGATGTCTGTGTGAACCGTGAAGTAAAAGATCAGAAACTGTTCCGTGTCCATGTTCCAGAGGTAGCTGGGGTGTCGATGCAGATTAGCATAATAGCGACCAAAGAAGACTGTGCAGTGACCTCGGATTTTGCAGATGCACTGACAGAAGGTTTCCGGGGTGCTGTTTTGTTATAGAAAAGTTCTATGGCTTGATGGATTGACGTATAGGTTTCCAGGTGTTAAATTAATCACATCCTAAAACCAATTAAACTTATAGGAATTATTAATTATTGGATGTTGTAGCTACCATGTATGTCGCAAACTGCTGATATACAAAGAGATGAGGGGGATTCATATGAAAAAGTGGTTTGCAATATTGTCTGTTATGGCAATCATCCTGGTGTTGGCAGGCTGCGGTTCCTCAGATAACGCGTCTAGCGCGTCAGGTTCAAGCGGAGACGTGAAGAAAATTATCGTAGGCACAGGTACTCAATTCAAAAATGTATGCTTTATTGACGAAAACGGAAATTTAACAGGTTTTGATGTGGAGCTGATTAAGGAGCTGGACAAGCGCCTGCCTCAATACAAATTTGAATTCAAAACGATGGACTTTGGAAATTTGCTGCTAAGTCTCGATGCCGGCAAGATTGATCTGGTATCGCATCAAATGGAAAAAAACCCGGAGCGCGAGGCCAAGTATCTGTTCAACAAAAATCCGTATAGCATTTTTCTGAACAGAGTCGCTGTAGCGAAGGATAACAATACCATTCATTCAATTGATGATTTGAAAGGGAAAAAGGTACTCACCAGCCCAACCAGTAATGCGGCGTATGTGCTGAAAGAGTATAACAAAACCCACGGAGATGCCCTAAATATCGTTTATACGAGTGGTGCAGCCAATGATACGGTGCAACAAATTACGAGCGGCCGTATAGATGCTACCGTTACGACAGACTTTGCGAACCGTTTTAACACCGATGAAAAAGGAGAAGTAGCTCTGAAAACCGTTGGTGATCCTTTGACTCAATCGGATGTATTGTATGTACTGAACAAAAATGAGCAAGGGTTGGCGGATGACCTCGACAAAGCCATTCAGGAAGTGAAGGACGACGGTACGCTGTCGAAGCTGAGCATTAAATGGCTTGGAGAGGATTTCACTAAGTCTCTGGAAGATGTGAAGAAGGAAGGTAGCAGCAGTAAGAAGTAAGGATAGACGTGGACATTTCAGCGGTCAGGGTACTCTATGTATTCTGGCCGCTGATGTATAGAAAGGAGGCAGGCATATGAGCAGAGAGTTCAATATTGACTATGTTTTTAGCTTTATCCCGAAAATGCTGTCTTACTTACACATCACCTTGTTTATTGTGGCAAGCTCGCTTGTATTGGGGCTTATCATTGGTCTGTTGGTTGCGCTGCCTCGCATGTATAACATTCCATTTCTCAAACGTGTTTCTCAAGTGTATGTTTCCTTTTTTCGCGGAACACCTATTCTAATCCAATTGTTTCTGGTGTATTACGGCCTGCCGGAGCTACTAAAGCTGGTGGATATCAATTCCTCCAGATGGGATGTGCTGTGGTTTGCCGTAGCAACCTACGCGCTCAATAGTGGAGCCTTTATTTCCGAAATTATCAGGTCAGGAGTAGAGGCTGTAGATCGGGGACAAATCGAGGCTGCACAGTCCGTCGGCATGTCAGGCTATCAGACCTTTACACGTATCATTATGCCGCAAGCGCTGGCTGTCGTGGTTCCGGTATTTTCCAATCTGGTGATTGGCAATCTGAAGGATACTTCGCTGGCATTTACGATCGGAGCGATGGAGATGACAGGGAAATCACAGACATTAGGGTCGGCTACCCAACATTTTGTTGAAACCTATATCGCGTTATCCCTTATCTATCTGGTGATCAGTCTGATTTTACAAAAATTGTTCAAGGTGCTGGAAAATACGCTTCTCCGGCATGAGCATCGGGATGCAGTGCAGAAAGAACCCGAAAAACGAAAAAGCTTTGTGGTGCGTTACCTGAGAAGTCCCCGTCTTAGTAAAGGAGGTAAAGGCATATGAGTCTGGATTTTGGCTTTATATATACTGCCTTTTTAGGGTTGTTCTCCGCGTTGCCCAACACCTTAATTATTACGGTGGTTTCCGTACTGGCAGGGTTGGTCATCGGTATTATAACGGCGCTGGCGCGAATCTATAAGGTTCCTGTGTTGTCCCAGATTTCTCACGGTTACGTTACCTTTATCCGTGGCACACCGATGCTGATGCATTTGCTGCTTATTTATTTCAGTTTGCCTTTGTTGATTGATGCGGGAGCGAAGCATTTCGGCTGGCCGCTGCAATCCAAAGATGTTCCTTATATGGTATTTGCACTCATTTCGTTTTCCATTACCAGTGGCGCATATATGTCTGAGGTCGTCCGTTCTGGAATTCAATCGGTCAACAAGGGACAAATCGAGGCGGCTTATGCCGTCGGTATGACGACGTGGCAAGTGCTAAGACGGATTGTATTTCCGCAGGCGTTCGTGGTGAGTTTGCCAAACCTGACGAATTCCGTTATTGGGATGCTTCATGGCTCTACCTTGGCCTTCACGGTTTCGGTCACAGAAATCCAGGCACAGGCTGAGATTCTGGCATCTACCAACTGGAAATATTTAGAGGTATATATTGCAGCTGCACTGCTATTTTGGGGCTTGACGGTACTGATTGAACGAATATCCGGCTTGGTGGAGAAAAAAATCAATGTGTTTAATGGAGGTCGAGCATCATGATCCGTCTGCAAAATATTACGAAGTCGTTCGGCAAACATGAAGTGCTCAAAGGCATTGATTTGACCGTGAACAAAGGCGAGGTCGTCGTTATTTTAGGCCCGAGCGGTTCAGGTAAAACGACTCTGCTACGCTGCATTAATTATCTGGAAAAGCCGAATGATGGGGAAGTTAGCATTGGCGATTTTACAGTGAACTGCAAGCGACCTGCGAAGAAGGATGTTTTGGCTCTACGTCAAAAGACAGCTATGGTTTTCCAGCAATACAATTTGTTCAAGCATAAAACAGCACTGGAAAATGTCATGGAAGGACTTGTCGTTGTCCGCAAGGTCAAGCAGGAGGAAGCGAAAAAAATCAGCATTGAAGTGCTGGAAAAGGTCGGTCTGGGTGAAAAGCTGAATCATTATCCAAGCCAGCTGTCTGGCGGGCAGCAGCAGCGTGTCGGCATAGCACGTGCTTTGGCGCTGAACCCGGAAGTGATTTTGTTCGATGAGCCGACTTCGGCGCTGGACCCTGAATTGGTGGGTGAGGTGCTGTCGGTGATCCGCAAGATTGCAAAGGAAGGCATTACGATGATTGTCGTTACACATGAAATGGGCTTTGCGCGCGATGTTTCAAATCATGTGGTATTTATGGATGGCGGTCATATTATCGAGGAAGGCACACCGGACGACATTTTTAACCACCCCAAAGAGGAACGTACCAAACAATTTCTGAAACGGATTACACCGGAATATAACTATTCAATTTAGACGGGAGAGGGAGACATGAGTATTAAAATCGGAGTATTGGATCAAAGCCCTATACACGAGGGGGAAACGGCAGCGCAGGCCCTTCGTAATACGATTAAGCTAGCACAGCGTGTAGAGGAATTGGGATTTACGCGCTTCTGGGTATCAGAGCATCACGATTCCGAGCAGGTTGCAGGCTCTTCGCCAGAGGTACTCATTTCCCATTTGCTGGCACGCACTGAGCGTATTAAAGTCGGTTCTGGTGGAGTGATGCTTCAGCATTACAGCCCTTATAAAGTAGCTGAAAACTTTAATGTGCTGTCCTCTCTTGCACCGGGTCGCGTAGATTTGGGAATCGGACGCGCACCGGGCGGGTTGCCGAAATCCACACAGGCGTTACAACGAAACATTCATGATGCGCCTTCTCTCGAAGAAAAAATTGATGAAGTAAGTCGCTATATTCATAATATTCCGTCTGAAGAAGGACCGTTAGCCGGGTTACAGGCGAACCCGATTCCAGAAATACCAGCGGATATTTACGTTTTGGGTACAAGTACAGACAGTGCTGGAATTGCTGCGCGCTTGGGGTTGCCCTACGTTTTCTCGCAATTTATCAATAGTAATGAGCAGGTTGCATTGGAATCATTCCGTACGTATCGGGCGTCTTTCGATTATAGTTATGGACGTGAGCCGAAAGCTCTTTTTGCGCTTTCAGTCATCGTAGCGGACACTTCCGAGGAAGCTGCGGAGTTAGCAGGTGAGCACAAGCTGTACAAAATTCATCTGACCAGTGGCAAGACGGCTACGGTGGGCACGCTGGAAAGTGCAGAAGAGTTTGGCAAGCAATCGGGTGAAGAATATACAATTGAAGCTACACAAGCGCAAATTAACAAAGGAAATAAAGACGAAATCTATGCTGTGCTGACGGAAATTCAAGCGAAGTATCAGGCCGATGAGCTGATCGTTACGACAGGAATAAGAGATATACACAAGCGTGTGCGCTCGTTCGAGTTGTTGCATGAAGCTTTTGCCGGATTGCCTGTGCAGTCCTAGATGTTGTTGGTCTGAGAGAATTATAACTATTTTGGGTTCACGAAGGAGGAATAGGGATGAGTGGATCAACCGGGACGAAGGAGCAGATTTTGGAGCAGAAGTTGGTGGACATTCGCCGCCATCTGCATCGAAATCCCGAGCTATCTAACGAGGAGGTTGAAACTACCGCCTTTATCCGCCGTCTGCTGGAAGAACAGAACATAACCATTCTGGATGTGCCGCTGCGTACCGGATTAGTTGCGGAAATCGGAGGACAGCAGGAGGGACCAACTGTCGCGCTTCGTGCAGACATTGATGCGTTGCCCATTCAGGAGGAGACGGGATTGCCTTACGCTTCAGTGCATCCCGGCAAGATGCATGCCTGTGGGCATGATTTTCATACCGCATCCCTGTTAGGAGCAGCCATACTCTTGAAGCAGCGGGAGCAGGAGCTGAAAGGCACGGTTCGGCTGGTGTTCCAGCCAGCCGAGGAAAAGGCCAAAGGCGCTGCCCAAGTGCTGGACAGCGGTGCGTTGGCAGGGGTGCAGGCCATATTTGGCCTGCATAACAAGCCGGACCTGCCCGTAGGCACGGTCGGCATCAAAGAAGGTCCGCTAATGGCAGCGGCAGATGGTTTTTACATCGAGGTGGAGGGTCTGAGCACACATGCGGCAGTGCCGCATGCAGGGATTGACCCCATCGTGGTATCGTCACATATCATTACGGCGCTGCAATCCATTGTGAGTCGGAGCGTTAATCCGCTGGATAGCGCGGTCATTAGCGTCACGAAGCTGCACAGTGGCAACGCCTGGAACATCATTCCAGACCGTGCCCATTTGGACGGAACCATTCGCACATTTGACGAGAATGTTCGCGCCCAGGTGACTGAGCGCTTTGAACAGGTCGTAAAAGGCGTTGCCGATGCTTTCGGCACGAAAGCGACCATCCGCTGGATCGAGGGTCCTCCGCCTGTGCTGAACGACGGTAAGTTGGCCGCCATCGCGGAGGAGGCGGCAGAAGCGGTCGGTCTGGACGTAGTTCGTCCCATACCATCCTCGGCCAGTGAGGATTTTGGGTTTTATCAGAAGAACATCCCCGGTGTATTTGTCTTTGTCGGCACTGCGGGAAGCCAGGAATGGCATCATCCTGCCTTTGATCTGGACGAACGCGCGTTGCCCGGAACAGCGAAGCTACTGGCTTCACTGGCAGATTCGGCATTGATATCCATAGAGTAGGAGTGCGAGCCTAGTCTATGGATACTGATCCCCTCCTTGTAGAGGGGATATTTTTGTTTGACGATATATCATTCCGATGATATTACAAATTGTAATTTTATTCAAAATCAAGAGTGGGTGTAATAAGAGAGTGGGCGTTGTCCTTTTAGATGTCTCGTAAAAATAAAAGTAGCTCAACCAACCGTAAAAATTTGATTTTTGGTCAAATCTATGCGGGAAAAGGAACGCTAAATTATGTAGTGCGTTGGCAATCCTTTAAAAATATCACTCTTCAGCAGCGTAAAGATATGGCTTCCATGCTGAGTCGGCAAATCAATAATTGGAATAAGCAGTTGAAAGGGTATGATAAGGCGGAGCCAGCGGGGATTGTGGAATTGATTTAGTGAATAAACGTTTTTTTCATTTTATAAAATACCAGTTTTGTACATGCAAAGGGTATGTGTATATTCCAAGATACGATTAAAATGACTAATTTAAATCATTAAGGAAAATATTGACGATGCAATAATCCAGTGATAAGGTGATAGAGATCATCGTTTCAAGAAAACTATTGCAATAATACAAATGAATATGGAGGTACATACATGTTGAACAGAAAAGGAATGGTGATGGCTTCTTTTTCAGTAGTCATTGCTAGTTCACTACTGATGGGAAACGCTAGTTTTGTATCAGCGGATTCTCATCTAAACGGGGATTCTGTAATTGCGGCAACGGGTGATTCGACATTGGCTGACATGCCAGCTTATCTCAAATCATCGGTGGAATGGGTTTGGAAGAATAGAATGTTGACCGAAGGCTCGACGGCGCGTAAAAATACGATTTTTGATCAAATTTTTGCGGGAAAAGGGACTCTTAATTATGTTATACGCTGGCAATCCTCTAAGCCCGTTACACTGAAGCAACGTCAGGATATTGCTAGAATGATAGATCGGCAGATGAACCATTGGACAGATCATCTTCAAGGATATGACGGCTGGCCCTATAAGAATATTAAAGTAAAAGTGGTAGGCTGGGCTGTGGCCGATCCTTCACTGCTCCTAGACAAGCAGCCTGACGAGGTCATTTATACGGATACCATTACAGATACACTAGCTTCTGAAAAACCGGAAATTCCTGCCGTGCTTCCCGTTGCACCTAATGAAATATCGCGATTTGAGCATTTTTCGGACCCGAACTATTCGTATCCGGGTGGATTGGATAAACGCTTTGATATGTATCTCTGGGCCACAGAAAATTTTGGAGGGGGAGCCGGCGGCGACTGGGGACAGCGTATGAATGATGAATACGTTCTGAGTACGGTGAATTCGGATGAGATTGAGATTACTGAACATGAAATTGGGCATGGATTTGGATTAAACGATTTTTATGAAGAACATGAGCGTCCACCAGGTGGATTCCCAACGAACACTATTATGTGGGCCGGTAATTCCGATCATATCACCGACTGGGATATCTGGATGCTGCGTTATACCTGGAGTCAGCTCAAAAAAGATACTTCTCGTTTCCCAAGCGTGACTAACGGCGATGAGGGTTCCATCGATCCATCACCTGATGAAAACGTAAACATTGCGCCAGCTGCAACGGTCAGCACTTCTTATACTTCGCCTTGGGAAAATGTGAGCGCGCTTAATGATGGATTTGACCCAACCAGCTCTAATGATCGAAGTCATGCCGTGTATGGTAACTGGCCTGAGACGGGTACACAATGGGTCCAATATGATTTTGATCAAGAATATACGTTATCCCAAACGGATGTCTATTGGTTCCAAGATGGCGCTGGCGTTGATGTTCCTAAATCTTACAAGATTAAGTATTGGAATGGTCGCAGCTGGTCCAATGTCAAGCAGGCTAATGGATTGGGTACTTCGGCAGACCAGTATAATACAACTACTTTTACGCCTGTAAAAACAACGAAATTAAGAATTGAAATGGTATCCAAAGGTTCAGCATCCACAGGAATATTAGAGTGGAAAGTAGCAGCTAACAAACTTTAAACATCATATTATTTGTCCAAAGGTTGTCTCCTACGATATTTGTGGGAGACAACCTTTTCTAATTCATAGCTGAACAGTTAGAGTCTGATGAGATCAGGCTTTTTTTGCGCCTTGATTATGATGCTTGTTACGTTCATATTTGTATCTGTGTTTTGCTACATTCTCGTATGAATGGATCACTAAGAATGAACGGGTGTACGATAGTATGTATAATGGACATCAGATATGAAAGAAAAGAGGACAGAAAGCGATGAGTCACGACGTGAATGCTCCTTACGATGTACATGTAGCATATGGACCGGTGTTTGAGTTGCTCAGCAGCTTACACACCTTTATTTGCCGCAAGGCTTACAAGAAGACCGATTTATCAGCCGAGTGGGTGGAGCAAGTGCGTGGAACGCTATCTCCAGGTTTGTCTGAATTGCTGGAGTCCATGGAAATCAATGCAGATTGGAAGGTTATTTATGGACTCGTCTGTATGCTTTCTGATCAGGGGAACGTTGAAGAGGTCGTAGACCGTCTGGAGAACCGAACTGTACAGGAATTAAACGAACAGGCATCAGCCTATGGGATACCGCTGCCTGACGACATGGAGAAGCTTCGCAAACTTGCTTTGCAGCTGCTATCCGGTTGGGATAAAGAGTATTTTCGTCATGTGGATACAAGGATTCTAAGCGGGCTGAAACAGGAAGCGGAACGCAGAAACCGGGAGAAGGACGCATATAGCTCTATGGAGTGGGTGGATTGTACCACTAATGGCTTCCGATTCGAGCCTTCCGAAGGGTTGACGCAGGTGTTGCTGGTACCGCAATATCATTTTCAGCCGATAAATATTATTTATCGATTTGGGTCGCTCCTGTTGTGCCATTACTCGGCAGGAATTTATGTTCAGGAGGACGATTTTTTATCCCCACAGGAATATCGAATGATCCGAAGCTTGGGGGAGAAGAGCAGGCTCAAGATTTTAAAATATTTGTACCAAAGCCAATCTCCACGCACCTTTATTGAGATTGTCCGTCATCTCAAGCTGTCCAAGGGAATCACGCACGACCATATTTTTAAGCTTTGTGCCTCTGGCTTCATCCATGCACATTTTGATGGTGAAACATTGCTCGGCTATAGCGCACGGCTTTCGGCAGTAGATGAAATGCAACGGAGCATCCTGGGCTATATGGAGCGAAATTAGGCTGTACGCACCAGTTAGACTTTAACACTTTAAACAAATAGACGTCGACCATTTGGAATCCAGATGAGTGGACGTCTATTTTTTTACATAAAAAATGGAGTTCTCTCTTTACAGAACCGGAATAGATTCCTATAATGAGATTTATCTTATTAATTACAACTTGTTCGATCGGAATTTACTAAATTAACTTGGGGGGATTATTTTGAAAAAGGGAATTATTCTACTCAGCAGTCTACTTCTGGCAAGTTCTACCTTATTAGCAGCTTGCTCTAGTGGTGGATCAGATAGCGCTAGCGATGCTGCTTCGCAAAATAGTGATGCCGCACAGACAGCCGCTACAGCGCAGCCATTAACAAGTCTGGTACAAGCTTCTGATTTATCCAAATTGCCGGAAGTGTCCCAAAAGAGAAGCGACACGATTATTGTTGGTCTGACTGACCCAGCTGGGGTGTTTACTCCGTATTTTAACCAAAGCGGCTATGACGGCAACGTGATTTCGCAGTTGTGGACTCCGCTGGTCACGGTAGATGAGAAGGGGCTTCCGCTGCCCAATCTGGCTAAGAGCTGGGATATTTCCAAGGATAATCTAACGTATACGTTTCATCTGGTTCCCGGTACAAAATTCAGTGATGGCTCTCCTTTGACAGCTGAGGATATCGCTTTTACCTGGACGTTGATCTATGACAAAGCCTATCCTGGTGACAGCCAAATCCGAAAGCTGAACATTAAAGGCGGCAAAGACTATACGGAAGGCAAGGCAAAACAAATTGCAGGAATCAAGGTGATTGATGAGCAGACCATTTCTGCGACGTTGGAAAAACCAAACGCGCTTGCTTTGCCGATTCTGGGTGAGTATGTACTGTCCAAAGCCTACTACGGCAAGGATTATAAGTTCGGAGAGCTGGATTATTTTAAGAATCTACATAGTAGTCCTCTGGGAAATGGGGCTTATAAGTTAGAAAAATTCATTCCGGGGCAAGAAGTTCGTCTAGAGGCGAATGATTACTTTTTCAAAGGCAAACCGAAAACACAGCATTTCATTTACAAAACAGCAGAAGGCGACGCTTGGCAATTCATAGAAACAGGCGATACCGATTTTGCTCAATTCACCGCAACTCAGGAAAATATCGACAAACTAAAAGGGCTTGGCTTTTTAAACATTTTGCCTTATACCCCTAGCACTTACGGATATTTGCAAGTAAATCTTGAAAATGAAAAGCTTAAGGATAAAAAGGTTCGTCAAGCATTGACCTATGGACTGGATCGGAAAAGCATTTATGTCGACGCAGCTCAGGGAGCAGGGGCAGTTGCAAACATTCCAGCTTCCCCAATATTCTGGTCTTACACGACCGATGGAATCAATCCATACAACTACGACCCGGAGCAAGCGAAAAAGCTGCTGGATGAAGCGGGTTGGGTAGAAGGTAGTGACGGTATCCGTGAGAAAAACGGACAGAAGCTGACCATTCACCTGCTGACCTCTAAACGTCCAGAAACAGACACCTTTATTGCGCTTGCGGCTGAAAATTACAAAGCGATTGGTGTTGACCTTCAACCGGAAATCTTTGCAGACTTTAATGCAATGGTCGCCAAAGTAGAAGGTAAAGATTATGATCTTGCCGCCTTCTCGACAGGCATGCTGACAGATCCATCAGATGGAATCGAGCAATTCGTCAATGGAGAAGTCAAGGGATATAACAATCCAAAGGTAAAAGAGCTATATGAAAAAGGCTTGTCTACGACGAATATGGAAGAACGGAAGAAAATATATCAAGAATTATATTTACTGCTAAACGATGAACTGCCCGTTATTTTTACCAACTATAAGAAGACGGTGTATGCCTACAATGGTCGGATGGAACATGTAAAGGTCAGTCCGTTCATTGGCTTGTCTGGTAATCTGTTCGAATGGTCCCTTAAATAAGCCACATTTGCGGGCCCCTTGTGAAGAACATCAGGTTCAGATCAAGGGGCCTCCCAAATGGGGGAAACGTAATGAGTAGCCTGACCTTGAATTGAAAGGAGTCTGTCATGAGCTCGTTTTTAACGAAAAGACTGACGTATATGGTTATTATTTTGTTGGCCGCTTCGATGATGATTTTTTTCCTGTATGCCATGACACCGGGAGATTTCATTAGCGGCAATCTGAAGCTGTCGCCGGAGAGAAAAGCGGAGCTGAGGGAAATTTACGGCCTGAATAAGCCTATTCTTGAACGCTATGGAAATTGGCTAGGCAATGCGCTGCACGGCAATTTTGGTTATTCGCTTGCCCAGCAGAAGCCGGTGCTGACCTTATTTAATGAGTACATCTGGAACTCGTTTTTGCTGGCCGTTGTATCGACCTTCCTGACCTGGTTTATCGCGGTCATTATCGGTGTGATTGCTGCTTATAAGCAGTATTCATGGTTTGATACTCTGGTAATGGTGGTGATTTTCGCTGCCATGTCTGTTCCCTCTTTTTTTATCGGGTTGTATCTGATTAAAATCGCAGCGGTTGACCTGAAGTGGTTGCCACCCGGTGGCATGCTCAATACGGGCAGTAACGCTACAGGTATGGAGTATGTGAAGGAGGTTCTCCAGCATATGACCTTGCCAGTGATCGTTATGACGCTGCTGGGACTGGGGTCGTTGACCCGCTACTTCCGTAGCAATATGATCGATGTGATCCAGCAGGATTATATACGCACAGCCCGTGCAAAGGGCTTAAAGGAAAGAAAGGTACTTTTTACGCACGCATTGAGGAATGCATTACTGCCTGCCATTACGCTCGTTGGCTTCGAATTACCTGCGCTGTTTGGCGGGTCCCTGATTATTGAAAAGATTTTTAATTGGCCGGGAATCGGTCAGTTGTACATGCAATCCTTTTCGCTCCGGGATTATCCGCTACTTATGGGCTTTACGATGCTAATTGCCATTTTGAGCGTTATCGGAACACTGTTGTCCGATATTTTGTATCGCATCGCGGACCCGCGTGTGAAAGTGTAAGAAGGGGGCTAAGGAATGTCATCCGTGAGCAGTAATTTGAGCAAGAGCAACGGCAGACTGCGAGCAACTGTTAAATCTTCAATGTGGCAGCAAGCGCTCCGGCAGCTGTTCAGAAACAAGCTTGCTATGGCTGGTCTGCTCGTCGTGGTATTTATGTTTTTGCTCTGTTTTATCGGTCCGTTATGTTCTCCTTATTCCGATAATAAAACAAATATATTAATGATGAACAAGGCGCCCAATATCCATCACTGGTTAGGAACAGACAAACTGGGGCGGGATGTGATGACACGCGTGATGCAAGCAGGTCAAATTTCTCTTACCGTGGGTTTGGCTTCAATGGTATTGTCAGTCTTTTTGGGGGCTACGCTGGGGGTCATATCCGCATATTTTCGCGGGATTGCGGATCAGATTATTATGCGTGTTGCTGATTTGCTGCTGACGATTCCCAGTTTGCCGCTGCTATTTATTATGGGCGCGCTGCTATCTGACTGGAAGGTTCCACCCGATCAACGGATGTATATTGTCATGCTGATGCTTAGTCTGGTCAACTGGCCGGGGATTGCACGGATGGTGAGGGGCCAGATGCTTAGTTTGCGGGAACGTGAATTTATGCAAGCCGCGACGGTACTGGGACTCTCGAATCGTCGAAAGCTGTTCAAACATCTGCTGCCGAATATTTTACCGTTGTTGATCGTTATCGCTACATTGAATATTGGCGGAGCTATCTTGAGTGAATCTGTACTCAGCTTCTTTGGCCTTGGCGTGCTGCCCACGACACCGACTTGGGGCAATATGATTGATGCCGCTAACAATGTGCTGGATTTTCAGCAACGACCGTGGTTGTGGATACCGCCAGGACTGTCTATTTTTGCTACAGTCATCGCTATTAATATTTTTGGTGACGGGCTGCGGGATGTACTTGACCCGAAACATAAGAGGTAGGTGATTATACACCATGGACAATTTACTTTCCATTGAACATTTATGCACTCATTTTTATACAGAAGAAGGAACGGTTAAAGCGGTGGATGATATCAGCTTCCGTGTGAAGCCGGGGGAAACGGTATGCATTGTCGGTGAATCGGGCTGCGGCAAAAGTATTACCGCGATGTCCATCATGGGTCTGATCCAGAGTCCCGGTGGTAAAGTGGCAGGCGGAAGCATCCGCTTTGAGGAAACCGATCTGCTAGAGCTTAGCAGAAATGAGATGCGCACGATTCGCGGACATGAAATATCCATGATCTTTCAGGAGCCGATGTCTTCATTGAATCCAGTCATGACCATTGGTGAACAGCTATCCGAACCACTGATTGAGCATTTGAAAATGGGCCGTAAGGAAGCTCGTAAGCGAGCACTGGAGCTGATCGAACAGGTTGGTATATCCCGGCCGGAGCAGATTTTAAAAAGCTATCCGCATGAGCTGAGCGGGGGGATGCTGCAGCGAATTATGATTGCTATTGCTGTTTCTTGTGGTCCCAAGCTGCTTATCGCGGATGAGCCAACGACGGCGCTGGATGTAACGATTCAGGCGCAAATCCTGGATATGCTGCGTGAATTTAAAGCCCAATCCAATATGTCGCTCATGCTAATCACCCATGATCTGGGTGTTGTCGCCGAAATGGCTGATTACGTCATTGTGATGTATGCAGGCAAGATTGTCGAGGAAGGCGAAGTGGTCCAGCTGTTCAATCATCCCAAGCATCCTTATACACAGGGGTTACTAAAATCCAAACCGGTGCTTAATCAGCGCCAAGAGGAACTGTATTCCATCCCCGGGCAGGTCCCTAATCCGCTGGAGCTGACGACTTCCTGTTATTTTCACGATCGATGTGGGCATTGCATGGACATTTGTCGGATAAAAGAGCCTACGTTAAAAGAAGTTTCAGCTCAGCAGAAAGCATCCTGCTGGTTATATGAGGAGGCGGTTGTTCATGGCTGAGCCGTTGTTGGAAATAGACCGCTTAAAAACGTACTTTCCGGTGAAGTCCGGGTTTATGAACCGTACTTCAGGACATGTGCGGGCAGTAGACGATATCAGCTTTACGATCCGTCAGGGTGAAACTTTCGGATTGGTAGGGGAATCGGGGAGCGGTAAAAGCACGGTGGGCCGCACGATTGTTAGATTGACGGATAAAACGGACGGTACCGTAAAATACAAAGGGGTGGATCTGCACAGCTTGTCTGCCAAAGGGATGCAGGAACTTCGTCCCAAAATTCAGCTGATCTTTCAAGACCCATATAGCTCGCTGAATCCGCGTGTACGGATTGGTGATGCCATTGGTGAGGCGTTACTGGATCACGGTATAGCAACGAAGGAGGAGGTCCGGCAGATTGTGCTGGACGTGCTCAAGCTATGTGGATTGTCAGAGTATCATATCGACCGTTTTCCCCATGAATTTTCGGGAGGGCAACGTCAACGGATCGGCATTGCCCGAGCGCTGGCGCTTCAGCCGGATCTAATTATCGCTGATGAGCCGGTATCAGCGCTGGATGTGTCCATACAGGCGCAGATTATTAACCTATTCGCCAAATTGCAGGCCGAACGGGGTCTGACATATTTGTTCATCTCGCATGATTTGAGCGTGGTAGAACATTTGTGTTCCCGTATTGGCGTGATGTATTTAGGCTCCATGGTCGAAACGGCTTCGCGTGACGAGCTATTCGGGAATCCGTTGCATCCGTATACGAAGGCGTTGCTGTCGGCTGTACCTATTCCGGTGCCGAAGCTGAAAAGAGAACGAATTTTGCTCAAGGGGGATATTCCAAGTCCGGTTAACCCGCCATCGGGCTGTAAGTTCCACACTCGCTGCCCCTTTGCAATCGATCGTTGCTCTAAAGAAATTCCACTCTATCGTGAGGCTCGTCCAGATCACTGGGTGGCTTGCCATTTGGCTGAATGAACAGAGCTAGTCAACAAATTTTAAAGCCGTTGAAACGGCAGACCGTTCACCACAATGAATCGGTTCTACTGTTTCAACGGCTTTTTAATGTTGTGATTCAAACCGCTTGGGTTGACAACCTACCTGGAGCACGTTATATTAAATATTAATCGTAATGATTACTATTTAAGGTGTGAAATCAAGTCCATATCCGTGTTCATCCATCCCGCGGTAGTGAGGGTGAACCTTCATGATTGGCATATATCACAAGGAGGAGCTTTACATGGCTAAGAAGTCAAAAGTCGTAAAAGAGAAGAAACGCCAGGAAATTGTAGCTAAATATGCGGATCTGAGACGTGAATTGAAAGCAAAAGGGGACTACGAAGCTTTGCAAAAGCTTCCGCGTGACTCATCTCCAATCCGCCTGAAAAGCCGTTGCGAGCTGACAGGCAGACCTAGAGGATACTTGCGCAAATTCAAGCTGTCTCGTATCGCGTTCCGCGAGTTGGCACATAAAGGCCAAATTCCAGGAATTACGAAATCAAGCTGGTAAACAGGCACTTATGTCGATCGTCACGCATGGATGTTATCTGTGTTGTTAACCTGAGGGATGTCTGATAGAAGGTTGTAACGGGAATGCTTCATGTCGTAGGGGGACATGGGGCATTCCTTTTCCATGGAAAATATTATCGTTTGTATTGATTCTCCTCAGATGGTTAGGTAGAATATGGACGGGTTAAAAATAATACATAACAAACGATTACATAATGTGGATATATCAGATTATGTATACCTCAGGAGGAGCTACAAGATGGAAGTGAAAGAGAGAGAGGACTCCTTTTGGAGTATGGTCAAAAAAGGAAACAAATCCTCAGGCTCGGCGGCGTTAGGGAATACCGGCATTGCTCTGATTAAGGGAATTGCTTTTGCCTTGACAGGCAGCGGTTCTATGTTTGCTACGATGATGCATTCCATTGCGGATGCAGTGAATCAAATGTTTGTATTCGCGGGCAGTGTACTGGCAGAGAAAAAACCGACAAAACGCTTTCCTACCGGCTTTGGACGAGTGATTAACCTGTTCTGTATGGTTGCCGTTATTGTCGTAACGATTATGGCCTATGAAACCGCATTGGAAGGCATTCATTTGCTGCAGCATCCGGCTGAATCTACACATGGATTTTGGATTAATGTAGTAGTGCTGATTTTGTCACTAGTGGTGGACGGATTTGTATGGAGCAAAGCGATGAAAGAAGTGCTGCATGAATCCAGAGTAGAAGCGAAGGGGTTAGGCATTTTCACCTCTGCGTTCCGCCATGTGGGGCGTGCTGCACCGCCAACCCGGCTGGTGTTTTATGAAGATTTGGTAGCAACAACGGGTGGAGTACTCGCTTTGCTAGCAGTGGTGGTCACATCGCTGACAGATTTTAAACTGCTGGACGGCATTTCAAGTATTCTCATCGGTTGTCTGATGGTCGGTGTTGCTTTCCGGGTCGGTTACGACAACATGGTAGGTTTGATCGGTGTATCTGCTCCTCCTGATATCGAAGAACGTGTGGCTTCCATTATTCTCGCAGATACGCATGTTACGGATATTTATCAAATGCGTATTTTACAGGAGGGACGCTATTATCACGTGGAAGGGTTGATTGAGCTTACGCCGGGCATGACGCTGGCAGATGCTGACGATATTAAATTTAGAGTCGAGGACGCTTTGCTACGTGATCCTAATATCTCAGATGCAGCACTGGGTATTCTGGAGGATGACGGGATTAGAAAGTGGAAACAAGAGAAACCCACAGTTTAGAAAACATGATCAAAGCGAATCTGGACGGAGATTGGCACTAGTGTAAAACAAGAACTTCCATGACCACGGCAACGGGGCATAGAGGTTCTTTTATTTTTTCTCAATTGTTTTGCTACCCCTTTGAATTTACAATGATTGTTAGATACAATGAAAGCGTTAACAAAAAAGAAGGTGAAACAAATGCTTCTCATGAGGAGGAAATGCAGATGAGTCTTCTGAGGGAGGCTTGGCCTGCTTCGCGGCTCGTTAAGGCGTTGGCTGGCGGCATGCAGGATTCAGCAAGGCAACGGTTAAGGAGTAATTGGACAAAAAGGCTACGGACGACTGTCTCTGAGCCGATATACGCCGAGCTTTGGATGGATATTGAGCGTGTCTGTAGAGATAATCGGGAAATATCATGGCCTGAACTGCCGTTGTCTCTGTTTCGGCAATTTGCTAATACAGGAGAGCGCAAGCCGTATGAGGATGTGTACTTTGAACGGCGTGGACGACTGATTGCTATAGTGCTGGAAGCTGTTGTCAAGCCGGAGCCTCGAAAGATGAAAGAGGTGGAAAGCGGTCTGCTGGACATATGCAGTGAGTACACATGGGCGCTTCCTGCACATGTCAATGAAGAGGACACCGTAACACCGCCTTGGCAGCAGGTGGATTTATTCGCGTCCGAAACAGCACAAACGCTGGTTGAAATTTTATTGCTGCTAGGAGAACAACTGGCTAGCCATGTAGTCGCTCAGGTGCACGAAGAGATCGAACGTCGTGTACTGGAACCCGTTTTTTGGAAGCCTCGTCATTTTGGATGGAAAACCGCAGATCATAACTGGTCGGCAGTATGTGCTTCCGGTTGCGGAATTACAGCACTGCTGCTGGTAGAAGATGACTCTTCCAGAGCGGTAGCCATCGAGAGTATGCTGGGCGCGCTGGATTGTTTTTTGGCAGGCTATAGTGAGGACGGGGGATGCCCCGAAGGCGTAGGATACTGGGTGTACGGCTTTGGTTATTTCATTTATTTTGCCGATATGCTGCGTGAATTTACCGAGGGAGCTGTGGATATTCTGAACTCGAAAAAGGTTAGGCAAATTGCAGCCTTTGGGGAGCGGGTTCATCTGTCGAATGGAATTTTCGCTAATTATTCGGACAGTAGTGAAACTGAACGATTGCCTTCCGGACTCATCT
Source organism: Paenibacillus sp. S29 (assembly GCF_049319765.1). Lineage (NCBI taxonomy): Bacteria > Bacillati > Bacillota > Bacilli > Caryophanales > Paenibacillaceae > Paenibacillus > Paenibacillus sp. S29. The sequence continues at coordinate 90,700 of NZ_JBMOUI010000015.1, read as the reverse complement.
CTCATTTGAATTCATTGCAAGAACGACCATCTACACTCCCTTTCCGCGTACCTGGTCTGTTGGAAGACCCCTGTCGCCGCTGGGCTCATGTATTGCGTAACCTGGTTTGGACGAATTCTTTGGCATTTGGGAGCGGTGAGACCGTTGCCAATTATTTGCCGCAACTCGGTTGGCTGATGTGCCGCAGCCGCAGTTCCAGCCATAGTGGACCCAGAAGCCAAAAGGGTGAATCAGGTGTCATGCTTGCTTTTTCAGCGAAGGCTGGGCATAACAATGAACCGCACAATCATAACGATCTTGGACATTTCATCCTTCATGGCGGTGGCGAGAATCTATTGTGTGATCTGGGAGCAGGCTTGTACACGAAAGCCTATTTTTCACCGGGACGAGAGTCAATTATTAATATCTCCTCTAGTGGTCATTCCGTGCCTGTCATCAATGGGACTATGCAGCAATCGGGCGCAAAGGCAAAGGCGGTTGTGCTGGATATTGCTTTGGATGAGCAGGAGGAGGTACAGACGGGCACAAGGCTTAAGCTTGATTTGACATCTGCTTATCCCGTAGAAGAATTGGCGGTCTTCACCCGCTCCTTTATATGGAATGTGCTGGAGGGAAATGAGGGGGCAAGGCTTACCGTCACCGATCATTTTGAGTTTGAAACGTCTGGCGTGAGCATGAAGTCATGGGATGTGAAGGAGTTTTTCATCAGTTGTATTCAGCCTAATCTGGGAGCAGGCTTCGTAGAATGGAAGGGAGCGAACGCAGTCGTCAGGCTAGATTATGATGCCGGCGTGCTGCGGCCGGGGCTCGAGGCTGTGAAGCACATAGATCATGACGGAGCTCCCTTTGTGTTTTATAAAACATCGCTGCAACTAGACTCCAATCACTGGAGCGATTCTGCAAGCGTAGATTGCAATCTGTTTTTTACCATACATTAATTTTCATTTTGAATGGGAGGCAGACAGGATGAATAAGCTGCAGACAGGCAGCGTGTACCCTTGGCAGACGGAGCTGGAGAGATTTATAGAACAGGTGGAAAGCGCGCCAAATCGAGTGAATGACGGATGGACTCACCAACGTAAGCTGGCCGTGCTGGAAAAGCTGGTTCGCGCATATGCCCTGCATCAGGATGATACCGGAGCTATCATTGACCCCCATTCCGAAAGTGAACGGTACTACTCCACCCCGTCCTATGCGTTGGCAGCGGCGGTGTTGGTCAAAGAAGGCCGGCATGATTTACTGGAATCTGCTGCTGCGGCCTTGACGCATAGCATAGCTTGTGTAGTGGAGGAAAAAGCTCCAGATCACCACCCAGACTTTTTTCCAATTATGATGATGGGCGCGTATCGGCTCCTTAAAAATCTGCTGCCAGAGCAAGCCACGGCTTGGAAACAGCAACTGAGCAGGATTCAGCCGGAGCAGACCTACATTTTTACGATGAGCAAAATGAAAAATCCGAACCGGATGATCAACTGGAATGCGATTATGATTTCCGGCGAGTTTTTGCGTGCAGCGGAAGGAATTGCAGCCGATTCGGAATGGATGGAGACGTATATCCGCAGCTACCACCTGCCTCGTTTTACCGGCTTGGGCCTGTACCAGGATGGACCGCTGGATCGGCCCAATAGTCCATTTGCCTACGATATCGTTACACGTTTTCATTTGGGCGTAATGCTGGAGAACGGATATGATGGCAGCTGCGCACTCGAACTGCGTGACCACCTTCGCAGGGGAGCGCTCAGCACATTGCTGGCGCTATCCCCGCACGGGGAAATTCCGCCGCGTGGAAGAAGCGCGCAGCATCAGTGGAACGAAGCGGCCGCGGCCTTTGTCTTTACAACACATGCTCAGCAGGCTTTTACAGCAGGAGAGCATGGGCTCGCAGGTGCGTTCCGACGGGCAGCAGATCTATGCTGGCAAGCGATTAGCCGCTGGCAGACCGATGACGGCAAGCTGCATATCGTCGCAACCATTATTCGTCCGAGGCACGGCATGGCTTTGAGGTGTACTCGAATCATACCTGCTACAGTCTGTGGACGGCGGCTGTGCTGGCCCACACCCTTCTACATGGTGAGGAGATGGATCGCATTTCCCCAACCTTCATCCCGGCGGAGATCGGCAGCCGGGTGTTGGCAACGGACGGTTGGTTCCAGACTGTCATTGCAGCCGTAGAGGGGCAGCAAATGCTTGTGCAAACATCGGTCAACGATCCGTACAATGTTCCGGGCATCGTGCGTATTCAGCAGTCTGCGCTGCCGTCGCTGATCGGTCCATCCTCAGCAGGTCACGCAGACCGCGGCTTTACAGGCTTCGCGGAGGGAGATATTTTCCCGCTAAGCTATACCCCGGCCTGGCAAACGGAGGACGGAAAGTGGCACAGCTTGTCGGAAGGTATTCCCGGTACGCTGGAGTTCGACCGGGATGGAGGGATTGACCCGCAGGATGGTGGAGGAACCGTACAGATGGAACAAAGCTCAGCGTCTGACGGAGCAACGGATTTTACACTTCTGTGGAAAGGCCCATTCCCGGGAGTGAGGGAAATCCGAACGCATTATCGTCAGGTACCCGGCAAAATTGAAGTGGCGTATGAGCTTCAAGGCAATATACAGAATGTAGGGGCGCTTATTCCTTTAATGGCGTATGACGGTCGGGAGCGCAGCGTTATTCATCATGTCATGTCAGCCGGGAAAGAAACGGAAAGCATTCGAGTAGAATACGCAGGTGCAAGCCTCGAAGTCATCCCGACGACGGAAGGAACGAACGTGGTATGGCCGGAAGAATTAGCTTCCGTGGCCTGTCGGAATGGGTTACTTAAGGGAGCGCGTCTGGAATGTGAAAGTAATCGCATTTCCTTTATCATTCGGTTACCTGAATAGATAACGCTGGAGCCATAAATGTGATTTAACATGTGGAAAAAGGAGAGGAAAAAGTAATGACGAAAGCAGAAGCGTGGCTGGAGCAATCGTGGGAGCTGGCTTTGGATAAGACGCTTGCCTTGGCGGCAAGACTGGGAGACGATTTTCCACATGTTGCTGAGGGTGGACGTTATGATAATCGTGAAGAAGCGTGGTGGACAGCAGGTTTTTATCCGGGGCTGCTGTGGCTAGTCAATCGGGCGCGTCCTGACAGTGTGGCTGCCGGGGTTGCACAGCGGTGCGAGGGTCGTTTGGAAAAAATACTCTATAATAGCGAAGCTGTAGACCATGACCTTGGCTTTATTTGGCTGCTCAGCGGTGTGGCCGCCCATCGGATGACCGGAGATTCAGAGTCCAGAAGACGTGGGTTGTTGGCTGCCAATCTGCTGGCTGCCCGTTTTAACGTGAATGGCCGTTTTATTCGCGCGTGGAACTTTCCCTCGAAGGACATGGATACACGGGGCGTTGCGATTATAGACAGTATGATGAATCTACCCTTGCTTTATTGGGCTTCGGAGGAAAGCGGAGATCCGCGTTTTGCCGCTCTCGCTGTGCAGCATGCAGATACCATAGCACGTGAATTTGTCCGTTCGGACGGCTCTATCGCACATGTAGTTGAATTCGATCCGGAGATTGGAAAAAAGGTCGCCGAGCATGGCGGACAGGGATTTGCTCCCGGTTCTGCCTGGGCACGCGGCACGGCTTGGGCCTTGTATGGTTTTACGCTTTCGTACGGGTACACGCGCGATTCGCGTTATTTGAAGGTGGCCGAGAACACGGCTGATTTTTTTCTATCCCAGCTGGGTGATGCTTGCCTGCCTGTGTGGGATTTTAGAGCAGAGGAAGAGCACCGCGGGGCATGGGATTCATCGGCTACGGCAATTGCGGCCAGTGGTTTGCTGGAGCTGGCAAAATATTCGGCGCGTGCGGAGCATTTTACAGAAGCAGCAGAATCTATCCTCGAGGGCTTGCATCATACGTGTACAGCGTGGGGCGAGGAGCATGAGGGATTGCTGTTGAACGGAACCGTACATTATCCTGAGCAAAAATACATCAACGTTCCCATTATCTATGGCGATTATTTCTTTGTCGAGGCATTGGCAAAGCTGCGCGGTGAAGAAGGTTTGTTTAGTGTTGAATGCAAAAAAATATAGTGTATAAGCGTGCAAGAACGAACTTATTTTTAATCGTCCTATAATTAGTCAGATTTACGGAATGAATTGTGAGACAGCGTGTGTGTAATTCCATTTACATATACGCTGTTTTTTTATGCATGAAAAGGCTGGATTTTATTTCGATGCCAAAGTACTACTTATAGAGGGGGAAGAAATTGTAGCTGCGCTTATTTTGTACCCAATCCAAGAAAAATCATTGTATATAAGCTCTTAATTCCTATAAAATTTTCATTTTGATGCATGGAAATAGGTCCTTTTACTTGTTTAAGAGCATTTGCTCGTAAATTGACAATATAGGTGGGTAACCGTATGATATCTTCTTGGATAAAGGGATAAACTGGATTTTAAATCTCATTTGCAAAAGGAGTTATACATATCATGACAGCAACAAGTGATAGTACAAAAAGAATATACGGAGGATTTTGGATAAGAACAGCAGCGTTTTTGATTGATCTAATCATCATGACTTTATTAGTCATTTTAGTAGGGAGTATGCTTTCTATTACTCCAGACCTACTGGGCATAGAGGAGACTGGCTTCATATTAGAGTTTTTAATTTGGATGCCGCTGATTTTTTGGCTCGTGCTACCATGGCTGTATTGTGGTTTATGGGAATCATCGAAAGTACAGGCTACACCGGGTAAGCTTGCGTTCTCTTTGGTTGTCGTGGACAAGGAAGGAAAACGTCTTGGATTTTTACACGCCTCAGGGCGTTATTGGATTAAGGCTATTTCTTTTGTAATTGCTCATATTATTTATATTGTGGTTGCTTTTACTGCTAAAAAACAGGGACTCCACGATCTTTGTACCAACACCTTTGTTGTACATAAAAAAGAATTGCAGCGATATGGGCAGCAATCGTCTTTTCTGTAAGTATTAGAGGAGATCACCAAAGCTTCTGTTTAATGCATATTCTTCAATTAACAAGAAACCAGCTAATGCTTGCAATACATTAGGTGGTTATTTGTTTTTTCATTTTGTTATGGTGTTTTACTTTTTTTGTCAGGAAAGCAAGACATTTTTCATTTATAAAATAACGATACTACGGTGGTGTGCAGCGTAGTGGAGGATTTGAATCTGGAGAAGCGTAGCGTTCGCCTTTGCCATGGGATTCTTACCTTTTAAAGGTTTATGAAAATCTGAGAATCCCGGGGCAACAGCGATCGTAGGATCAAATGCTACACGTAGCGTCTCACTCAGACGAAAGTATGTCCCTTTATTTAAAGGGATTCTTATAGCGAAATAAAAAATGTAAGCTGTTCTTACAGTTTTCATGTTCTTTTTAGCTTGTTTTGCGTTATAATGAAAGGATGCACATTATGAACGAATTGGAGGCACAGCCCGATTGACTACTTACCCTTTTGCCTTTGATCCGTCCAAGCCGTTTATTGAGCAGGCAAGTGACTGGATTGCGGATGTATTTTATGAAGTTTTGCCTGAAGTCGGCTTTGAGGTTCGGGATGAACAAATTTATATGGCATTCCAGCTAGAACGTGCCTATAAGGAAAAAAAGACCATTTTTGCAGAAGCAGGTGTGGGTACTGGTAAAACGCTCGTATACCTGCTGTACGCTATTGCATATGCCCGATACATGAGAAAACCGGCGATTATCGCCTGTGCGGACGAATCGTTAATTGAACAATTGGTAAAGCCGGAAGGGGATATTGCCAAGCTGGCACAGCATTTGAATCTGACGATTGATGCCAGATTGGGGAAGTCGCCGGATCAGTATATTTGTCTGAATAAGCTGGATGAAGTGCGAGGCGGACTGGATGAGGACGCAGATGTTTTCCGTGATATTTATCAGGAACTGCCGGATTTTGTTCATTTTCCAGATACGTTACAATCCTTTACTCCTTACGGGAACCGAAAGGAATATCCCGAGCTAACAGATGGACAGTGGAGCAGACTCGGATGGGATGTATTTCAAGACTGTCTCGTTTGCCATCAGCGGCATCGTTGCGGTCAGACGTTGTCTCGTGATCATTACCGTAAAGCGGCAGATCTGGTCATCTGCTCTCATGACTTTTATATGGAGCATGTATGGACCTACGAAGCGAGAAAGCGCGAGGGTCAGCTGCCGTTGCTGCCGGAGCACAGCTCTGTTGTCTTTGACGAAGGGCATTTGCTGGAGACAGCGGCACAAAATGCGCTTACCTACAAGCTTAAGCACGCTCAGTTTGAATCTATAATTACCCGATTGCTGGAGGGAGAAGTACGGGAATCTTTGGCAATGACGATCGAAGATGCGATCTCCCAAAGTGAGGCTTTGTTCGCTGCGCTTGATAAGAACAGTCAGCCTGTACAGGGTTCTAATCGCAAGGAGTTCATTCTGAATGAGTCACTGATTCGAGAGGTAAACCGCTTTGGTGAACTGATCGGCACGATCGAAGAAGAGCTTGTATTTGAAAGCGGGCTATTCTCTTTGGATGAGTATCAAGTCAAAATTGTGGAAGAACATTTGGAAATGATTCAAACCGCGTTGGCTTTGTTTAAGCGTCCTGAACTTCTCATTTCGTGGGTGATGGAGGATCAGGATGGATTAACGCTTGTGGTTATGCCGAAGATGGTAAAAGAGATTCTCAAAGAACGAGTATTTGCGCAGCATATACCGATCGTATTCTCTTCAGCTACACTTTCCGTAGAGAGCTCTTTTGACTATATGGCGCAGAGTCTCGGTATTGAAAATCCGCTAACGTTTTCTGTTGCTTCACCTTATGACTACAGCGATCAGATGCAAGCTGCCCTGTACCCGTTGCAAGCGGGGGATGATCCAATCCCGAGAGCACTGGCACTGCTGGAGAAATCACAGGGAAGAGCGCTTATCCTGTTTCCTTCACAGGAAGAACTGGCTGCATTCCAGACGGGTCTCGTTGCCTACCCGGAGGCGTCTGCTTATCGTTTTCTGTACGAAGGTTCGGCTGAAATCAGCCATCTGATCTCAGCTTTTCAGAATGATGAGGAAAGTGTGTTGTGCGCTGTTACATTATGGGAAGGATTGGATATTCCTGGACCTTCTCTGTCGCACGTCATTATCTGGTCACTGCCATTTCCTCCGAATGATCCGGTTTTTACGGCTCTGCGCAAGGATGCAGCAGATCCGTTTATTCAGATAGATATGCCTCACATGGCACTTAGACTCAGACAAGGCATAGGGCGTTTAATTCGCTCGCGTAATGATCGAGGCTGGATATCCATCATGGGCCAGGATTTGAGTCGTCAAGAAGTACGTACACAAGTTGAACAACTACTGCCTGCGGGCGTAGAATGCACCGTAATTGAAGGAAACCCGGGGGGAATAAAAACATGTTGAACTTTACAACGTACACAGTAGATCAGATTAAAGATGCTTTTGGTATTTTGACTGGACAGCGTTATGAATTTATCATTGATGTAGAGGTAGAGGAGGACGACGAGCTATACACTGAAAACGGACTGTATATCCGTTGTCTTTATTTAGTAGACGAAGAAAAGACGGGACTGCTAAAGTATGAATTAATTGAAAAAGTAACGAATCGTTACATTGATCTTGAACTTGAAGATGATGAGTTGCAAGCTGTTGAGACCTTCTGTAAAGAACATGTACAGGATGAAACAGTGAAGTAATAGTATAGAACACTTAGCTAGCAAAGCTGGTATATAGCTAACATATAATGAAGATATCAAGGAGTCCTGACATGATCAGGCTCCTTATTTTTATGGCCATTGAAGAGAACTTATTTGCTTTAGCGCAGTCTATCCCACACATTCACCATAAACAGCATAGTCCCCCCCGCGAGTAACACCCATCCTATGACGATCCAAACTCCAGCCTCTGGAACTTTGTAATTTTCACCTATAATCGCCAATATCAACACGGGCAGACCGATATTGTGCATCCAAAAATGGATATGTGCCAAAATAGTAACTGAAAGTGCAGGAAAGGTCACATAGATCAGACCTATTATTCCAAGTGCCATCCAACCCAACAAATGGGTATGAGACTGAACATTGGATAGGCTGTGATCACCCGACACGCCAATAATTACACTAAGCAGCACACTAAGAGCAAAATATACGGCAGCTATCTTCAGAAATTGCTTTCCCATATATGAACTCCTCCTTATGTTGCACAAGGACATTTTGTGACATCTTCTCTATCATATCGAGCAAGTAGGCAGGGGGTGTGGGTATTGTGACTGGTCCATTTGACAAAAGCTTCAAATACACATAAAATCTTATTGCATCAATACTTACCGTATTACTGTGTTTTCTCGGAGATGATAGCGAACTTCTCCGACAATAGGCGTTAATTTTTGACCATTGGTTTATTTTGGATTCGCCATTAAAAGGAGCTTGAAATTATGAATGTATATCAAAATACCCTTGAACTCATCGGACGCACGCCATTAGTGGAGCTGAACAGCTATTCTCTACCGAGAGGAATTCGCCTGTTTGCGAAGCTGGAGTTTATGAATCCCGGCGGCAGCGTTAAGGATCGGGTGGGGAAGGCTCTAATTGAAAAAGCATTAAAAACAGGTCAGCTGAAGCCAGGGGGGACATTAATTGAAGCAACAGCAGGCAACGCAGGTATTGGTCTTGCGATGGCAGCGCTTCATTATAATATCTCGGTTATTTTTGCTGTGCCTGAGAAGTTCAGCCAAGAGAAGCAGGACCTGATGAAGGCATTGGGAGCACGCATCGTTCATACCCCGACAAGTGAGGGGATGAAAGGAGCTATCGAAAAAACAAAAGAATTAGCTGCTGAAATAAAAGATGCATACTTGCCACGGCAATTCAGTAATCCGGATAATCCCGAGGCATACTATACGACAATGGGACCTGAAATATGGAACGATCTGGACGGCAAAGTGGACGTATTTGTGGCAGGTGCAGGCTCGGGGGGAACGTTTATGGGAACCTCGCGTTACCTTAAGGAACAAAATGCAGCCCTTAAAACGGTCATCGTGGAGCCAGAAGGGTCCATTTTGAATGGCGGCGAGTCAGGCCCACATAAAACGGAAGGAATTGGCATGGAATTAATCCCTGAATTTGTGGATAAAGGATATTTCAATGCCATTCACACCATTAGCGATGTCGATGCTTTTGACCGTGTCAAGGAACTGGCTGCACGTGAAGGTCTTCTTGTTGGCAGTTCTTCAGGGTCTGCTTTACATGCCGCTTTACTGGAAGCAGAAAATGCACCGGATGGCGCACATATTGTTACCATTTTCCCGGATAGCAGCGAACGTTATCTGAGCAAAAAAATATATGAAGGTGGGATATAAAATGAAACGCAAAACAAAACTGATTCACGGTGGGCTTCCTACCGATCCCCATACAGGCGCGGTTAACGTTCCTATTTATCAGGTAAGCACTTATGAGCAAGAGGAAATTGGCGTCCATAAGGGATACGAATATTCGCGTACAGGCAATCCGACCCGGTTTGCTCTGGAGGAGCTGATCAAGGATCTGGAAGAAGGAAAGCGTGGTTTTGCTTTCGGTTCGGGTATGGCAGCCATTCATGCGGTATTTTCACTGTTTAACGCAGGGGATCATATTTTGCTGACCGATGATGTATACGGAGGCACCTACCGTATTGTAAGCAAAGTGCTCAGCCGTATCGGAATTGAATCCACATTTGTGGATACGACTGACCTGGAAGCCATCTCCAAAGCAATTCGTCCGAATACGAAGGCATTGTATGTCGAAACGCCAACGAACCCGCTTTTGAAGGTTACTGATATCCGTGCTGTTTCGGAGCTTGTAAAAAAACATGATCTTTTACTGATCGTCGACAACACATTTGCTACCCCTTATTGGCAGACGCCAATTACACTTGGGGCTGATATCGTCATTCACTCTGCTACCAAGTATTTGGGCGGCCACAGCGATGTTGTAGCCGGTCTGGCTGTTGTGAACAGCGACGAGCTGGGAGAGCAACTTCATTTTCTGCAAAACGCCATTGGTGCTATTCTCGGCCCGCAGGATTCTTGGTTATTGATCCGCGGTATTAAAACATTGGGTCTGCGTATGGAAGCGATTGAGCAAAATGCGAAGGAAATTGCAGCCTTTTTGGAAAAACATCCGAAGGTTAGCAAAGTGTACTACCCTGGACTGGAAAGCCATGCACAACATGAACTGTCCAAAACCCAGGCTGAAGGCTTTGGCGGCATCATTTCCTTTGATGTAGGTAGTGACGCTAACGCGGTTGCACTTCTGAAAAAGGTAAAATATTTTACACTAGCTGAAAGCTTGGGAGCGGTTGAAAGTCTGATTAGCGTTCCGGCACGTATGACGCACGCCTCTATTCCGGTAGAACGTCGTGCAGAGTTAGGCATTACCGAAGGTTTGGTACGGATTTCGGTTGGGATTGAAGATCTGGAAGATTTGATCGAAGACTTGCAGGCAGCATTGTAAGAAAATAATCGTAATGATCAAGAGAGGTAGCTGAGGCTGCCTCTTTTTTTGTTTTTTATCATAGCTACTTTTTTGAGAAGAACAGAGGAGTACGTAGAGGTAATAACGAATAGTTTTATATAGTTCAATTGAATGTTAAACGGGATATAACCGCGACTACGTCTCTGAGGAAACAAAAACCTGGAGGGGGAATGTTATGAGGTTCACACATCTGGAAAAAGCAACAACTGTGCTGTCGGATCATCCGGTACGTCTGAGGTCTGCTTATGCAGTCGGTCCGGTCATGCTCCCGGAAAATTGCGGTGTGGGCAGGGAATGGTCCAATTATTTTGCCCATGAGGATTGGAATTTGGAAAAGGCTTGTGGTGAAGAAGGAATAGAGCTTTCAGCCGGAGGAAAGGCAGCGTGCCGATTACTGACCGAGCTAGACCCTCGGACTGCGGAACTGAATCTAGGTGTTTTTCCGCCTTTGGCCGAACAAGAAAGGCTTTTGCTGGTTTCAAATCTTCGTTGTATGGTTGCACAGGAAGTGATTTTCAGACCCTTTGAAGGAACGGGACAAATTTGGATAGATGGCACACTGGTATATGCGGAATCCGGTCCTTTTCGCTTGTATCTGGAGGAAGGCGATCACACGGTAGTTATCATTGCTGCGTTTATTCCTGAGGAGGCCCGCTCTATTCGTATCAGTGGAAATCAGGTATGCAACGAACCAGATGTGGCAGAACTGCATCGTGAATTTGTAGACCGTAATATACGTTTTCATATGGCATGGCTAGAGGTTGAGAAAAGTGCTGGCAGGGAGGGTGAAGACAGCCCGATCTTATTTTATTTACTGCGTAAGGATCGGATAGATCTTCCCTTAGATCAAACGTTATGGGTCGAGGTAACGAATGATGAAGGCATAAAGCTGGATCGCTTTCCAGCACATTGGGAGCAGGAGCAAAGCTATGACTGGGATGAGGAAAAGGCCAGGAATACGGGAATGCTGCACTTCACCGTTACATATCGGGATCATGAGGCTGTGGAGCATCATTTAGTGTATTCGGCACTTGTGCGGCCTTTGTCAGTCGTCGTGGAGGGCTTGCAGGAAGAGTATGACCGGTACATTCAAGCCCGCGCTATAGATATTCTTCCTTCTACGCAGAAAATACAAATAGAGGGCCTGCTTGAAGAATTAAAAAGGTTAACGGATTTGCCGGAAGATCCTTTTGAAATCTGGGATTACCGGATTGTGCGTGAATATATCAAGCTATTAAAACAGATCTTCACAAATGGACATACCGGACAGTCACAGCCCCCATCCTTACTTCAAGAAGAACACATTTTTTTGTCTAATGACGGAATTGGGGAAGGATTTTTTGTCTCCCGTTTGGACAATAGTTTGCAACGTTATACCATTCAGCTTCCTAGAAGCTACTCGACTGACCGACAGTATCCTCTGATCGTTCTGATGCCAGGCAAGCGATATGAGCTGGGTTTGCCGGATTTTCAGAATCGAGGTTTTGGGCAAGGCTGGGAAGAGGAAGCTATATTTGTTACTTTTTCATGCCGTGGTGTAACGTTGGGTAGTTATATTGGAGAAGCTGCTTTTTTGGAGGCGCTGGATGTCATACTGCAAGCATACCGAGTGGACGAAGAGCGGATCTATCTGACGGGTTATTCGAACGGAGCCTATGCGGCCTGGGCGATGGCACAGGCTTATCCTTCTCGGTTTGCGGCTATTGCGGTTATCTCTGGAGCGCCACATCCTAAGCATCTGATAAATCTGTTGAATATGCCAATATTGAATGTATGCGGAGATCAGGATTACTTATTTGCACAAGCATACACAGCCCCTGTAACAGAGCTTCTATCTGATCATTTTAGAGGTGTTGTAGAGCGGCAGTCTAATCACTGGGATACGCATGAGCTGAGACTTCTGGACGGCGTGCTGGGCTGGCTTATGCAATGGAAAAGAGATGTCGTACCTCAGCGTATTGCCTATCGGACGGAACGGGGGAGACATAACCGGGCTTACTGGCTGGAACTGACGCGAATGGATGAAAATGAGGAATATGCCGAGTTGTACGGTGAAATGAGTGCCACAGGTGAGTTGGATATCGAGGCAGTTCACGCCGAAGAATTTATCATTCATCTTTCTCAAGAGGTCATGCCCTTGGAGCTGGCCCAGGTTCGTATCGGAGCCCGTATTTTCGTGTTGGACTTGCGGGAATACAGCCGCTTTCGCTTTGTTAAAACACAGTCACATAAACGCCCCTCACCTGAATACCGTTTGATTGCCGAACGGGAGGAAGAAAGCAGTGGATGCTTTACAAAAGAATTGAATGCCAAAATGAAAACGGTGGATTCGAAAAGCGTGGGAAGAAACGTTTTGAGCCACGGTATGGGTGTGCTTGACGTTTATATGGATCGTCTTCACATTGTCCTTCCATCCAGCTATGCTACACCGGAGGAAGAGCAGGCGGTGAGACGGACGGCGAACGCCTTGGCTAGCCCACGAACAGCAACTTGGAATCCGTATATCGGTGTTCATTATCCCGTGGTGTCTTCTAATGATATTACGGAGGAAGCACTGGCTGATAGCAACGTGATTTGTATCACTTCGGGCTTGTCCAGACATGAGCTGCTTCAGAAGCACCAAGCCGATCTGCAAATTACATGTACGGAGGAAGGGTATACATTGGGCGACGATTTTACGGCAGGCGAGTATTGTCTGTCATATATTCAACCTAGCCCATGGTCTGCAACCCAGCAAATGCTTGTCGTAGCGACCAATTCACCCCGTATGCTGGGTAAAAACCTATTTATGCGCAGACTGATTATGCCAGGATACTTTAATGGCCTACACCCGTATTTGAATAAAGAGATTATTGTGTATGATAGCAAGGGAGTGCGTGCTTTTAACTTTACTTCCATTCGACATGCGCAGCAAAAACTGCAAGGCCAATAAAAAAGATAACAATGTTATAATAATCCATAATTAAAAAAACCGTCTGGAGGCACGTTGGCGATCCTGACGGTTTTTTGCTGGTTCATTGCAGTGATTTGTGATCGAGATGACGTCATATAAAGAAGGGTATTGTGGCAGCTTAGCTTTTATATTGCTCCATCAGGTATATGATCTTTACTTCATCGGCCAAATCTCCAAAGGGTTCTAACGGATTCTCTTGAATGATATGATATAAACGCTGGACTCGTTCCTTTGGCAGTTTGCGTACATATCTGGAAATGAAAGCGGCATGGGTGACTACGTAGCGCTTTTTACGGACAGCTGCACTGGCTACGCGGACGAGAATATCTTCGCCCCCTGCCAATTCCAGAATTCGGCGCTCATAAAAGACTACGTATCGGAATGTCCGGTCCTTGATCAGCTCACGATTGAGTCTGGCAATCTCTCCGATATATCTGACCATAAGCGGCTCGAAGCTCTTGATCAGGAGGGGATCGAGCGTTAATTCCATGTCTTTGCGGAGAACGAAAGATTGCAGCAGGGCGACCTGCTGGAGCCTTATCCGATCATTGTGAATGAGGACAGCCATCTCACGCAGCATTTCATAGGAGACACGCTCACTGAGTTGCCGCAGGGCAATCGCGTTTTTATGATTAACGTTTAGTCCTTCCTGGATCTGCCCTATACGACCTCTGAACAGACGTATAAGCTGCCTACGCTGTTCATAAGGATAAATACCCTGCTGTAGAAGCACTAAGGGCAGCAGAAGAAGCGCACCGACGATACCGCACAAAAGCATTTGTTGCGGTGAGTGGCCGAAAAAGACAGTAGCGGCCAGCAATATGACACTGACAGCAAGGTCTTTACGAAAATAACGTTTGGCTCTGAGTCTGGCATATTGCTCTACAGGAACTAGTGTATCCCGACCACATGATGTGCACTTTTCTTCCCAAAGGGCGGTAAATTGCCCACAACGCTTGCAGACTCTTAGCTTTTGGAAGGCGTGCTCAGTGCGGGTAAATGGGCGAAATTGTACAGCTTGTTTGGAACTATTCATTGCGTTCACTTCTCCGGTTCAGCAGTGCTAGAAGCTCGGTGTCGATTTGTGTAATCGACGGGGCCCGTTTTTTATGTATATAGTAAATTAGTGATTTGATGGCGACAAAAAGAAACATAATCGCCAGACATCCGTATGAGATCATAGTGTACTTCCTCTTTCTACTTGGATTTTTACTTCAATATTTTACATGGGCGGGTTTCGCTACTGTCATTTTTGTCGTATAAAGGAGAAGGCTGGTGCCCGATTGCCCTTGTTGGGGTATAATTATATCATTACTGCAGGATATTGGTAAAATCACGCGGTATAACAGGCTTTTTGGTTGGATTCAGACCATTCGGGCAGTATTTTCAGCTGGCGCTCATGTAAAACTCATTATAATTTAATAGTAGGGGAGTACAACTGTAATTTAGAATGAGAATTAACCGGCAAAGGGGTACAAGCGATGTTTAGTAGAGACAGAAAATGGTTTTTGGTCATCGGAATCATATGTACAATGATCATGACCTCGATTTTGGCATGGCAGCCACAGATGGCGAATGCCGCTTCACCCTCTGCTTCTAAGGTGGATGCGGTACTGGTCGTCGATGTAAGTAATTCGATGAACACCAGTGATCCTGGGAAAATTGGCAATGAAGCCATGAAAATGTTCATTGATATGCTGTCGACGCAAAATGACAAAGTCGGGATTGTAGCGTATACGGATGTCGTACAGCGCGAGAAAGCCTTGCTTAATATTACATCCGAAGCGGATAAGCAGGAACTGAAGACGTTTATTGACGGACTGAACCGGGGGGCGTATACTGACACCTCCGTGGGTGTCAAGGAAGCGATCCGCATTTTGCAAGATGGTAAAACAGCTGGACATGCGCCTATGATCGTCATGCTGGCCGACGGTAACAACGATTTTAATAAGACGACAGGCAGAACCGAAAGCCAATCCGATCAGGATATGGCACAGGCTGTAGCCGAGGCTAAAAATAACGGCGTTCCAATCTACACCATCGGTTTGAATGCAGATGGAAAGCTGAATAAAAACAAGCTCGCCGACATAGCGCAGCAAACGGGCGGCAAATCTTTTATTACAAGCTCAGCGGATGACCTGCCGAACATTTTGAGTGAAATTTTCGCCAGCAATTTGAAGTTGAAAGTGGTGCCTTTGCAGTCTATTACGGCAAACGGTGACTATCAGGATGTAACGGTAACCGTACCGAACGATAGTGTGCTGGAGGCTAACATTTCGATCATGTCCTCAAAACCGGTGGATGCGAGATTGATAGACCCGTCGGGCAACACCAAGCCAATTCCTTCGAGCGATGTGCTGCTGTCCAAGTCCAAAAGCTACTCGCTGATTAAACTACTTAAGCCTGTGGCTGGTGACTGGAAGCTCCAAGTCAAGGGAGTCCAGCAGGATCAGATTGATATTAATCTGGTGTTTAACTATGATTTGGAGTTGAAAATGGACGCACCGTCAGCCAAATCATACAAAAAAGGCGATGCAGTTCAAATTCGTTCCTACCTAACGAGCAATAGCCAGCAGCTCCAGGATCAGGAATTGTATGCGAATATGAATGCTGTTCTGAAGGTCAAGGATCTGGATTCCGGTACAACGAATGAGGTGCCGTTAACCAATGTAGGGGATTCTTTTACCGGTTCCTATACGATTCCAGATGAGCATGACTACGAACTAACCGTTAGAGCAGAGGAGAAGAGCTTTTACCGTGAAACACAGCCTGTAACCATCAGTGCTAAAGCAGGGGCGACGAGCAGTACGAATACGGGCACGACGCAGCCAACAACACCTGCTGAAAAGTCCAAGCTACTGCCACTCATTCTTTTAGGGCTGGGACTGCTCGTTCTGCTGGTTGCCGCGTATTTCATCTGGAAGGCTGTCAAAAAGGCCAACCGTGGCTTTGTCGGTCAAATCGTACTGGAAATCCGGGATGAGAACACCGGCGAAAAAACGTATCCGCAATACAAGAAGCTGAACACCTTCCGGGGCAAATTTAATCTGCACCAGTTGCTGCAACTGGCACCGGAATTTGCTGGAACCGACAAGGTCGTGTTCACACCAGCCAATCAGGATCGTATCATTGTGCGCAGTACCCCCGAGATTACGATTGAAAAATCCGGACGGGCTGTAGACACAGGCAACGGTCTTGAACTCAAAAACGGTGATCGTCTGACGATCCCGTTAGCCAGTGTGGACAAAACCATTTTACTGGAGTTTATTTCAGTAAACAGCTAAACGAACCCTTAGGAGGTCATATCTATGAAACCAGTAGTTAGAGAGCATATCCAACAATTAGACGTATCACTCGGCGGAGGGATCGTAAGCGATAAGATCAGAGTTGATACTATTGATAATCCTATTTTAATTATCGGACTCGGAGGTACGGGGATTGATGCCCTTCTCCGCTTGAAATATCAAATTAACCGTAGATTCAAGCTTCCAGCAGATCCGATTTCCAAGAAAAAGAGCGATAAACCGGACAATGTGGAATTTCTCGCTTTTGAAACGAATGAACAAGACCGCAACAAAAAATACAAGGGGATTGGTTTGGACCCTATCAATGAGTTTGTATTGCTATCCAATGCGGAAATCGGTGGATTGCTGCAAAACCGCAGCATTCTTGAGCCGTACATTACCGATTGGCTGTCTCCCGAACTAAGCATTACCGATGGTATGAATGGTGCGGCAGGGGTGCGGCAGGCAGGACGATTGCTGCTGTTCACCAAAATCAATCAGGTCGTACAAAGCATTGACAAAAAAATCAAAACCCTGTCTGAAGGCACCAACAAGAAGCTTATGGTGTTCCTGCTGTCCGGTTTGTCCGGCGGTACAGGAAGCGGTACCTTCCTCGATATTTCATATATCGTCCGAGGAATTATTGAGCGCGACTATGGCTCTGCAGGCGTAGACCGTGTAAATACATTAGGTTATCTGTTTACACCAGATATTAATTTGGCGAACAAAAGCCTGAGCGAGCATACCCGTGAATATATTAAAAAGAACGGCTATGCTGCACTGAAAGAACTGGACTATTGGATGAATGTAGACAGCCGTGGTGAACGTTTTAAGCAGCAGTACGGCAACATTTTGACCGTGAACTCGCCGCTTCCACCGTTTAATCTGTGCCACCTCATTTCGGCCACGAATACAGAAGGCAAGCTATTGGAAAATGCTTATGATTACTGCATGAATGTCACCGCTGAGAACATCACTAACTTTATGGCGAGTGAGGAAAAACAGTCGGGCGAAGAGTTTGCCATTCATGACTATATCAGCAATATCCGTACCAACATCGCACAAATGAATAAGGCGTATCCGGCAAACTACGATTACAATATTATCGGGGCTTCCTCGGCGGTGTTGCCAATGGAGGAAATGACGACATATCTGGCCTATCGAATGTTTGGCAAAATGTCCAAAATGTTCGAGCAATCGCCAAATCAAGAGGATGTAGAGAAGTTTGCCCGCAAGCTGGGCGTGGATCTGGATAGCATGATCAAAAACTTTGAATCCCGTGTACCTGAGCCGCTTCCGGGCTTTGAAAACAGTGAACGGTTAAGTTATAGCAATGTCGTTAAAATGCAAGTGGTCAATATGGACACCGAGCTGGAGCAAACGTTCCTGACGCGTGCTCGTGAAGAGTATATCAAAGCGAAGAAACAGCTTCCTGGCGAAATTACAGGACAGTTTACGGACCAAATTCGCCGGATGTTTTTGCATCCTGAGCAAGGGCCGTTTTATGTATCCCGTATGATTTATACTGAAAAAGGATTTAGCTTGCTGAAAATGCTGCTTTCATATGTTGAAACGTTGCGTGAATCATTGCACCGTATTCCAACGGACATTGAATGGGCACGTGAGCAGGCGAACGAAAAGCTGGGCGATGCCAAGAGCGCGTTTGTGTCTAAGGATAAAAAGAAAAATGCGTACATCGAAGCGAAAATTAATGAATATTGGCTGCGGGCTGATGTGGAACGTACAGAGCAGCTCATTGAGTTTTATGAAGACCTGTATGACCTGTTGAACAAGGAAAATAGCCGCATTTATAATGTATTTACTGAAATTTTGAACGCGCTGAGCGCAATTTTCGAGAAGAATGGCGATCTGCTGATTAACGGCGAGGAACAGTCCGATCACAAAGGTAACAAAACGTACTATTGGAATCTGGTAAGTGTACCGGATATTTCTGAAGTTGTGACCAAGCTGCTGGATAACCGAAACGGTGATGATTTGATTCGTGATTTTGCCCAAGAATTGCTCGAAAATTCAGATCAATGGGTGAAGGATCAGGATATGGACATCATCAGCTCAATCTCCAATTTCTTGACTGATAAGTTCGGTGATCTCATTACCCGTTCCATGGAAGATTTCCTCGTCATGAAATACGGGCAAGATGAAGCCATTGAAAAATTTGTGGAGCGCTACATTGCGAGCAAACTGGATGAGGAAGCTGTACCTGTGTTTCATCTGAGCAATAGCTCTGGCAACTTGTACTTCCCATCATGGGGATTCGTTTCAGTACCTGTACAGTCACCTAATATCCTGAAAGGCGTTCGCAATTATCAAAATAATGCAATTGGCAAATCACACTTTACTATTAAAGAGAGTGAAGTTCGTAACCGGATTTTCTGGCTCAATACGCGTAATGGTGTTCCTCTGTTTGTATATACGCCGCTCAAAGTGTATGAAGAAAGCTATGAAAAAACGATTCTTGACCGCGAAGGTATTGGCCGCCATCTGGTACAAACAGGTCAGAACAACTGGACTAATCTGCCGTCGCCGATTCCTGAAAAGTCATGGGGCGAAACTTACGTCAATTCGCGTGTGCAAGCTTACAATGCCCGCATTCGTAATGATTTTGACCGTGCCAAGTCACTTGGCGTGATTCGGGAAAAGGATGTCGATCAAAATACGAGCAGCCGCTTCACTGTAATCCGTTCACATGCGCTAGATCTGAATGCGATGCTGGCAGGCTACGATATGCGCTTGCAGGAATCCAAGCCGAATTTGGGTGAGGTGAAAAGAGCATGGTCTGAGTTGAAACGTCTGCTGGCTGAAGGGCTGGAGCAGGCCGGAAGCAAGGACATCTTTGGCAGCATCAATGAAGAGATGGCGAAGGAAAACCTGATCCGTTCACCAGAGTTAACACAGGTGGTTCGTGAAGAACTGGCGAAATATACACAAATTGAAGCGAAAGCAGCTGAACTGGAAGCTTTGCTGGGCAAATATCAGGATGAAGAAAAATGGCTGGATCAGTTCATTCAGGCTCTCTATACAGACACGATTACGAAAAAAGGCGCTTTGTACGTCTATGATCGTGACGAAGAGGAAGAGGCTTGGGAGCCGTTTGCGAACGTCATGAAGAGCCGCAATTATGTGGAGTTTGAAGTGTTTACAAACTTCCGTGGTTTGGAAGAAAAGAAATTTGCTACTCTAATGCGCAAGGCGGATCGCCGTGATGCTGTATTGACTTCATCGGAGGATATTACACCACTGCTGTCGAAGCTGGATGAACTGGCTGCAACTTACACAGAGGCCCGCAATCAATTGGAATATGAAAAGGTTGAGCTGGCTAACGGAGCAGAACTATATGCATTTTATGCTCAAATGGCTGGGAAATTAAACGACATCCGCAGAAAGTTGAAATAAAGTATGAGAGAGCAGCTGTTACGTTATGCGGCTGACTATGCAGCCGCAGAGGACCAATTAATCGGAAGTGGGGATGGACGCAGCAGCATCCATTTCCCGTCCGTGTTTCTTTTTATCGGTGATCGCATGAACCCGGTGATGAACACCATTGCAGATATCAACCGGACCAAGTGGGATAACAGCACGGGAGTAACGTATATTCAGATCCGCTCGCAGGAAGAACATGCAGCTGTAGATCGTTCGGTGGATGCTATTGTTCATACGATAGCGGTACCGGAGGAAAGTGGCCACCAAACGATACGCCGTGACTTGCACCAGGCTTTTTATACACATGAATCGCAGCTAATTGAGCTTAACACCGCGTTGCGCCGGGCTAGTGGACATCTGGCAGATTACGGTCGGTTGTATTCTTCGTTCGAGCGTGTCCATTTGTCGATTTTGACGACAGCGGATGACCCCATGAACGTGTTAATCCCTGAAATTACGCTGTTGGCGGAGTATATTTTTGCACAGTCTTTTAAATCGGTACAAATGGATCTGTATGTGTTGGTGAATGAAAGCGATCAGGCTGTCCAATTCGGCTACAGTAGTGCAACGTCCGTTGCTTTCATGCGGGAGTTGGACTATATCCAGAGTCCAGACTATACGTTTACGGCACCGCTTCATATGACCGAGGACAAATTGACCATTCCAGTAACCCATGCTCCATCACCGTTGTTCGACCTCGTCTATGTGCTGTCCGACAAGAACGAACGCGGCGTAACGGTGCCGAATAGCCTGCGAGAAAGCTGTGACATCATTTGCCATATTCAGCTTCTTAAAAACCGCTATCAGGCAGGAGATTCCTATCGGTCACAGGATGGGGTATACAACAATACATCGTTTAAAAACAACATCATGACGGAATCCGGGCGGCAGGGTTATGTGTCGGCTGGATTTTCCCGAGTCAACCGCCCTAACCAGTCAATCGCACTGACGGTGCTGTATCACTTTTATGTGAAGCTGTTAGAGCGTATGAGAACAGAGCAAGAGTGGGACATACGCGATAAGCTGAATTATTTTGGGTTAGATGCTGCTGAGCGCGGTCGCACGCGAAATGATCTCGTTCCTGGTAATGAAGCGATCACGGACATGAGCGCACTGATGACCAGCGGAGCCAGCTACGGCTCGTTAAAGCGAATGACATTACGTGAGGCGGAGGAAGCTTTGTTTGGTCAGGGCTGCGAAGCCTTTTTCCGCGATAACTGTGAACGGCTTGTCCACAAACGGTTGGGAGATTTTCAGGCGGAATCAGGTCTGCAGTCGGCTGTGAATGCAGCTGCCAAGGAATATCCTGAAATCGGCTTATTCGAGTTGACAGACTGGACGGATGAAAATAAAACAGGGAATGTGCTTACAGCCATTCGTGGACTGATTCGGGATACGTCCAATGACTTGCAGATTAGTGCCGCTGAACTGGACACCCTGTATAGCGGGCGAGTGGAGGACCAACCTTTTCAACGATTGCCACTCATGGATAAGCATAATGTTCGAAGCTTGATTCGTTACCTGACCGAGACGGTTTACGGGCACAAACTGCACATGCTGCGAATTCAAGCCGATTTGGAGCTGCTTCGCCGCTATGAACTGGCACTAGAAAAATGGCATGCGCAGGCGCAGCATATTACAGTACAGCTTTCCAGCCTGGAGCGTGAACTGCATCAAGCTGCAACGGATAGTATTCGGCAGGCCGACAGTTACACAGGTCAAAACCTGTTCGAATATTACGAGCGTGTGACGGAGGATGTCATGCGTGAGCTGGAAAGCAAGCGGGGGAAATCTATATTTTTTGATACCCGGCATATGGGGCCTGTATCCAGATTGCTGGACGGGGGTCTGTCCTCATTGGTGGATCGACTTACGCAGACCTGTCGCACCTTGATTCTCAGTGCACAGCCGTTTAATCAGACCTTCGAAGAAGAATTATTGCGGCGTGCCAATGTGGCTGCTGCATATGAAAATCGGCTGGTTGTTCCGAAGGATGAGCTGTTTAAAAAACTGTATCAAACGTTAGAGGAACATGGCGGAATTAACGTGCGTTTGCTCGACTATACCCATGAGCATCGGTATGAAGAAAAGTACTTCTTTGGTGACTACGAAGGCGAATTTCTTCCTTATGCAATGGATGTGGACATTACTTCGCGTATTTACAAGCTGGGTTTTGTACATGAGCGTCGCAGCAGCGGGGTGGAAAAGCTGCATTTGATGGGCGGCTTCCATCTGGAGGATCTGATGGTTTACCGCAACGGCAAAACGTATTATGAGACATATACTGCGAATGGTTTCGTGTTTCACGGAATCGACGTGGACCGGTTGCCGGAATTGCGGTAACCACATATTCATCCTACTTTATGATGGAAGGAAGCAACGATTCTTATGAAGCAGCGTAAATTTAACGTTCTCCTATTGCTGTTCGGCTTGCTGGGCGCTGTAGTAGGCTTCATCTTGGGAGAGCTTATTCTTCACAAATTGATAGGGCACTGGCCGCATATCGTCGTGATCGGGCTGTATTTTGGCATCATGGCACTGTGTATTGGCCTAGGTTGTCTGATCGGCGAACTAATTTCGCCACAGTTAAATGGACATTCATGGCGGCAGCGCTACTCCGGGTTATCCTGGAAGTTACTGGTGCCTGCTACGCTGGTGATGTTGTTCGTGGCAGGTCTGCTATTGGAGTTGGGCTATCAGGTTAACCCTGAAGGGCGCAAGAGCGTACAGGACCTCGTGCTTGTGATTGATAATTCCGGGAGTATGCAGCAAACAGATCCTGATAATGAACGCCTAACGGCTGCCAAGAGTCTGATTGGCCAAATGGATGGAGACAAGAGGGTAGCCATTGTTTCATTTGATTCTACTGCCCAGTTGGTTCAGCCGTTTACTCCAATTCGCACAGATGCAGAGAAGCAAGCGGTTTATTCCAAAATTGATAGTATGCAGACTATAATGTCAGGCGGTACAGAGATCGGACTTGCTTTGGATGAGACGATCAAGGAGATTGAAACCCAAGGCAATGCAGAAAAAGGTTCTCTCGTTATTATGCTCTCTGACGGCTTTAGCGAGCTGGATACCCAGACGGCATTGGCTCCTTATATCGCCCGCCAGATTCCGATCAATACGATCGGGCTGAAGCTGGCAGAGTCGGATGGTATAGCCTTATTGCAAAATATTGCTGACCTGACAGGCGGAACTTATTCTAATGTAGCCAATGCCCAAGGACTTACTCAGGCGTTCGGTAAAATATATAACAAAATCGGTGATCGCACACTGGTAACGGAGCGGACAGGTGAGTATGCCGACAGTCTGTATTTTGCCATTTATCGCGTAACGGCTCTGGTCATTATCGGCGCTCTATTAGGATTAGCTCTTGGGCTGATGTTTGATAACCGTTTTCTCGCGCGGAATTTTGCGATTGGAGGAGTCCCGGCAGGCTTGCTCGCTGGCTTTATTTTGGAAAAGGGATTATCTGGCTCGCCTATAGGCGACTTGATGATTCGTTTGGTGGCAGCGCTCGTACTGGCGGCCCTTATTGCTGTTTTTTCGCTTGTTCTGCCAATTGCGGAAAATACTCGCCGATCTTCCGGTGGAGGAAGTCAGGGAGCGCCGTCAGGACGCCGGAGAGGGGCACCGGAAGCCCCAACGCGCAATCGACGCAGCAGTGGATTTTAGAACGGGAGGCTGGAACTTATGCAGTATAGGGAAGCACAGCCCGGTGATCCTGTTATTTCGGAGCTGAGCCACAAAATTGATGACAACCGGGTTGTGTTGCGCTGGCAGTGGCCTGAGGGCGCAGCCGTGGTATATATTGCAAAACAATCAGCCGATGCAGGTGTGAATGGGCAAAATGAGGGTGAAGTTTTACCGCCTTTTTCAAGCCTAAAACTGTTTACACGCGAGGAGTATAAGGCTGCTGGTAGCTATCGTGACCGAATTGATGGTATTGGACGCGTGCGGTATATCGTATATCCGGCTGTTCGGGAGGATGGAGACACTTACGTGATCCGTCAGCAAGACGGAGCCAACCAACTGGAGTTGAGTACGGGGAGGGCTAAAATCAGATATGCGGTTCACCATAAAAAAAGCTGGTTTCGCAGCCGCAAAACCGTCCAGATTCAGGTGACAGCCGAAGTTCCTGTCCCGCAGGAGGCGCTTTGCTACGTGAAGAAGCGCGGGGGCTATCCCGCAGACCGGGACGATGGAACCTTGTATCCATTCACGGCACCCTTTGCCGCGGGACGGAATGTTTTACCCGCTGTT
Organism: Paenibacillus sp. S29; assembly: GCF_049319765.1. Lineage (NCBI taxonomy): Bacteria > Bacillati > Bacillota > Bacilli > Caryophanales > Paenibacillaceae > Paenibacillus > Paenibacillus sp. S29. The sequence continues at coordinate 66,246 of NZ_JBMOUI010000015.1, read as the reverse complement.
GAAGTGGGGGGAGATGAATATGTGCGGCTGTTTTTTACAGACGGCCAGAAATATGGCACGGTATATGAATTAGTTCCTGAATGAAAGGAGGCCGCAACCGATGAGTTTTCTTAGCAATTTATTCAGAAGAAAGCCACAGGCAGCGCCAAGGCCGTTATTTTATGATATTGTGTGCCCTTATTGCTTTAGTAAATTTTCCCCGGAGGACGTGGTATTCCGTGCTTCTCATCAGCGTGAAGATGACGAGGACTACGCTTTGGGTGAAGATGAGCTGTTGAACAAATATCGGGAGCGTTTTGGCTTGGACAGTGTGCATGATATGGAGGCGATTTTGCACCCCCATGATGTCCCTGAGGAACATCGATTGTATTCTGATCATGTACTGACAGGACTGACGGACCGTTATGGCGAGCTGACGCGCCACCGGCTGTGCCCGCACTGCCATAACGAGCTGCCCGTGACCGCGGGTAAGGTGCCTAGCAATATCATTTCGATTATTGGAGCTTCGCAGGCGGGGAAATCTGTCTATATGACCTCCCTGATTCACACGTTGCAGCATGTTACGGCCGATCATTTTGACGCGGCTTGCATGCCGCTCAATGCAGAAATCAGCCGAAAGTTCCGCACTATGTATGAGGAACCCCTATTTGAACGAGGCGATCTGCTTACATCGACACAAAAAGAAAAGATGCAGGAGCCTTTTATCTTCCAGTTTGTATTTAAGGATGAGGAAAAGCCGCCACTGACGCTGGTATTTTTTGATGTCGCCGGTGAGGGAATGGTAGATCAGGACTATCTGGGACTGCATGGACAGCATATTAAGAATTCAGCAGGTATTCTTTTTATGGTCGATCCACTGCAAATCCGCTCTATTCGGGAGCGTATTAAGATTAACCTTGGCGATAAGCCGGGTGAATGGGTCTCGCAATATGATGAACCGCGTGATGTCGTACTTACGATGTTCGGTGATTTTATCGCTTATCAGGAAAAAGGGAAAACGGACATTCCGACCGCTGTCGTCCTGACCAAAAGTGATATGCTTACTGCATTGGCAGATGAAGAAGGCACATACATCAAGACGAATAGCAATATTTTTAATCCGATGGAGCATCGCAAATATATGGATTTGGATGAGTTCGCGAACATTGATGGCGAAGTTCGACGCTTCATCGAAAAGGTGGATAAGCCGTTCAAGGGCACGATGGATGTATATTTTACGGATACGGCCTATTTCGCGGTTTCCGCGCTGGGTAGCAATCCGGTGGAGCAAAAGCTGCAAGGGTTGGTTAGTCCGATCCGTGTGGATGAGCCATTCATTTGGCTGCTTTATAAGTTGAAGTACATTGAGGGGAGAGAATCACAGTGAGTTATTCTACCTCTCATTTGATACAACAGCAGATGTACACACGGGAACGGCGTGGAATTTTCCGTTCTACGGAAGGCTTCGATACAGTGGCTAATTCCAAAGGATTGGATGCTTCTTTTATTAAAAAGGTGCTGCATCCCTTATGTGTATATGATGCGCCTGCTGCCTTGACGACGCGTGGCGAGAAGCAGGAAAGCGTCTATCCGGAAGCCATGCATCTGGTACGGACGGAGTCCGGGGATGTAGTGCTTGGCCGCAGTATTTATAAGGCTGCGGATTTTACTGGGCTGCGGAGCGCCTTTTTCACGCACAACTATGTGATTCCAGCCGGACATGGTGAATCTCCGTCTGACTATAAGCAGTGGCTGAACACATCATTTGTTGATACCTATGATATTGAGCAGGGAACGGATTTACCGGAATTGGAGCGTCTACCGGGTGGAAGTGTATTTCCGGCTGTTGACCCGTCTACAGTGCTGGCTCAATTGCAGCTGAGCGAAGAAGTGTTCAAACAGCTTTTATACGCAGTCATGATGTCCGCAGCGGGTCGCAAAAAGGTATATGTAGCATTGAATGTTCCTGTAGAAGCGGTCGGATCTTCAGCCAAGCAGCTGCTGGGTGTGCTGTATGCGGCACTGCCTTATGCATTTCGGAACAGACTCGGATTTCTTACATATGCACAGGAACCGAACAGCAGAAAAGGCATTCACTTGATGTTCGTTGAGCCTTTTAGTTTGCGTCCCGGTGATCGGAATGTGGAAAAGGACTTTGTATTTGACCTGTCTAACCATAGTCGAATACTTAATGTGGATGCAGAGCAGGTGAGACAGCCGTATTTTGACTGGATTGTCCGCACGTTGCTGAATGGTGAGACGCCGGATGATTTCTTCAAATTTGCCGAGCAAATGCTGACAGGTATGGAGGCAGGGCGTGATTTGACGCCATCCAGCTATCATGAGCTCATTACGTTGTACAGAATTGAGCAGGGAGAGCGGGCATTATACAACGAACAACGAATCGCTGTATTACGAAGCTTGACTGATTATTTATCGCCACCCGATTCGCTGCCACGTAAAATGAGGCTGAATGATCTGTTTCTATCGTTTTTTGATCATGAATTTGATCGGGTGAAGGATGGATATATTCCAGATGTAGGTCTAGTCGATAGTTTCAAGGACTATTATAAAGTTCATGCACGCAGCAGCGAAAATCGGTTGGTGGAATATTTAATCCGTTCGCTAAACAATGCTTATACTGCCAGAAATACGGAAGCAGTCACGTATATTTACCATACGATTGAGGAGAATCCGTCATTAGGCAAGGCATATTTTACGAAAGTGCTGGGTAATCCGGCGCTTACAAAAATGCTGTTCATTCCCTACATGGACAGTCAGATGAAAAGAACACCGGATGCCAAGGGGCTGCTGGCCGTTGTGCATGAATGGGGCAGTCGGTATATCGAAGTGTCGGCGAATGCCGATTTTCAGCTTTTGGCAGAATCTGCACTGATGGGCAGACTGCGTGCCGAAAGAAAACCAGTAGAGGCTGTGGCTGCCATTCACCAACGCTTGCGTCAATGGGACAGCAGCTCTGCCGTAGGCAAACTGTCCCCGCTGGAGCAATCTGGATTGACAGAGCGCCTGCAGGAAGCGTCGGATCGGTATTTACTTACCGAAGTAGAGCTAAAAGAAATATCACCCGATCAGGTCGTACAGATTCCATTTTTTACACGGCCCGATTTGGTGCAGTGGGTTGGAAAGCTGCCTGCTCCCCTCAAGGGACAAGCAGTGCGATTGATTGCGGCTTACGATTGGTTTAATACGGAGGAACCGGAACCGTCGGTGCTGGACGGCCTGGAGCCTGGCGAAGTAGAAAAGGTACAGGATTGGGCTTATGGCTGGCTGCCCCAGCAGCTTGCGGAAAGCCATTTTGCCCGTCTGTTGCCTGCATTCTATCGTTCTGACGGGCCGGGAGAAGGAATATTGGACTTCGCTCGTCTGGTCAGTTCGATCCGCAAATGGGCGAAGGATAACGATACGATGTACCGCTTTATCCGATGGTCGGAAGAACACCCCGAGTTTGCCACTCCACGTGGCGGTTTCGAACCGTCGTATCGACGTGCGCTACTTCTATTCTTCCAAAAGGAAGGACGAGAGGGACTGCATAAAAAAACGCTGTGGCGTCAATATTTTGAACCTGCAAAGCCTGCTTTTAAAAATTTTTATTTGGCAGCAAAGCGGGAGACGGACACACCGTTGGTTAAAACACTTCGTCGTTTTCGTAAAGGTGGGGTGATTTCCGGGATCGTGCTGATTGTCATTGCAGGTACGCTCGGCGGCCTGAAAGCAACCGGGGTGATCGGATCTGGTGACACACCTGCGCCTGTTGCTGCTCCGAAGCCTGTACAACAGCCTGTAGAGCCTACAGTGCCCGTAAAAGAGGAGCCTACGGCGATAGTGACACATGTGCCTAATACCAAGTCCACTACGAAAATGGTCAAGCTGTTGTTTGCGTTTCAGACATCGACAGAGCAGGCAGAATTTAAGCCGAAGAAGCTCGTCATTGTCGGGGCGGACCAACAGGAGCACTTATACGAAAATTTTACGCTTGCTGAACAGAACGACAAGGAAGCTGCCAGTAATGCGAACAATGATCCATCCGGTGACGTAATCACTGGGAGCGCCACTACAAAAAGTTCGACAGCAGATGGACAATCCACGGACAGTGGTTCCACAGCTCGTGGTAGTACATCCAGTGGAACAAGCGGCGATCAGTCTGGAGCAGTGACAGGCAACACGGACGGAGGCTCGACTTCGGAGATTTCTACTGAGGGTAGTGGTATAGCAGCCGATAAAACCATAGGCAGCACGTCCGGTGATGGTACAGAGACAAAGGAGTACGATCTGAAGAAGTATCCTTATCGTACGCTGTTGACCATTTGGCAAAGGCTGGAGCTGAACGATGCTAGCACGGTTACCGTTGATGGAGAAGAATACCCGCTGGTTCAAGTGAAGAGTGCAGACTAAGCAACTATAAAACAGAAATAAAGTAAAAGACGGGCTTCCTTCAAGGGCTCGTCTTTTACTATACATAAATTTCCATAAAGAATGAATTCGTAATTTGAAATTCATCTTATCTAGTAAAGCATTATTTTACGAAAGTATTGACACCAAGTAGGCAGCTGATTAAAATTAGTTGGAATTCAAACTATTAAATTTAGATGGATATGGAGGTTCGTAGTGAGATGGGAAGTGAGGTGTATCCCGTTTGTCTTCCTTGGGAGGAAGAGAGCACGATGTATTTAATTAAATGGATTTTCACTACCGTCCGGCGCGAAATTGAAACGGCACTGCGCCCTTTGGGACTCACCTCCCCACAATCGCAGACGCTCTATATACTGGCGGTGTCGCCTGGAGTCACCAATACGGATTTGGAAAGGCTATTGCTTATTGATAAATCAAGCGTTACCAGCCTGGTTAACGGGATCGTTAAGAAAAACTGGGCAATACGCAAAAGTCACCCGGAAGATGCACGAATGAAGCAAATCTATTTGACTGAGGAAGGCTTAGAGATTCACAAAGTAGCTGAACGTACTATTGAGGCAATTAAAAGCTCGGTAGGTGAAACATTATCTGTAGGAGAATCGGAGACGCTACGCTGTCTGCTTAAAAAAATTCTCCGCGACTACCACCCTGCGGACACCCGCGTTTGAGCGGATATATAGAGAATTTGCCCGGATAGGGGTATCAAAACAGTGAAATATGATCTTAGATAAGAGGTTTACAGGAGAGGGAGACAACCAAATGATAAATGAACAAACTTATCCCAATGCGGATAAGCTTATGCGAGTGCTAGCTTTCACACTTGTTTTTTCAGTGATGAACGCTTTTATGTTTAATGTCGTTATGCCTGTGATTCGAGAGGAGTTTCATATTAGTGCTTCCGATGTAAGTTGGTTGCTGACTGGCTATATGATCGTGTATGCAGTTGGCTCGGTGACCTACGGCAAATTGGCAGATAAATATCGTCTTAAGGATTTGCTGACGTTTGGGATTATCTTTTTTGCACTGGGTTCGCTTATTGGACTGTTGGCCAATCAATTTTGGATGCTCATTGTAGCTCGTTTGCTTCAGGCTGCAGGGGCTGCTGTTATTCCGGCAACTGCTATGATCGTCCCAGTCCGTTATTTCTCGGCTGAAAAAAGGGGACGTGCTTTGGGCGTCACAGCAATCGGCTTGGCGTTAGGTACTGCACTGGCTCCGATTATTTCCGGTTTGATCACAGGCTTTGCAAGCTGGCGTTTTTTGTTCGTCATTTCCATGCTGCCACTGATCGCATTGCCGTTCTTCCGCAAATATTTGGACGATCAGCGTGGAAAGGATCAGAAGTTCGATTTTCTGGGTGGATTATTGCTGGGTGGAACAGTAGCCTTCTTATTACTTTCGATTTCGCAAACCAATATGATGTTCTTTCTGGTCGGTGTGGTGTTATTCGCACTGTTTATATGGCGCATTAACACTGCGCATGATCCATTCATCCAGCCGAAGCTGTTCCGTAACAAGCAATATTCCTACGGGCTCCTTATCGCTTTTTTAGGGACGGGGATTAGCTTTGGATTGCCGTACTTGGCACCGCAGTTTCTGAACAGTCTCAATCAGCTCACGCCGGCAATAATTGGACTGGTTATGTTTCCGGCTGCTATTGCTTCGGCTCTATTGGGTAAAAGAGGAGGGCGTTTGGCGGATAGCAAAGGAAATTCGTTTCTCGTCTATACAGCTGTATCGCTTTTGTTTATCTGTTTTATCAGCTTGTCTACATTTGTGGGTGCCTCTCCGTATCTGATTTTATTTTTGCTTATTTTCGGAAACGTAGGTCAGACCTTCATGCAAATTGCCATGTCCAACACGATTTCTCGTACCTTGTCGAAAGACCAGATTGGTGTTGGAATGGGGCTGCTATCTCTGCTGAATTTCATTGCCGGGGCGATCACGACAAGTATTTTGGGCAAAACGCTGGATAGTTCGTCGTCCTTTCATTTGAATCCTGTCGTATCTAATGTGCAGGTATTCAATTTTAGCAATATTTTTACGGTGCTTGCACTGATTGCGCTTGTGACGATGGGACTTTATGCGTTGCAATTCCGAAGGGGTTCACGCCATAATACGCCTGCTGTTGAGCAAGGATAAACATTTGATGTAAACTCATGCCAAAACAAGGGTATAATATAGAAGGAAAAGTTCATCTATGGAAGGACGGAGTGTCCGGCATGACAAGAAACCTTCAATATGTACCCTATGGTTATGAGCCTCCGATCGAGACGCATAAAGGGACCATGGTCTACTATGATACGTTCGAGCAGATTACAGCCAGAGAGCTGGAGCTTTTTGCCGAAACGGGGGCTGCATTATCTTTTACAAAGCTGGTGTTGTATCCGCTACATGAAGAAACCGTCAGAAGAATGTGGAAGCAGCCGGTACGTTCGTATTACAAGCGGGTGGACGAGCTGGGAGAGTGGCAGCGGGAGCAAGCTTTGAGTGCTGTTGTGATTGAGAACTGGGAAGGTAAGCGTAAAAAGTATACGCCGATTGAAGCAGCCATCCGTTTTTTGGCGGAAAAGTATACGACCCCACTTTTTTTGTACATGAGTCCTGAAACTGCAAATTTGTGCGCTTCCTATGCATCGTTTGGAGAATGGATTAGAAATGTCAGATTGGTGCTTTCGAGCGCCCCCCAGGAACTTCATCCGAAGCTTGCACAGTACCGTAATCGCTGGAACACGGTCGAAGAAGCGACAAACCGTGACTCTAAGGTTGACAAAGCGGAGCATGAATTATAGAATAGAACTAATCGTAAAAATTACTATTGTAATTGTATACCATGTATTCCAATTAAGGAGGAAGAGAAATGCGCGTAATTGTTACCTTGGCATGCACCGAATCCGGTGATCGCAACTATACAACAACCAAGAACAAAAGAAATCATCCGGAGCGTCTTGAAATGAAAAAATACTCTCCGCGTCTGAAAAAGTACACGATCCATCGTGAAACTAGATAATTTGAGGTTTGCTGCATAGCAACCTGAATGATTCTGCTTCCTGAGCGAAGCCTGTTAAGTTTGCAAAAGCCTGCGTTATGGAACCGGCGAAAACTTGAATTAGTCCAGTGGACAGAGCGTCCAAAGTTAAAGCTTGCACCTAAGAAAACGGCTTTTTTTCAAGGCTGTATGATAGATGCGGAGCTACATGGTACGCTTTGCCTTTTGAATCGAAAGCACGTGGCTACCGAGTTCTCCTGTGCTGGTGTCAGCATTTGGGACGAGCCGGAGGACCATTCACTATATGCTTATATAACGATGAAGGCTGACGAAAGATCCGGAGCGTTCGTGCAATGGGCGATGCGTATATGCGGCATCGTTTGCTTGTCGTTTACGAGCTTGAGCGCAACCGTTATGATCTGTCGTCTTTTTTTCTGGGACATAACCGTTCCTTTTGCCAACTGATGGAGTATTGCGCCAGTACGTTTGAGTTTGAAACTAAAACTACATGAAAGATTAGGTGAAACTAATGAAAAAAGATATTCATCCAACATTGAACAAAGTTATCTTTTTGGACCCTAGCTGTGGATTTACTTTCCTGAGTGCTTCCACTAAATATTCGCAAGAAACGATGGAATGGGAAGATGGCAACACATACCCAGTTATCCGTGTAGATACTAGCTCCGCTTCCCACCCGTTCTTCACTGGTAAACAAAGAAACGTGGATATCGGTGGCCGTGTGGATCGCTTTAACAAAAAATATAACCTTAAGTAAGACTCGTCGAGAGCTAGGTTTACGGATTATGCCAATAATTCGTAAACCTAGCTTTTTTATTTTTCACGGATAGTTACATCCGAAACAACGCGAATAACAAATGTATTTTCAAGTCTCGAATTTAACATTCTTCTGGAATAGTCCGTGAAGCTGCTGCTTTTTAATGCTAAATGAAGCTGAACAATAGTCGACGAGGGCTATGATGAAAAAAAGATACGAATATAACGTTTTAAGATATTCAGCAGCGGCATTGCTAATCTTGGCAACTAATCATTTTAAAACGTAATTCTATACTTCGCATAGACTGTCTTAATTTAAAAATAATCGCAGGTATCTAGCCTGCGATTATTTTTTTTATAGCACAGAGTCGCGGTTAAGGGAAGATTCCGATAAATCACTTGCGGAAATAAGTTATTTGAAGGATATAGTTAGAGACTTGATACAACTAGGCATCATTATAGATAAGCTTTTGTTCAGAATTGGTTCAGTGGTTTCATGTATATTAATTGAAAACGACATAAATCACTTATTTTCGACAAATATATGAATAAAAGATTAATATAAACACATTTTTATCGGTAAATACAGTGAATAAGCTTTATTATCTTTGAATTATGTAGAAACATTTCGAAGATCGAATAGGGTCGTTTTACTCAAAAGTAAATTAGGAGGTAGAACCATTGAAAGTTTATTCACTTAAGTGGGCAGCCGCTCTTGTTGCTCTTCAGGCGGCGTTTGGTACTTCTGCTTACGCTGCAACGCCTACCAATAATTTGTTTTCAGATACATCCTATGTGACGAGTGATAAAATGGCGGCCATCCAAGAAGCTGTACGCCAAGGGCTTTTATCGGGAGATCCTCATGGAACTTTTCGCCCTGCAGCAACATTAACTCGTCAGGAACTCGCAGTATTATTGGTCAGAGCCTTAAAATTGGACCCTATTTCGAGTTCTTCTACTTTTAAAGATGTGCAAAGTAAACAATTTGCTGCCCCATATATAGAAGCCGCCCAAAAAGCCGGGTTTCTATCCGGGGATGGATTAGGAAACTTTCGTCCGAACGATCCTGTTACCCGTGAAGAGCTGGCAGCAGTGTTTGTTCGTGCAGTCGGAGGGGTTAATGCAGAGGGCGGATCAAGCATTTTACCCAAAGATCAGTCCTTGGTAAGCCAATGGGCAGCTGGATCGGTAGATACAGCACTTCGCCTGGGTTTAATTGACATTCATGACAGCAAGCTCAATCCCACCGGTGAAGTAAAAAGGGAGGATATTGCTCCTTTCCTGCTGGATATTTTCAAATCTCAAGAGCAAACAGCTACGATCAATAGCATTGATGGGGACATTGTAACAATCGATAATGTTCCTTATTTAATAGAGGGGAATTTGAAAGAGTTAATCGGAAACTCCAATAAAGATGCGCTAAAAGGAGCTAAATTAAAGTTTAATTCGCGCAATCGTAATGTGGACGGGCTGCAACAATTAGAAATCGTGCAAAAAGATGTTGTGTTAAACACCAATGGTCTACCGGAAAGCAGCCTGCTTCGAATTTTAGGTGATGGTGTTCAGATTAAAGGGGATATCAAAGGAGTAATCGAGCTTAATGACGGTGTTTCTAATATCCAGCTGAATGGAAACGTAAACCATCTTAATGTGAATTCCGGCAATGGTATTTCTATTAAAGGAACCGGAACAATCGGGGAGCTTCAAGTTGCCAACGCAAACGCTAAAGTGACCTTGAACCCGAATTTTAAAGTTGAAACGATTCAGCTGCCTAAAGATGCATCCGTTTCACAAGTTATCCAAAATTACAGCGAAGTACAAAAGCAGATTGGACAAATTCAGTCCGCTGACGGAACGGTTCAAGAACCGACTACAGTTACGTCGAGCAGCGTGACATTTTCCTCCGGAGGTGGAACTTCAACAAAATCAGTGACTAACCATGCGCCAGGCGTTACTACCGGGTTTACTGATATTACGTTAAGTACAGCAGATGAGCCTAAAAAGATTAATCTGGCAAATAGTTTTACCGATGCTGATGGAGACACGCTGACCTACACAGCAGAAACTTCAGCCACAAACGTAGCGACGGTATCAGTGAATGGAAGTCAGCTGACTCTCACGCCGATGAACGCCGGAACAGCCACGATCACGGTTACGGCGAACGACGGCAAGGGCGGGACCATAAACAGCCAGTTCAACGTAACGGTTACGCCTGTGATTCCGGAAGCCGTGAACCATGCGCCGACGGTGGAAACGTCGATCAGCAATGTGACGACAGGAGCCGCGGATGGAGTTAAGACGGTGAGCCTTTCGAGTGTGTTTGCAGATGAAGACAGCGACGCGCTGACGTACACAGCAACCTCGACGGATACGGGCGTGGCGACAGTAGCGGTAAACGGAAGCGACCTGAAAATTACGCCAGTGAACGCCGGAACAGCCACGATCACGGTTACGGCGAACGACGGCAAAGGCGGGACCATAAATAGCCAGTTCAACGTAACGGTTACGCCGGTGATCCCAGAAGCCGTGAATCATGCGCCGACGGTGGAAACGTCGATCCGCAATGTAACGACAGGGGTCGCGGATGGAGTTAAAACGGTGAGCCTTGCGAGTGTGTTTGCAGATGAAGACAGCGACGCGCTGACATACACGACAACCTCGACAGATACGGGCGTGGCGACAGCAGCGGTAAACGGAAGCGACCTGAAAATTACGCCAGTGAACGCGGGTACAGTCACGATTACGGTAACGGCAGATGACGGAAACGGGGGTACAGTGGATACGAATTTCACTCTAACGGTGACCCCTCCACCTGCTGCTAATCACGCTCCTGTTGTTCAAAGCACGATTAATGATGTTTCTACAGAAGCAGGTGCTGTGGACACAACTATTGGACTTGCTTCAACTTTTGCAGATGAAGATTTGGACTTACTGACGTATTCCGCTGATTCATCGGACCCTAGCATAGCAACGGTTTCCGTTACAGGCGACCAACTGAGTATTACTCCGCTTGCAGTGGGAAGTGCTACAGTCACAGTTACCGCAGATGATGGGAAGGGGGGAACCGTTCAAACGATCTTCCAAGTCACTGCTGGAGAAAAGAAGGGACTTTTCTTCTCTGAGTTGGCATGGGGGGAGAGCGACTCTATGATGCAGATTATTGAGCTTTATAATGCGGGTTCTGAGGAATTGGATGCTTCAAAAATTAGAATTGAACGCAGTGATAGTGGAAATTCGATCGAAATAAGTCAAGACGCTGGTGCTTTTATTCCAGGTGGAGCTACTTTCGTGATAGGAGATACCATGTATTTTGGTGATGCGCATGTAGATTACTTCACAGACATGGGGTTTTATAACGATGATTCAGCACCTGTTACTTTATCGCTTTATTACGATAATCAGTTGATTGATACGGCAGTGTTTCAGCCTCATACCACTTTAGCTAGACAATCCGATGTTACCCATGGAAATGCAGACTACGAGGCAAGTGAATGGTTTGATGAAGGAACCGATTATACGGATAATATCGGCATCTTTAGTAGTGAGGCACCATAATGAATACAAAGAATAGAGGGAACATCATGAGTTCTAAACCTAATAAATGGCTGATTACATTAGCTTTGGCTGCACTTGTTGCTCCAACGGCTTTGCAGACGATTGCATCTGCTGCCAGCGGTGCATCAAACGGAGCAGCTCTGGCCAGTCTGCCTTTTAAAGACATCAATAATATTGCTTCAGAGCAAAAGACAAACATCCTGCGAGCCATTGAAGCCGGGCTTCTGCATGGCGACCCATCTGGATCCTATCGGCCAACGGAGTTGTTGACCCGTCAAGAAATGGCGGTTCTATTAACTCAAGCTCTGCAACTCTCTATTTCTAAAGCAGCAAGCAGCAGTTTCTCGGATGTAGAACCGAAAAGTTGGTCGAGTCCCTATATTGAGGCTGTACATCGTGCAGGACTCATGAATGGAGACGACGGCTCCAAATTCAGGCCCAAAGCGGCAGTTACCAGAGAGGAGGCTGCGGTTCTGCTTATGCGGGCAGCCGGGCTTCCTATTACAGCTGACGCCACGGAGTCTGCTAAACTTACTGATTGGAATCGGGTCAGTCCGTGGGCACGGCCTTACGTTAATACGGCTTTACAGTCGGGCTCCATGAAGACGGATCAGTCCGGTTTCAAACCTAAATCGTCCGTTCAGCGCCAAGATATAGCCCAGTATATGATGTCTACCTTTTTCCCTAAGGACCATGTAGTCCAACTCCAAAAAGTAGAGGATGGAAAGGCCTGGATTAACGGGATTGAATATAAACTCTCGGATTCAGTTAAAGGAATCCTGCAAACCTCTAACCAAGAGATTCTCAAAGGAGCAGATATTCAATTTGTAGCATCACAGCGGACCATTGAATCGATCACTAAACTGGTCATCCATGCGAGCGGGCAAGCTCCGATAGGGCAAGCTTCCGAATTCAGCGGCAATCTTGTATTAGATGGTCATAACTCCTCGATTGACGGAGATTTAACTATTGACGGTGATTACATTTCGGTTATGAATTTGAATGTCAAAAATAGTTTTACAGTTACGTCAAGCCTTGAACATGATTTCTATGCCTCTAAATTTACGGTACAAGGAAAAACATATATTCAGGGCGGTGACCAGAACACCGTATTGTTTAACACATCTGAGCTGCAGGATGTCGAGGTATCCAAACAGGATGTCCACGTAGTCATTCAAGGAAATTCGACGGTGGATCAAATGTCGTTGATTTCCAATGCAACGATTGAAAATGATTCATCCTCAACGATACAGCAGTTGAATGTTCTTACCGGTGCCAAGCAAGTAGAGTTGCAGGGGATTATTAAGCAATTGTCGGTCAACAGTGACCAGCCCGTAGCTCTGACAGGCCAGGCCTCCATTAATACATTGGCTGTGAACAGTTCCTCTCCGGTCAGTCTGGAGGTAGCTGGAACTATTTCAAATTTACAAGTAAATAACTCTGCAGCAAATATTAGTGTAAGCTCCTCCAGCCAAGTCACGAATACTTCATTTGCAGTAGGTGTGTCTTCTTCGACGGTATCAGGAGTCACTGGAGTCACTACAACTTCTTCTGGTAGCTCGCGTTCTACGGTTGTGACCAATACAGCACCGAAGTTAGTGACCAAATATGACGATCAAGCCGTAACGGTGGGCGATTCTGAACTTCAGATTGACTTACTTGGTCATTTTACGGACGAGGAGCAGTCCGAGCTCAAATATACGGCAGTGTCGTCTAGTACAAAAATCAGTACAGTCCGAGTAGAGGGAACGAACCTGTTTATCAAGGCTGTTGGCAAAGGGACTGCGACCATTACGATCGCCGCAGATGACCAGGCCGGGAAAAAAGCGGGAACGAATTTCAAGGTCCGTGTCAATGAATCTCCTGTTTCATTGAGTATCCCCGATCAAAACGAACAGTTGGGGAGCGGCGATGTAACCTTATCTTTAGGATCGTTTTTTACGGATTCTGAAAATGATCCTATGACCTATGAGGTTGCGATCGATGATCCTTCCATTGCTACCTTTACCCTGACGGGTGATCAATTGGTATTAACTCCGGCAGCTGTAGGACATGTCCAAGTTACCGTCAAGGCATCCGATGGTCGGGGAGGCAGCGCAAGCCAGTCGTTTCAATTGGTGGTAACTGCAGTACCTAATCAAAATCCGGTTGTAAATCAGAAGCCGGGCAACCAAACGCTCACTGTGGGCGATGCGGACTACATCCTGGATTTATCTCCGGTGTTCCTTGATTCGGACAGCAATCCGCTAACCATCTCGGCAGAATCCTCGGATCTATCCATTGCGACGGTCTCCGTTAATGGAAACCAGGCCACAGTTCATGCGGTTTCCTCAGGAACAGCAAACATCCAGCTAAAAGCGACAAATGGCCTTGGAGGCGAGGTTAAGACCGATTTTGATATTACCGTTAATGAACCTCCGGTATCCTTGCGAATTCCGGATCAGACGAAACAAATCAATTCAGACGACATTCAATTATCTTTAAACGACTTCTTTACCGACCATGAGAAGGATTCGTTGTCATACAGCATTGATATTTCCGATTCTTCGGTTGCGACTGCAGTGCTAAATGGGGACACACTTACCATTACACCGTTAAAAATTGGCAGTACATCAGTTTCTGTTAAGGCATCTGATGGCCATGGAGGTAGCACAAGCCAGTCGTTTCAAATGGAAGTAACGGCTGTATCTAACCAAAATCCGGTTATAGACCAGAAGCCGGGTAATCAGACACTGAATCTAGGCGATGTGGATTATATCCTGGATTTATCTTCGGTATTCCACGATCCCGATGGCGACCCTGTGGACGTTTTGGCAGAATCTTCGGATTCGTCAGTTGCTGTTGTATCCGTTAACGGATACATAGCCACGGTCCATGCAGTTTCCTCAGGAACAGCAACGATTCAGCTTAAAGCAAATGATGGCCGCGGGGGCGAGGTCACTACTGATTTTGATGTTACCGTCAATGAATCCCCGACTTCCACAGGGATTCCGGATCAGATGAAAGAAATAAATACAGGCGATATTCAATTGTCCTTAAATGATTTCTTTTCCAATCCTGATAGCGATGTTTTAACTTACGATGTTCATAGCATTTCTGACCCGACTGTTGTGACGGCTGCCGTTTATGGGGATATGCTTACTCTTACACCGTTAACGATCGGTAGCACATCGGTATCGATCAAAGCAACAGATAGCTGGGGAGGGGAAGTGATCGAAACTTTCAAAACCACCGTCACGGCTGGAACTCCACAGAATCAGTATCCAGTAGAAACTAAACCTGCCGACCAGTCGCTTACTGTAGGTGGTGCGGTCTACTCACTCGATTTAGGTTCCGTTTTTACTGATCCTGATGGGGATACGTTGACCTTTAAGGCAACCTCTTCTGATCCGTCCGTTGCTTCGGCGGAAATCACTGGAGCTCAATTGGAAATTCAGGCACTAAGTGCAGGGACGACAATCATAGAAATCAAGGCTATGGATGGCCGCGGAGGGGAAACTTCAACCACCTTCCAGGTCAGTGTCCAATCATCCGGTTCGTCTAACCCATCTTCTAATCAGCCGCCTCAAGTAGATGCGACCATTTATGAACAAGTGTTGACTGCAGGAGTTACGAATGCAAGAAGCTACGACCTATCTCAATTGTTCAGTGATGCTGACGGGGATGCCTTGACGTTTACTTCTACTGTTGAATCAACCGGTATGGTAAATGCAGAGGTTAACGGATCAACGTTGACTCTTACTCCAGGTGATCAGGCAGGAAGTACCAAGGTAACGATTACTGCGAATGACGGGCATGGCGGAACAGCCACCTATAATTTTCAGGTAACGAATGCTCCTCTGGCGACGAATGGAATTGTTCAAATCCGAACCAAGCAAGGGGTCAAAGATCCGATTACTTATGACATGTCAACAGTGTTCCCGGGTGAAACTTCATTTAAAATCTATTCGGGTACGGCAGATTCCACCTTTACTGGGCCAATCCCTCTTAATGGGACGGTTTGGACATGGAACGGGGATATTTTTCAATACTTCTGGGTAATCGGGGCGAACGGATCTGCCGCTATATTCCAAGTGACCTCAAATCCTCAAGGACCGGAGGATCTATATTTTTCCCAGTATCTATCCTTAGATAAAACCCGGACTGCTATTGAGCTGTTTTACAATCCGGTAGGAGATACTTCTAAACCTATAGAAAATGCAGGATACTCACTTGAGATTCATCAATACAATTTAGCTACAAATACTCCCAAGGTGTGGAGCCAGCCTATTAATTCGTTTTGGAAAGGCATGCCTTATATATATATCGATTCCATCTTTTATGACTTTTTCGACATTGTTCCTGCGACATACTATAATGATGAATTGATGTTACTAGAAACGAATACCAATGTAACGACAGGTTATGTCCTGAAAAAGAACGGTGTAACGATCGACGTCTTAGGTGATCCTAACGGAAAAACGCAATTTATGCCGAATAATGGCACTATTATCCGAAAATCGGGGATTAAGTCCGGTTCCTCCTCTTATAATCTTCCAGGAGAGTGGAACTCTTATCCAACCGGAACGCTTCAATATTTTAGTCATCATACTCCATAACATTTTGTTGAATTAACGGGAAGCCCTCCAGCGCCGATGGTACTTGGGCCGAAGGGTCCTGGGAGAGTAGGAGACGTCGCCAAGCAATAAATGTATAACTCTGCATAGTCGTACTCAAGCTGTCGAGACATTCTCGACAGCTTTTTTTATTCCCAATCTTTCAACATGGGATCCTATAAGGTACATACCATACCAAAGGAAACTTTCATCATTACGAGCCGAATATGTCGATTACAGCGACACGAAGCACTGTTCCCATTGATCGGTAATGGAGGCTTTGTCAAGCTGTTCTCCAATGAGTGTGACATATCCCTGGCTCACAGGAAGTGCAGTAGGCTGCCACTCCAAGTGATTTCCTGAAAATTGCAAAAGCATTGTACCTTCCTGAGGAAGCACGCAGTAACCTTTCGCACGAAGCAACGAGGAACCTAACCCGGTCAAAAAGTTTTCCAATCGTTGTTTTTCGAGTGGCTGAGGAGAATATTGATGCAGCGTTAAGCTCTCCAGACGGGAGAACGAATGAGGCTGCTTAGGATCGTGGTTATGACTGTGTGCCGCAATAACTTTGAAAGCCGTACTTCTGGAGACACTACTGGTGCTTCCGATACTTTTGACGGGAATGGAAACGGACGGTACACCTGCATCGGTGGACTGGACTTGTGCAGGTGCAGGTTGAAGTGTCTGTATGGGTTTCGCGGCAACGGATGCGGATGCCAGAACAGGCTCTAGTAGTGGTTCAAGGTCAATCCGGCTATATTCAGTAGTTTGCAGCTTGGCCGTATCGTTGAGCTTGCGGATGCTCTTGACGACCTTCGTCACTTCACGGCTACTTGCTGCATCCGTCTTGTTCACCACAATAAAGTCTGCGGTGCGCAGTTGTCCGTGCAGGGTGCGAACCAGTTCTTTATCAGCCGTAAAGCGGCTATTGTATTCATGGAACAGCTCAGCATCCACAACACTGATGCTGTGAACCAGATAAAGCCGATCTGCCAGTAGAGGGGAGCGAAGCTCCTCCAGTACTTGTTCGGGGTTGGCTACCCCGGTGGTTTCCATGAAGATCAGGTCTGGCTTCTGACTGAGCAGGGTATGCAGAGCCCCTGCCAGCTCATTTCTTTTGCTGCAACAAATGCAGCCTTCTAGCAATCCTTCTACTGTTACGTCAGGCATTTCCTCTGAAATTATAGCGCTGTCTACATCATATTCACCCATTTCGTTCATTAAAACAGCAGCACGAAGGGGAATTTGGCGAGTATGGGCTAACAGGCGTAAAAGCAGTGTTGTTTTGCCGCTTCCAAGAAAACCACTGATTAAAATAACAGGAACTTTGTTCATCATTTTCCCTCCTTGGTGGGTTTAATGTGCTGTGTTCAAGCGATCAAAGGTAGCTACCGAGTCTGCTTGGGTATAGACATAAGGGGATTCTGGCTGCTCGACAGCGGTTATTTTTTCGGATCGAATTTCAAGTACCGGAACGTTGCCCTTTTGTGTGGCATGCAGTGTTCCTTCAATGGTCACCCAGGTATCCTTGTCAAAGGACGGGGCCTTCTGGGATTGGACGATGATCCCGAATGGCATGGCATCGGCAGTACAGCACATGACGAGGAATCTTCCTACTGCAAATAGGCCTTTACCCGGCAGGTTGTCGTCTTTATAGACAAAGCCAGTCACCTGTACTTTTTTTCCTTCAAAAGCTTGTTTATATAACTCAATGGCGCCAATAGTTTCGGAGAAAATCTCCGGCTTGATCTGTATGATAGGTTGCTGATACAGGCGTTTCGCCAGCTCGGCGAATTCTACATTGTACTTGTCAGGCGGAACGAACAGCTTATCCAGCGTTTCCTGACTCCATTTTCCCTCTGGAGGGGGCGAAGTTGGGACAAAAGATGCAGTTGATAAAAGGGAGGAGGTGGATGCTTTCGTGGTCTGTATATCTGTTTTTCGTCGGATATCCGGGTTGGGATACGTGAAGGACATGCCTTTTTTGGCGGCCATATCACTACCAAGTGCCTGATTGGGCAGCAGAGAACCGAACAGGAGCGGGATGAGCAGCATTCCATATACGAGTGTTTTTTTGAACCAGCTTTGCGGCAACGGATGCTCACAATCACATACATCCTCACCGTCCCGCTCTCCGATGATTCCGTGCCATGCCATCGCCAATGCGATGAACAAGAGTGGTACAGGACAGAGTAGGAGCAGCTTTTGCATATGGGGAGCTAGATAGTAATGAAGTGCATTCGTACGGTTTAATGAGATAATGTACACAGCCAATCCGATTAGGAGCAAGGAGCGCATACCATATTGCCAGCGGATGCTAAAGGTTGAATTCACGGTTGTATTCACCTCCCCAATAACCATTCTGCAGCTATAGAACCCACAAGGACGAGTGAAACAATGAGCAAGCCCAGGATGGCGACAAATTTAGTGCGGAAGGTGCTGAGCAGCATGAGCGTGCCTTTGAAGTCTAACATCGGACCGAGTACAAGAAAGGCTGCCAGCGGACCTAGTGTAAAGGTGTGTGAAAAAGCAGTGGCTACAAAGGCATCGGAGGTGGAACATAGCGACAGTATGTAGGCAAAACCCATCATAAAGGCGTACGATCCGACCGTTCCGTTGCTTAACGAAAGCATCTCGTCACGTGGGATGAAGGTTTGAATGCAGGCTGTTAATAATGCGCCGATAGTGAGATATTTACTCATGTCCAAAAACTCGTCACCAGCATGTACAAAAAAGCCCCGCCATGTGCGACTATGCCGATGAGTCTGATTGTTCTGCTTTTGCTGGTTAAAAGAGAGCAACGACCGTTTGAGCGGATGCACCCGCACAAAGGCATACACGATCAGCCCGATGATCGTGGAGACGGCAAAAGCCAAACCCATTCGAACGGCAGTGACCTCGGGATGGGAAGGGAAAGCCATCATCGTCGCAGCCAGTACCACGGGATTGATAATGGGCCCGCTTAAAATAAAAGTGATACCCATATAGGCAGGCATTCCCTTGAGCATTAATTGGCGAACGACAGGGATCATGCCGCATTCACAGATGGGAAACAGCATACCTAGTAAGGAGGCCAGCAGGACACCCGGTACAGGATGCGCAGGCGCTATTTTGCGAATCCATGTCTCCGGTACAAGCCACTGCAAAAGGGATGAGACGAGTACACCGATAAGGAGAAACGGAACAGCTTCCAGAAAAATACCCATAAATACCGTTTTTAACGGTTGCAGCTGGCCCATATCTAACAAACGAAGCCACTGGGGAGATAGCGTGACAAGCACAGGGATGAGAAAGGCAAACGGAATCATAAAAGGCAGCATCTTCAACAGCGTACTGTTTTTCATTCCACGTCTCCTTGGGAATAAGGGTTCTTATCTACATCCTATGTCTGTAGGGGGACAATCATGCCCGCTGGATTGTGCTTGTCTCACCTCCTATATTGACAATTCAAAGAGTGGTCATATATATTTGTTATTAGTAATTATTACGATTAAAATCCGATAAATGATTGCAAGAAGGAAACTTTTACGGTACGATCCATATTAAATGTTGTAAAGACAAGGAGGGGTCATATGATACCGATAGTTGTTTTATCCGGTTTTTTGGGTAGCGGTAAAACCACTCTTCTTCAGCATGCGCTGGCTTACTACAAGGAGAAGGGCCTCAAGCCAGCCATTTTGATGAATGAGTTGGGTGATGTTAATCTGGACGGCAGTTTGGTGAATGGCCAAGCACCCATGAAGGAAATGCTCAGTGGTTGTATATGCTGTACTATTCGCGGGGATTTGGGCGTCGAGCTCATGAATCTTGCTGAAGAATATAAGCCGGACGTGATTATTGTAGAATGTACTGGAGTAGCTAACCCGATGGAAATTGTAGATGCAGTGACAGACGCCTCCATCTATTCCTCTATGATTTTACAATCCGTTATCACGGTCATAGACGCGCGTCAATTTCTGGACTTTGCCTCGGGGAACCAGAGAAGCAAGTCGCTTCGTTTGATGCAGGATCAGCTTCGGTGCGCTTCCAAACTGATTATTAACAAGACCGATTTATTGGCTGCGGGCGAGTTGCAGAAAGTACATGCCCTCGTAAAAGAGTTAAATCCATATGCTCTGACTGTGAGCACGCAACGAAGTGACGTGGACGCGGATATTTTTTTCTCCACTCAAGGAGAGGAGCGTATGGACGTTGACCATCAGTCTCATGATCACCATGATCACGCCCATGACGACGAACATGGGGAGCATTATCATTCCTACGACCACGTAGTGGTTCACACGCATTTCTTTGGACAACCTGTGCCACGCTCCGAGTTTGAACAGTTGTTCCGCAGTTTGCCAGCTGAAATATACCGGGCCAAAGGAATTGTGCGGTTTCTGGAATCAGAGGGTCAGATGATGTTTCAGTTTGCCTATCGGGAGCTGGAAATCATTCCGATCCGCCCGCAAAAGCCAGTGAACGATGTAGCGGTTGTCATGGGTGAGAATTTCTCTGCTTCCGAGATCGAGGAACAATTGAGAAAGTTGGAAGCGGCCGAAAAGCCATTGAGTAGTAGTTCATGACTTCGAGAACGGGCAACCTTAATCCATCAAGATCTAATCCATCACAACATAATCCTCGTGCACACCTAGCTGGCAAGCCTACTTGGGGATTTACAACAATTCTGCTGCTGACTGCTGGGTTGTTGCTTTCGGTCACATTCGCAGTCATGCTCGGTCCTGTAGCTGTCGCACCGGGGACGATATGGCGAATTGCACTGTCTCATCTTCCCTGGCTGGACCAGTGGATACCCGTGACATGGACCAAGCCTGAGCAATATATCGTTTGGGAAATCCGCTTTCCACGCGTGCTGCTAGGTGTTGTCGTAGGAGCAGGACTTGCTGTTACAGGGGCGACTATACAGGCATTAATTCGTAATTCGTTAGCGGACCCCTATATTTTAGGAGTCTCGTCTGGAGCTTCGGTGACAGCCACGTTGGTGATTGTGTTCGGAGCTTTCGGATTTTTAGGACGACTTGCGCTGCCTTTATCTGCTTTTATAGGCTCGTTAGCTGCAATGCTTATGGTGTTCGCGTTAGCCCGTGTGGCTGGGAGCATATCGACGACCCGCTTATTGCTGGCAGGAGTGGCCGTGTCCATGATGCTGTCGGCTGTGACTAGCTTTATCGTTACGATGGCCCCGAATGAAAGAGGCATTCGTGACGCGATGTATTGGATGATGGGAAGTCTGGCAGGTGCTCAATGGGACACGCTTTTCATTCCAAGCCTCATTGTAGCCGTTGGAACGGTAGTCCTCCTGACCCGATACCGTTCGCTGAATGCTTTGCTAACGGGTGAAGAAACCGCGGTAACGCTAGGTGTGAACGTACAGACGTTCCGCGTATTACTGGTTGTTGTGGCGTCTCTTTTAACCGGGGCAGTCGTATCAGTGAGTGGCTCGATTGGCTTTGTCGGGCTTATGATTCCGCACATCGTTAGGCTGATAGTGGGATCAGATCATCGGCGTGTACTGCCCGTCAGTCTGTTGGCGGGAGCTATTTTTGTCGTGTGGGCTGATGTATGTGCCCGGCTCGTGCTGGCTCCACAGGAGCTGCCGATTGGTATTGTGACGGCTGTGTGCGGAGGACCCTTTTTTGTGTGGCTGCTGCGTCGTAGTTCCTACTCGTTTGGAGGCGAAAAATGAATATAGAAGTCGAATGCGTGACCTTCAGTATTCACGACAAACGGCTGATCGACGGCATCTGTCTCCAGGTAAAAGCAGGGGAACTGGTCGGATTGATCGGTCCGAATGGCAGCGGGAAATCGACGTTGCTCAAAAATATGTATCGCGTGCTAAAGCCTGACAGTGGTTTGGTTACGTTGGATGGCCAAGATATGCTGCGGATGAAGTATAAAGAAACGGCCCGACAAATGGCAGTGGTGAGTCAGGATGCGCCGCAAACGTTTGATTTTTCAGTACGGGACATCGTCCTGATGGGTCGCCATCCGCATAAGAAACTGCTGGAAGCAGATACTGTCGCCGATCATGAATTGGTCGAGCAGGCGCTGGAGCGGGTAGGCATGAATGCTCAGGCGGATCAGGGCTTTGCCACCTTGTCTGGCGGCGAAAAGCAACGGGTATTGATCGCCAGAGCTTTGGCCGGGCAGGCGAAATTTCTTGTTTTGGATGAGCCAACAAATCATCTGGACATCCGGTATCAGCTGCAAATTCTGGATTTGGTCAAAACACTTCGGATAACTACGCTAGCTGCACTACATGATTTGAATTTGGCGGCATTTTATTGTGATCGAATGTATGTATTAAAAGAAGGCAAAGTGGTAGCCTCCGGCATAACGGAGGATGTGCTTCAGCCAGACCTGCTGTGGAGTGTATTCGGGGTGGAGACAGAAATCTGTATTCATCCAAAAACCGGGAAGCCGAATATTACCTTTTTACCGGATTCTCTCAGGAGAGGAGGCTATCCATGACGCTAACAGAAAAGGTGATATGATGAGGTAAGATAAACTACAAATAAAAGAGGAGACGATACATATGAAAAAATATAGCAAGCCCGCGTTACCGCTGGTTATGATCGCTTTGGCGATGATGCTGTTGTTATCAGCCTGCGCAGCAGGAAACACGGCTCAAACAAGCGATCCATCGGCAAATGGGCAGCAACCTGCCGCATCGCAATCGGCAACCAATAAGACGTCGGTAGAGCTTGAGAACATGGGCGTTAAAATGGCATTTCCCGAGGCGCCCAAACGCGCGGTTACACTGAACCAGCACGCGACTGAGGTTATGCTGGCTCTTGGACTGGAATCCTCTATGGTAGGAACTGCGTATTTGGATGATCAGATTTTACCGAAATATAAGGCTCAATATGATAAAATCCCGGTACTGGCCGAACAATATCCGTCCAAAGAGGTGTTTATGGCCGCTGCACCGGATTTTGCCTATGCAGGCTGGAAGAGTGCCTTTAATGATAAAAATCTGGGTTCCCGTGAGGAGCTAGCCAAACAAGGGGTGCTGACCTATGTACAGGAGTCCTCAAACAAGCCGGGTCCCATATTAGAAGATGTATATCAGGATATACTAAATATTGGGCGTATTTTCAGGGTTGAGGAGCGTGCAGAAAAGCTGGTAAATGACATTCGTGAACAAGTGAAGTCTATTCAGACTCAAATTGGTACTGTTGAGCAGGCACCCAAGGTGTTTGTTTATGACAGCGGAGAAGACAAGCCCTTTACGGCTGCCAACAATTATCTAACGTCCTTGATTGAAAGTGTGAAGGCGAAAAATATTTTTGATGATATTGACAAAAGTTTCACCGAAGTAAGCTGGGAAGAGGTTGTGAACCGTAACCCTGATGTGATCGTCATTCTCGACTATGGTGATACTTCACTGGCTGATAAAGAGAAGCTGCTCCTGAGCAAGCCTGCGCTGGCTGGTGTGGAAGCGATCAAAAACAAACGGTTTATAGTCCTGCCATTATCCGCGGCAGCTGAAGGTGTACGTGCACCGATTGCACTGAAAACCTTGGCTGAAGGCTTGTACCCGGACAAAATGAAGTAAACAAACAAAAGAGTTGCCAAAACATTGACGAACCTTGCCTAAACTGTTAAACTTGCTAATGCGTAAAGGTTACGTTTATCAAACGCTTATTTTTTTATTACCAAATCGTAATAATTACGGTAGATGGTTTAATGATCATAAACGACCTGGAGAATCTGCGCAAATGATGATCGCTCAGATGGCTCCAGGCTTTTTAAAGGAAAAGGAGATCTGCGTCATGTTATTGGCCTCATTGGAACAGGTCACATTTGGCTACGGAGATGTTCCTAACTTGGTGGATGCCAATGTTGAAATTTTTTCGGGAGAATTTGTGGCTATTACCGGACCGAATGGTGCTTCCAAATCAACCATGCTCAAACTATTACTCGGCTTGCTTCAGCCTTGGAAGGGCAAGGTGTTTATGTCTAGCCGTACAGGTGAAGGCAAAAAGCTTGTTGTCGGCTTTGTATCCCAACAAATTGCTGCTTTCAATGGCGGATTTCCAAGTACGATTTTGGAATTTGTCCGTTCAGGAAGATATACTCATGGCTCTTGGTTACGCCGTATGCGGTCTGAGGATCATGATCTGACTGAGCAGGCGTTGCGTCAGGTAGGCATGTGGGATTTGCGTCACCGTAAAATCGGCGAATTGTCCGGTGGACAGAAGCAACGCATTTGTGTGGCGAGAGCGCTCGCTCAGGAATCGGATTTGCTCATTTTGGATGAGCCCACGACCGGCATGGATCAAGAAAGCCGCCATCATTTCTACGATCTGATGAATCAGCAGGTTAAGGAATATGGAAGAACTGTGGTCATGGTGACCCATGGACTATCGGAAGTACAACATTATCTGGATCGAATTATTGAGCTTGAAAGGAAGGAAGATGGCGGATGGAAATGCTGCACTACGACTTCATGCAGCGGGCATTTTGTGCCGGTGGGGTAATTGCACTGCTGGCCTCGGTGCTTGGAGTATACCTGATGCTGCGGCGTCAGGCTCTCATGGCGGACATGCTATCGCATGTATCGCTGGCAGGGGTGGCAGCGGGTGCCTATTTAGGCATTAACCCGACGATAACCGGATTTATTGTTGCCGTAATCGGCGCGATTATCGTTGAATACGTTCGCAGGTCTTATAAAACGTATAGTGAGATTTCTGTGGCTATTATAATGGTAGGTGGCCTCTCGACGGCTGTTATTTTAATGAATCTGAATCAGAGCATTAACAAAGGATTTTCCGCTTATTTGTTTGGTTCGGTCGTAGCGGTCAATCAGACAGAGCTGATGTTGATGATTGTAGTGGCTGTGATCGGAGGTATTTTCTTTTTTGTATTCCGGCGTCCTTTGTATCAGATTACCTTTGATGAAGAAACGGCGAAGACCAATGGTCTTCCTGTCAAGTCCATCTCGTTTGCATTTAGTATTTTAACAGGGATGATTGTAGCTGCTGCAATGCCGATTGTCGGTGTACTGCTTGTCTCCTCACTCATCGTACTCCCTGCGGCGCTGGCGATTCGAATTGCACCGAGCTTCGCGGCAGCCATCTGGATATCTATGGTCACTGCGTTGATCGGCGTATTTATGGGTTTAACGGCATCATATGAACTCAGTACACCCCCAGGGGGGACGATTGCCATGGTGCTGTTATTATTCCTGATTGTAGGAGCTGGTATTCAAAAGTTGGTCCGTAAGCTGGGCAAGCAACAGGCTTCACGGCGGAAGAATGCGACAGGCCAGTGAGTGTAATTACAGTGAGAATTAACTAAAAAATCTAACGCATAAAGGAGTAATGAATATGAATACATGGTTCAAAAAATCATTTGTATTGTCTGCGGGACTAGCACTTATTTTGTCTGGCTGCGGAGCCAAATCTGATAATGCAGCTACAAATGCTTCCCAAACCGAGCCGAATGCTGCACAAACAGCAGACAGTGGTAAGAAGCTGAATGTAGTCACCACTTTTTATCCAATGTATGAATTCACGAAGCAAGTTGCTGGAGACCATGCTAACGTAACCGCGTTGATTCCTGCTGGTGCTGAACCGCATGACTGGGAACCGAGCGCCAAAGATATGGCACAGGTTAAGGATGCTGACGTGTTTGTGTATAACGGTATTGTCGAAGGTTGGGCAGAACAGGCTTTGAGCAGCGCGTCCAATGACAAGCGTGTAGTAGTGGAAGCAAGCAAAGGGTTGAACCTGATGGAAGGGACTGCTGAGGAGGAAGAAGGAGAAGAAGCACACGCAGAGGAAGGCCATGATCACGATCATGTGCTGGACCCTCATGTATGGCTTGATCCAGTCTTAGCTCAAAAAGAAGTAGAAGCTATAGAAGCAGGGCTTGTAAAAGCCGATCCGGCAAACAAAGCTGATTATGAGAAAAACGCCGATGCTTATATCGCTAAGCTGAAAGAACTGGATACCGAGTTCAAAACGGGTCTGAAAGATGTAAAACGTAAAGACTTTATTACGCAGCATGCTGCTTTTAGCTATTTGGCTAAGCAATACGGTCTAACCCAAGTACCCATTGCCGGTTTATCTCCAGAGCAAGAACCTACACCGGACAAGCTGGCGGGTATTATCAAATTTGCCAAAGAAAATAATGTTAAAACAATTTTCTTCGAAACTCTTGTTGATCCGAAGGTCGCTGAGACCGTAGCTACTGAAATTGGTTCGAAAACGGATGTGCTTAATCCGCTTGAAGGGTTGACAGATGAAGACAAACAGAAGAATCTGGATTACCTTGGTGTAATGAAAAACAATCTGGAGGCTTTGAAAAAAGCCTTGAATGAATAAACAGACCTTAAACGAATAGTACAAAAAAATGACGTTGGGGAACGATACCAGCGTCTTTTTTTATGTCTGTCTAAGAAGATTGTACTTTTTTGGCTAGTGCTCTAGATACAGTAGATATATAGTACTTTGTAATCTTCACACTACATAAATTATTTACGTCATTGTGAAACGTTTTTTTGAAAACTAATGCTGTAGTAGCTAGTTTCAAATTTCTTTTATAATTCATTGGTAGCGTTTTTATTTTTACAGATTCTTTCTATTAATATTACTAGTTTATTCACCGATATTGAAGTTTGGGCGTGCAATATCATTTGACAACGGATTGGAGAGGTTAATTTGGCAACAGTTATAGTAGTGGATGACTCTTTATTTATGCGTTCTGTGCTTAAGGATATTCTTTTGGATTTAGGTCACGCTGTTATCGCGGAAGCAGAAAATGGGTATGATGCTGTTTTGAAATACGCACACTTTCGTCCCGATTTAATCACCATGGATATTAATATGCCTAAGATGGACGGACTTGAGGCTGTTAAAAAGATTGTAGAGCTTGATCCTCAAGCCAACATTTTGATGTGTTCTGCTTTGGGGCAGCAGGAAGCGATTATAAAAGCATTTCAGGCAGGTGCAAAAGACTTTATTGTTAAACCATTTGAGATGGAAAGGGTCGTGAATGCAGTCACAAAAATGCTGGGGAGTTAATGAATCAAGATTTTAATACATAAATATTGAACATGTTAAAGCGAGAATTCCATGCTTATTTTCACGAATATGGAGATGAATAGGATGAGCAATCGAGTGTTGTCTCAAAAAGTATTTATAGACGAATTGATCGCTACGATCAAGAATGGAGGGCTTGTCCCTGTAAATTATGAACACCTCATCAGCGAACAAAGAGAAAGAATGGATGCTCTTAACAATGAACTTACCCTTCGTATTGAGGGATTAGAGACTGATTTGATCTCTGCTTCGACACATTCCATTCCTTTTGCCAATGGCGAAATTATGTTTCTTGCTCGTTATATTGTACTCATTGGGGACCATACCGAGGGATACTTTGTGTTCTATCGAGCAGAAGATTGTGAAAGTCCAGAGGAATATCAGTTTTTAACAAGCTCTTATCAACTTCCACATTTATTACTTGAATTATCTCTTTCTTTAAAAGAACATGGTACTAATGAGCCGATTGATATTCTGACTTATTGGAATGGCCCTGTCTACCCGCTGAAAGATTTGAATAAAGAAGATATTAAGCTATCCACCTATGAATTTTAATTCCCTTGAGAGAGTCAAATCCCTCAGGGGTTTTTTTTACATTGATAATCAAACGCATGTTCGCATATAATACAAACAAACGTTCTGATAAGGAGTGAAGGATCATGTTGGAAAAATACGTGGGGCAGATCGTGGAAATCGTGTATTTGGATCGGAAGGGCAAGCTGTCTCATCGACGTATCGAGGTGCATCGTGTGCAGAATGGCTTGATACGAGCCACCTGTCTACAGACAGGCCAGCCACGTGTTTTTCGATTAGATCATGTATTGGCATGGCATCCGGTAACCAGAACAGCATAGGAGGGGCTTACGATGGGGAGAAAGCTTGAAGGAAATGGCATATGGGAAAGCTCGCGCATGATTTTGCCTGAGCATCGGGAGGCATATTTAAGACTGATGAAGGAGCAAGGAAGGCGCGACAAGCCAGCACTGGACGATCAGGAAATGCAGCAGATTGAACAGGCCATCATCGTATCCTATAACGAACGGAAGCCTATTACGCTAAAAGTGTTCAACCCGTTTGATGATGAGGAGCTTCGTGGATTGGTCACGGTGATTAATACAAGTCGGCGAGAAGTGAAGCTGTCCCGTGGGGAGGAGGATTTTAGCTGGATTAAGTTGGAGGAAATTATCGAGGCGGATATATAAAAAAGTCTGACTAAGTCGGACTTTTTTACATTTGTCCTGCCGTTTTATAATTAAGATTGTAGCTCTATGAATTCATATATAAAATAAACTGTAATTGCAAAAGGAGGAGTTCAATAATGAAAATTAGTAAAAATAATGCCGAACATTATATATGGGGAGATCAATGTGATGGTTGGCGCTTGGTGAAAAATAATGATTTGAGCATTATTCATGAGCGGATGCCCGGAAATACACATGAGGTCAGACATTATCATCATCATGCGCGCCAATTTTTCTTTATTTTATCAGGCACAGCGGTACTTGAAGTAGATGGTGAACGAATCCAATTAGGATCTCAGGAAGGATGTGAGGTTCCTCCTATGGTGCCTCATCAAATGTTTAATGAAACGAATCAGGATGTTGAATTTTTGGTTATTTCTCAGCCTGCGAGCAGAGGTGACCGGGTTCTGGCCGAAAAATAATATTTTGGAGCAGACATGTTCCAGCGAAGGTTGACAAGTCTTTTTTAGTACCGTATAGTGCTAAATATGATGAAAAAAAATAAAATCACGAATCGGGATGTTGTTCTGCGCATCGCCACCTCATTGTTTCTTACCCAAGGATATCATGCAACAAGTATGGATGAAATTGTGGCTGTGAGCAATGTGTCCAAAACGAACATTTACTATTATTTTAAAAGTAAAGAAGAGCTACTTTCAGCCATTCTGGATCAACTGATTCAAACGTATAATGAGATGATTTATGAAGTTGTTTCGCGTAAGGATCAGTCTGTTCAGGAACGTTTTGAAATCCTTCTTCAATTGCTGACAGAGCAAGAGACAGATTGTTTGGGAGGCTGTCCCTTTATTACTCTTTATACGCAAATGCCTCAAGATAGCGCCTTGTTTCGGAATAAAATAAGCCAGTTCTTCCAAAGCCAAATCACTACCGTAGAAATATTGTTGAAGGAGGGAAGGGAAAGATTAGAGATTCAGGCTGAACTTCCTGCGAGGTCGACGGCCCAATTCATCGTCTCGGCCATTGAAGGTGCGCTCTTTCTGCAGCATGCAAGCCAGGACCCGAGCATACTCGAAAATTTAAAATTTACTTTAGCACTTCTGCTAAAGTGATTTTTTTAATCTTTATTAGTGCTACGAAGTACTAAAAATTAAAAAAGGCAGGTTTCGTATATGGCACATATCTTTATCACGGGCGGCACAGGATTTATCGGCATGCATACGTTACGACAACTTTCCAAGGAGGAACACACTATTACCGTCCTGGTTCGTTCGCAGCAGAAGTGGGAACAAATATGCAGGCAAATGGATTTGGAGACAGCATGGCATATCGGGAAATTAACACCGGTTATTGGCGATTTGAGTATACCTGCTCTAGGATTAAATCCTGCTGACAGGCAGCTCGTGGAGACCGCAGATGTGATAATTCATGCAGGAGGTCCGATGGATATTCTGCTGGGAGAGGAGGATGCGAGAGCAGCTTTTCTACAAGCGGCAGAAGAAATGATAACGTTGGCTACATATATTCATGCGAGCAAAGGGTTACGACATTTTATTCATTTGGTTGGGTACAAAAGTCCTTTTAATGATCATAACTGGCTTACTCCCGAGCCGGTCATCGCTCATTTGGAACAGGCACCTCCATATGAACGGATGAAATTTTTGGCTGATTTGCGTATCCGTCAAGGAGCACACAAGGAAGGATTTCCGCTTTCGGTTGTCCATTTGAGCGTTGTCATTGGTGACTCAGAGTCTGGGGATACGCCCCAAACTGGTGGGCTAGGCATTCTCGTAGGTTCTACAGCGCGCAAGCTTATGGGACTTGTCCCCGGCGGAAAATCTCATTGGCTCCCCTTGGTCCATGTAGATCATGCAGCCGAATTGATCAGTGCTCTTACGAAGGAATCACATCCTGCCAGCGAAACATACTACTTGATGGATGACAGACAGCAGAGTCCAACGATGATAGAGCTGGGAACGAATATGGCGAAGGAGCTTCGTGTACGTAAACCGCTCGGTTCGATTTCGCCAGCTTGGCTAACCAGTATACTGGGTACTCCTCTGGGCCAAAAGTTAGGTATTCCGAAGGAATCACTCGATTTTATCGTGGATGTGGACTACCCACTGGATGCAGCACGAGAGATTCAACGTAAATACGGGTTGTCACAGGCGATGAACAAAAGCGTGTTCCCATTTGTCATTACTGATCTTGATTTCAGGATTGCTCATTCCACCATAGATACAGATGGATATGTCCGCAACAGACGTGGGCCATTAGCTACACTGGAGCGAAGGGTGAAGAATGGAAATCCAACGATCGTATTAGTTCACGGTACTTTCAGCGGGGCAGATTGTTTGATACCGCTGGCAAATCAATTTCCGGAATCCTCTGTTTGCTTGGTGGATCTTCCCGGTTTTGGCCGTTCCCCATACCATCATAAGGAGGATGTACTAGAAGGCCACATTGAATCGTTAGTGCAGGCTATTCAGGCTTTGGAAACGCCAATCTGCCTTGTAGGTCATTCGTTCGGCGGACTACTAGCTGCTAAGGCATGGGAACGCGTACCTGAGCGTATCAGTAGCTTACACCTATTGCAGCCTGTATTGCATACTGCTCCGCGCAGATATCGGAGCGCACGAATTACGGAGAGTATGCTAGGCAGATTCAGCGATTCAGGCTTACGCAAGCAATTGCTTACGCAGACTTGTTTTGAAAGTATCGACGATATCCCGCCAGCATACATCACGTATGTTCTTGAAGAAATGCGTTCCCCACGCGTAAGAAAGACGACTGCGCAAGCCCTAGCCATGCTAACGAAGTCCGATAGCTTCCGGTCGGTTCCTGAGATATCCGAAAGAATGTATAAAGAGGAGGTTTCGATTCTATGGGGTGTGAAGGATCAGATCTATAAGTTGCCCGAGTCATTTCATGCCCTGCATACGCTGAATATTCCGGCAGCTCATCATTTTCCGATCTCGCAACCGGAACGAACAGCGCAATATCTAAAGCAGCATATAGGACAGAATAACGTTAGAGTATAAAAATAAAACCAGCCTAGCACATGAAAATCAAGTGCCGACTGGTTTTTTTTATCAATAAATGTCCTTAGCATCTGCTGGGAGAGCTTTTACGTGATGGAGATAGTTCGTAACACGCTGATCGTCCAGAGTCGGATATTCGTAGCCATAATAGTTTGCTACTTCCAAGGCAACTTCTCTAAATAAATTTCCCATGATCAAAAGAGACTGCCACATATGTTCATAATCTGCATCCGCAAACGTTTGGATATAGAGTGTCCAAAGTCCAGGCTCAAGGTGGTTCTCAAAATATTTTCCCTGTTTACCCGGATCTGCCGCGAAGTCTGTTCGTATACCAATATGCCATTCCAGCATCAAGTGGAGCGCATCTCTAACAGGCCGATCTAGCATAAATTTAGCATAGGGCAGCTCCTGTCGCCATAACCCTTTAGCCACATAAGTACTGACCCACCAGAACTCATTACAGGAATCTGCATAGGTTTGGGCGGTTGGAGGGACTGTCTTATAATCTTGAAGATTTGGCGGTGGAAAAGGCTTTACCAGTCCGTCTTTATCCAAGAGCAGTACACTTAAGCTGTCTCGGGGCCAATTGGCGATGTTAGCCACAGGGCAGAGGGTAAGATCTATGCGATTGCCATCCGTAAATAACATAAGAAAAGCAAAGCGATCATGGGACGTCACAGTAGGCTCCACATGCTCACCGGGCGTCTGCATAATGATCAATTCTCCAAAGTGGTGAATCCAGCCACGTTCCTGAATAAAGCTGTCCATGGAAGATACGAGAAAGACGATGTCATAATCCTGAAAAATATCTCGTAGAGCATGTGGATTAGCGCGTGAACCGTTCATAATCACAGCACGTACCCGTTCGTCCTCTTGAGCAAATTGGAGAATGGTATGCAGCATCTCTTGTTCACTTCTCACTATAGTCGTCTCCACAAACGGTATCGAAAGGAAAAAAACGTAGACAAGACAGCAGTAGAAATAAGGACCACCAGTTCAAGGATCATCAAGAAAAACGACCTCCTGTAAGTTCTTTTATCTGGGAAAAGTATCCTATCCTTACAATAGCCTATCCATGGAAGCCATTCAACTGTGCTGCCGAGGCCTTCTTCATTACCCAAAGTACACTTGACCGAATTGTATGTTTTATCCATAATGAAGCGAGGCATCAAGTACAGACCATCCTAGAGCCTAATCCTCTAATACGTTTAAAGGAGTGATGATGTTTGAATACGAACAAACAAATCAAAAAGCTTATGAGAGGTTTATGTATTTAGATGAATAAGAAAGAATCTCTCATAGGCTTATGGGAGGCAAATCAGACAGATGTGTGCTCATCACATGATTCAAGGAATGGAACTCGCGGAATCTTATTTTTATAAGGCATTCGGTCTTTTTAATACAATGAAGCATCACATATCGATTCAAGGTGTCATTAGCGGCACCATACCGGGTAGAATTTTTTTTGTCTAATAATGGGGATAACGCTGTATTGAGCAACCCCCAAGGCATTTTTCTGGGAGGAAGTCCGGACAATAAAGCCTTTTTAAAAGAAATCAACATGTTGCTTCAAGAAATACTATTACCTCAACTGGCATCCAAAGGAGAAATATCCGGAACTGGAGAGGCGCTTTGAGCGCGACTTTTTTTGTCAATTCGAGTCCATGCGGCTCTTGTGTGTTATATAAATGCAGTCCATTTAAAGAGGTTGGGAGGTATAAAGATGCCAAAAACGATATTAGTTGTAGACGACGATGAAGAAATCGTAAAACTCATCACAAAGAGTTTAAGGTACGAGCAATTTGCAATAATTTCGGCATGTTCCGGGAAAGAAGCCTTATCTGCATTGGAAGAAAATCACATTGATTTCATCGTTCTTGATATAGTGATGCCTGATATGGATGGACTTGATGTCTGCAGAAGTATCCGAAATTCTTATAATGTCCCAATTCTGTTTTTAAGTGCGCGTGATAAGGACATTGATAAAATCGTCGGGCTCGAAATAGGAGCAGACGATTACATGACCAAACCTTTCAGTATTCAGGAGCTTGTCTCCAGGATAAAGGCTCACTTCAGAAAAGTAGACAGGCTTTTTAAAGAGTGGGGTGAACTTAGTCCCAGTAACGAAAAGGCGGATGCTCCGCTCATTTTGAACGATAAGACGTTTGAAGCATTTCTGAATAGCAGGAAGCTCGACTTATCAACGAAGGAATTTCAGATTCTGTCTATCCTCATGCGCCACCCCAATCATGTATTGACTCGTGAGCAGATATATGAAAACGTCTGGGGAGACGAATACGGAGAAATAAATACCGTAACGGTTCATATAAAAAATATCCGTAAGAAACTTGGTTCTGAATATGACTTTATTAAAACAATATGGGGCATAGGATATAAATACACGGAAAGAGAGCAATAGTATGAAACTGAAAATAAAGCTTCCTCTTTTGTTCCTGCTGATGTTTATAATATTCATGTTTTCGATTGGAATGTATCTGAAGCTTGTCTTTGCAGTATATTCCCCTATACGCAGTTCATTGCTGGACTCGCGATATATAGCATTGCTCCTGCCCATATTTGCAATTGCCTGTTTCATATTTATTATTCTGATTATCTATATTCATTTTTGCATAGAGAAACCCATTCAGCTTCTGAATACCAGGCTTGAAGAAGTAAATATTGTACATCCACTGCCTCCGCTAGCTCTGAGAAGTAATGATGAGATCGGAGAACTTTATAAGCACTTCAATAAGATGGAGCATCGGCTTCAACTCGCGCACAAAGAGCAGATCGACATGATCGCGGCAATTGCCCACGACTTGAAAACACCCTTGACATCTATTAATGGTTTTACTGAACTGCTGGCTACACACAAGGATTTACCAGAAACTGAAAAGCAGGAATATTATGATTTGATTCAAAGGAAGTCAGGATATATGGTCGAACTCATCAATGATTTCTCCAGTTTCACCAAAGAAAAACTGGAGTTGGAATCTATGGTAGCTAAACCTGTAAAAGCTTCAAAATTATTCGAAAACATTGCCCTTGAATATGAGTATGAGTTGGCGGGACTTGACAACGAGCTTACTTGCCGCCATTCATTCACGGAAAATATATTGCTGATGGTCAATGAACCGATGATACGTCGGGTTTTCGGCAACCTCTTTAGCAATGCTGTAAGATATGGAGGGAAAAATAAACTGAAAGTGTATATGACCGGATACCCGCTAGGACAGTATGCCTTTTTTCAAATCGAAGATAATGGAATTGGAGTGCCGGATAAGGATATATCTTCTCTGTTCCTCAAATTTTTCACTGTGGATAAATCGCGGCAAATCCAAAAGGGCGGGCTGGGTCTAGGTCTTGCAAGCTGTAAATCCATTATTGAACATCATAGGGGCGAAATTTGCGCCTACCCTTCCGAATATGGCGGTTTGGGGATAAGATTCAGCCTTCCCTTGGCCGCACAACACTGATTTTATTTTTGCACATTTTCTTTTACTACAGGAGTTAAAGGCTGCTGCCAGGTGTGAACACCCAGGCAGCAGCCTTTTTTGTTTTTTCAGCGGTTTATAGTTTTTTATATTCTCTTTATAAACATTTATTTTTCTTTTAAAGAAGCTTTATCTTTGTGTTGTAAAAATTACTTGTAGTAAAAAAACTACAATCACTAGAACTGGAAAAGGAGGATGTTGCAATGTCAATTGAGTTCAGCCGTTGGCCCAATCACTACATGATGTCATACCAAGTCACCAAAGCTTTGGGTATGGCAAGCCTCGGTGCTACGGACGTCACCGAGATCTACGAGGCCTGCAAAAAAATCGACCCCGATGACAAGGACACGTGGCACAGGGAATGGCTCATAACGGCTCAGGCATTGGAAAGACACGGCAAGGAGGCCGAAACGGCTGGAAACTGGTATACAGCACGAAACTGCTACATTCGTGCCTGCAATTACTACAGAATTGCGGAATATGCGGTGATGGATGATGACACCGAGAAAATCCGTGTATTTAAGAAAGTAAATGAACTCTTCGAAGCTGCCGGAAAGTACTTCGATGTCCAACCGGAGAAGATCCAAGTCGATTACGAAGATGTCAAGTTGGATGGTTACTTCTTCTCCCCTTCCTGGATAAAAGGTCCGAAGCCGACCCTTTTTGCTCTCAACGGTGGCGACGAGTGGTCAATTGAAAACTATTTCTGGCTAGGTCCCGCTTTTATTTCGTGTGGATATAACTTTCTGGTCTATGACCAGCCTGGGACCGGCCTCTCGCTGTACGAAAAGGGAAAAGGAAGACGAGCGGACAGTGAGGCTTTCCATTCCCGGGCAATCGACTTTCTTCTAACGCGGCCGGAAGTCGATCCCGATAAGATTATCGTGCACGGGGAGAGTTTTGCGGCTTACGACTCGCTGCGATTCGCTTCGTTCGATCACAGGATTGCTGCCGTCATCTCCGACGGCGGTACGCACGCCTTCGAC
This sequence comes from Paenibacillus sp. S29, assembly GCF_049319765.1. Classification (NCBI taxonomy): domain Bacteria; kingdom Bacillati; phylum Bacillota; class Bacilli; order Caryophanales; family Paenibacillaceae; genus Paenibacillus; species Paenibacillus sp. S29. The sequence continues at coordinate 30,155 of NZ_JBMOUI010000015.1, read as the reverse complement.
TGGGATGCCATGCTTAAATGGATGCCGCCGAGTCTGGCCGCACACGGCATGAGAATTCTGGGGGCAAAAAGCTTGGAGGATTTTGCGGAGAATCCGCGTTTTGCCTATGATCTTGAGGGCGTGCTCCACCAGATAGAATGTCCGCTTCTTGTAATGCACGGAGCGGAAGAGATATTGGTTCAGCCAAATCCGCTGACACAAGCCTTGAAGAATTACGAGCAAGCGGGTTCGAAAAACAAGACGTTCTACCCGATAGAGGATAGACGACTTGGCGGATTAGAACACTGTCAGGTAGACAACATCAACGTGCTGCATGAGGTAGTGCTGAATTGGCTCTGCTCAATTGGGCTTGGGCCAGCCTCGCCTCGCTTAAACGATTGCCAGGACATCATAAAGTAGATATATTGAAAAATTTCTGATTGAGCTTGTTCAGGAGTGTCGTACTTAGAATCCTGAATAAGCTCTCTGTTTATGGAGGAGTTGAAGGCTATGAGTATTTTATCAAAGGAAAAAAATGGCGGAACGCCCGCCATACAAATTGAGGGAGTGCACAAAAAATTTGGCGACTATATCGTATTGAACAATCTTTCGCTGGAGGTGAGCCGAGGAGAGATATTTGGATTTTTGGGACTGAATGGCGCTGGAAAGACAACGACCATAAAGATGCTCTTGGCGATGCTCAAGCCAACCTCCGGCAAGCTCTATATGTTAGGTGAAAAGGTCGATGCCGGAAACTATAAATTATGGGACAAGGTTGGATATTTGGAGGAGGCTACTTTTTATCCCGATTTAACTGTAGTTGAAAATCTTGACATAGCACGACGCATGCAAGGGGTGCCTGACAAAGATTCCGTAAATCGGGTTATCTATAAGTTGGGGCTTGAGCTGCACAAACAGAAGAAGGCAAAGAATCTTTCTCTAGGAAACAAACAACGCCTGGGACTTGCGAAAGCAATGATTCACAATCCGGAAATTCTAATATTGGATGAGCCGATAAATGGCCTCGATCCCGCAGGCGTGGCGGAGATACGGAATATGTTATATAACCTAGCGAAAAATTTCGGCGTAACTGTTTTTATATCCAGCCATCTGTTAGAGGAACTCTCGAAAGTTTCCACACGCATTGGGATTATTCACAATGGCCATCTTGTTAAAGAAGTCGCAATGGATAAGCTGGAGCAATCGTTACAGAAAAACTTAGTGGTGAATGGCCGCGACAAACATGCCTTAAAGGAGGTGCTTGAAGAGCATGGATATGAATTTGAGGAGATAATAGACGGCTATATTAAACTAACCGATGACCACGCTGCGGATAGTCCTGAACGACTGGCCGAACTGCTGGTTAAATCCAATCAACCGCCAACATTGCTTCGAGTAATTACGGAGGATTTGGAAGGATATTTTCTCCGCACAATTGGTATGACAAGGGGGAATATATAAGGGGGAATATATAATGAATATTTTTTCTGTCTTACATTGTGAGATTCGCAAGATTATCCGCGCCAATGTGTTTTGGTTGGTATTTCTTATTTTTGCATTTGGGCCAATCATGATGGGAGTCGGAATTATTTTATCCAGTGACGCCGGCGGCATCAATTGGAGAATGTATTTAACCGAATTGCTTGATAGTCTTGCCCCGCTGGGACTTATCGGGTACACCTTTATCGCGGCATGGGTATTTGGACGAGAGTTTTCGGATAAAACAATTAAAGATTTGCTTGCAAAGCCCGTTTCCAGATCGAAAATTGTACTGTCCAAATTTCTTGTAATTTTAGCATGGAGCCTATTACTTTCCATGTATATGTTTGCCATAGGTTTTACCGTGGGGGGTATTCTAGGAGTTGCGGGCGGGTTAGCTTCTTTTATTTGGAATATCTTCTTTAAATTCATTATAACATCGCTATTGTTTATTATTGTTACCACACCAGGCACTCTTCTGGCCAATGTGAGCAAGGGATACTTGGCACCATTAGGACTCATCCTGATAATCGTCATTCTCTCAAATGTTTTGGCCTCTTTTGGATTCGCCCCCTATTTTCCGTGGACCATCCCGTCGGTATTTCAAAGCACCGGGTTTTTAAAGTTGAGTAGTATAATCATTCTTGCGTCTACGGGAATAGCCGGAATAGTCGGAACATTTGCCTGGTGGAGATTTGCCGAGCAGCAATAAACGCGCTACATGCACTGAGTTGTAGATATATCAATTATGAAAAGGAACAACAATCTCTCCGCTGCTCGCACGTTCATATTTGACGATAAACTAAGCGCTGGATTGGAGAGTGTACCACAACCGAAGCAGTTCAAAACGCGCGTTTCAAGGGTTGAAACATACACACAGCCCATTCTGGAGGGCAAAGGGTTGAACGATTAGAACGGACAAATGGATCGGATAGTCAAGAAATACGAAAGGCGAGGAACATCTGCCGAAGAGCAGGTGTTTTTTTGCTTAGAATTACAGAGGGAGCAGTAACCCTTAAATTATGAGGGGGATATGATGTGTCCTTATGCTGAATCTGTTTCCGGTGTTCACCGGCATCGGGCTGATCATTCCGTTAATGCCGAAATTCATTAATGAACTGCGGATTGCCGGAAGATGTGTAATGCTCCCATTGAGCCAGTGGACTTCAACGGTAAGTTGACCGACCAGCTTTTCTAGGCGCTCCTGTTTGCTTTCGTATTCCTTTCTCATCTTGTCCGCTTCACTCGTCCCTTTCTCGAACACCATAGACGCCCGGCTCAGAAACTCGGCTTTCCACCAGCTAATCATCACGGACTCATTTCATATTTGGCGGCAATCTCGTTCACGGTCTGCTCTTCCTGCAAGACCTCCAGCACAATCTTCGTCTTAAAATTTCCTGCGTATCTTTTTCGAGCATAGCGCACCTCATTTCAAGTGATTGGAATAATATAACATTATCACTTACATTATGAACAAGTCTACCGTGTTTAGGATTAAGAAATCATCGGAAGCATTGGGAAAGAAAAAAGCTGTTCCCCAGTAGCTAAACCTACTTTTTGGGAACAGCCCATATTTAAATGATGTTTGTTTCCAGCATGCCTTCGAGATCTTCTTTGGTAAGATGGTAGTGTGCGTTACAAAAGTGGCAATGAGCTTCAGCCTGCCCATCGGTATGGATCATATCTTCTATTTCCTTATTCCCTAAGCTGATAATGGCATTGGTAACGCGCTCTTCTGAGCAGGGACAATGAAATTGCACAGGCATGGTTTCCAGTATGTTCAGGTTGCTTTCTCCCAAAATCTGACCCAGAATCTGCTCTGGCGTAAGACCTTCCATGACCATTGCGGAGATGCTTGGAATGCTCTCAATGCGTCTCTCGATAAAACTGATAACCTCCTCCTGCGTATCCGGCATCAGCTGAATAATAAAACCTCCAGCCGCCTGAATAGAGTTATCCGGGTTAACAATAACTCCCGCTCCTACAGAAGAAGGAATTTGTTCGGATTGGACGAGATAAGATGTGAAATCCTCCCCCAGTTCACCCGAAACGAGAGGGACTTGTCCAACAAATGGGTGTTTTAAGCCGATATCTTTAGATACAATTAGCGCTCCATCTGTTCCTACAGCTCTGGCGACATCTAATTTCCCTATCTGATTAAGCTCAAAATGGGTTTGTGGATTTTTTACATAACCTCTAACTTCACCTTTGGAGTTGGTATCGACAAGAATAGTGCCGATAGGTCCGCCGCCATTAATCCTGATCGTCAGTTTATCCTCATCTTTAAGCATGGCTCCCAGCATGACGCCGACCGTCATAGAACGTCCCAATGCAGCCGATGCTGTGGGCCAGGTATAATGACGCCGTTGAGCTTCACTTACCGTTTCCGTTGTTCTCACGGCATAAGCCCGTACCTGGTTATTGTAGGCAAGAGCTTTTACTAAATAATCGTTCATGTTCATATTCCTTTCTGTTCATTAGAGTTCTTTACAAGACCATTTTTTCCTGAATCCAGTTCTCCAAAGAAGTCATTTTGTCATCATATCCTTCTTTAAAAAAGTCAGCGGATAGTGACGCGATGGTTTCTCTTTTCAGAACGGCTTTCCAGGAGGCTTCCGCTTCTTCCATCAAATTTGCCAGTAAACAACACTGATCGTCTTTCTTTAATTCAAGCATATCGTTGTAGATACCGCTGGAAGAATAGAGAGTCTGTTGTCCTTCAATCGCCAGATAAATATCAAATACCCGTATATCCTCAGGTTTTTTCTTTAATTTGAACCCGCCCTTGACACCAGGTACAGAAGTAATCAAATCGGAGCTAACCAATTTACGTAACAGTTTATGAAAATAAGTAGGCGAAGCACCTAACTGCTGGCTAATGGCCTCACCAGGTAAAACAGCTTTGTCCGGCAGCATCGTGAGTAGAAGAAGCGCGTAGACAGATTGTTCGACACCTGTTTTCATATGCACTAGCAATCACCTCAATATTTATAACCAGGCTAATATGGATAATGATTATCCATATAAATGCATGATAGACGAGCTTCTCGTAAAAGTAAACTGTTTTTGAACAAAACTAAAAATTTAAATCATTTGCAATTTATAACGGGACACATTATCATAATTGATGCATCAATTGATGGGTCAAAGAATTAAGGCGTTGAGGAAAATTCATAAAATAATATTTTGACAGGGGGTTTATATATAATGACTACGCGTAACGTTGCACTATCTATATTAGATCTTGCACCTGTCCTTGAAGGCGGCACTCCTGCCGATTCCTTCCGTGACACGGTGGATCTTGCCCAGCATGCTGAACAATGGGGGTACCATCGGTACTGGCTAACGGAGCATCATAACATGCAGGCGGTCGCCAGTGCGGCTACGTCCGTGATCATCGGGCATGTAGCTGCACATACAAACAAAATTCGGGTCGGTTCAGGCGGTATTATGCTGGCTAACCATGCTCCACTCATGATTGCAGAGCAGTTTGGAACCCTAGAGTCGCTCTATCCGGGACGAATTGATCTGGGACTTGGCCGGGCTCCAGGCACGGATCAACCTGCGATGAGGGCACTGCGGAGAGGACTTCACAGTACTGGGGAAGATTTCCCCGAGCAATTGAATGAGCTGCGTTCTTACCTGAATCCAGCACTGAACGGAGCCGTTCCGGGAGTAAGGGCGATTCCTGGAGAAGGGCTGGACATTCCCATCTGGTTACTGGGATCAAGCGGATTCAGCGCACAGCTGGCAGGTCAGCTTGGGCTGCCGTTCGCGTTCGCCAGCCACTTTGCCCCGGCTCATTTGCTTCAGGCTCTGGAGTTGTACCATCGCAATTTTCGGCCATCCAAAGCACTGGATAAGCCATATGTGATGGTCGGTGTTAATGTGCTTGTTGCAGATTCTGATGAGGAAGCAAAATGGCTCTTTACTTCACAAGAACAGCAGTTTCTAAATGTGCTGCGCGGGCACAGCGGAGGACTGAAGCCACCAGTGGATGACATGGAAAAGCTATGGAGTGAGCACGAGAAGGAGATGGTTCGTGGTAATATGCTGGGGTATTCAGCCATCGGCAGTCCTGACACCGTCAAGCAAAAGATGGATTTGATAATCGACCAGACGAGAGCCAATGAGTTGATTACAACCTCTCAGGTATATGACCATCAGGCGCGCCTGCGCTCGTACGAGCTGCTAGCCAAAGTGATGCGTATAGTTGGGTAATTAGATGAGTTAAACGAATGAGGCCGTGCCAGAAAGGTTCTTATAACCGATTCTGACATGGCCTTTATTTTGTGCGTGGCCATGATCGTTTACCAAATGAATATATCCATTTTTTTAGATGGATAAAAATTAAAATTTATTTTTGATTATTTTTGTATTACTCATTTTCAAATTAAAACAAAAGTGTTATAGTCTCCATAAACAAAGAAAAACCACTGTAATAAAGCCTTTCAAAACTAAAACTGAACTTGGAGGTCTTTTTCCTATGGTACAAAGTCTGTGGATTTCTTCACAAGCATCTGAGCAGAAAAGCACGCTGGAAGAGCTCGTATACCGTTCTAACCTGATTGGCACAGATAGGAGTGTGTGCAACTGGGGAGGCGGTAACACTTCGGCCAAAACGATGATACAAGATTTTCGTGGGCGTGAAGTAGAAGTGATGTACGTTAAGGGCAGCGGTTCCGATCTCGCAACAATGAAAGCGCATAACTTCACCGGGCTTCGTATGGAGGATATTCGTCCTTTATTTGAAAGGGAAGATATGTCTGACGAGGATATGGTCGCATATTTGGCGAACTGTATGATAGATGCCAAGCATCCACGGGCTTCAATTGAGACGCTATTGCATGCTTTTCTGCCTTTTACACATGTCGATCATACACACCCAGACGCGATTATTAGCTTGTGTTGTGCGCACAACGGTAAGGAAATGGCTAAGGAAATCTTCGGTGACCGTTTTGTATGGGTGCCTTATATCCGTCCTGGCTTTAAGCTGTCGAAAATGATTGCCCAAGGTGTAATCGATCATCCACAAGCTGAATTGGTATTGATGGAAAAGCATGGTCTGGTTACGTGGGGAGACACATCCGAAGCGGCTTATGCCAAAACAATCCAAATCATTCAAGAAGCAGAAAGCTATATTAAAGCTCGTCAAGAGGAAAAGCAGGCGTTTGGAGGCGTAAAATATAAAGCGCTTACTTATGAAGAGCGCCGAAGCATTGCTTCCCAAGTTATGCCATCCGTCCGGGGTGCAGTCAGTGATGAGAAAAAGATGATCCTCACCTTTGATGACGCGGAGGATGTGTTGGAGTTTGTGAACGGCCGAGATTCTGCTGTTTTATCCCAGGTTGGGGCAGCATGCCCGGATCATCTGGTTCATACCAAGATGAAGCCACTCTATGTAGATTGGACACCGAATGTGGAGGACGTAGAGGGCTTGAAAGTTAAGCTCGCTGAGGGTATAGCGGCCTATAAGGAACAGTATCAAGCTTATTTCGAGCGCAATCGGTATGAGGGAGATGTTATGTTTGAGGCTGCGCCACGTGTAATTTTGATTCCGGGTATTGGTATGATCAACACAGGAAAAAGCTGGAGCAACGCGCAGGTAAGCGGCGCCTTGTATCATCGTGCTATTGCTGTCATGCGAGGAGCAACGGCGTTAGGAGAGTTTGTTTCACTCAGCGAGAACGAGTCATACAACGTGGAATACTGGCCGCTGGAGCTTTATAAGCTGTCACTCGCACCAGCAGAAGCTGAATTTTCCCGTAAAATTGCGTTCATTACAGGCGGTGCAGGCGGGATTGGCAGTGCAACCGCACGTCGCTTGGTGGATGAAGGTGCACATGTCGTACTGGCAGATCTGAATCTGGAAGGCGCGCAAAAGGTAGCCGCAGAGATAAATAGCAGCTACGGAGAAAACCGTGCCATCGCCGTAAAAATGGATGTGACGCAGGAGGAGCAGATTCAGGCTGCCTATGCAGAAACGGCATTGACCTATGGCGGTGTAGATATCATTGTCAACAATGCAGGCCTTGCTACATCCAGTCCGTTCGATGAAACATCGTTAAAGGAATGGAATTTAAATGTGAATGTGCTGGGAACGGGTTATTTTCTGGTTGCACGAGAAGCGTTCAAGCTCATGAAGGAGCAGACACTTGGCGGCAGCATGGTGTTCGTCGGTTCCAAAAACTCGGTCTACGCAGGTAAAAATGTAACAGCCTATAGCTCGGTCAAGGCGCTGGAAGCACATTTAGCCCGTTGTATTGCCGCAGAAGGTGGTGAATATGGCATCCGTGTGAACACCATTTTGCCGGATGCCATTCTGCAAGGCTCGGCAATTTGGAACTCCAATTGGCGCAACGAGCGCGCTGCCGCCTACGGCATCGAGCCCGACCAACTGGAGGAGCATTACCGCAAACGGACGACGCTGTTGGTCAACATTTATCCGCAGGATATCGCTGAGGGCATTGCCTTTTTCGCCTCATCCAAGGCAGAGAAAACGACAGGCTGTATGCTGACCATCGACGGTGGCGTCCCCGCAGCCTTTACACGCTAGCCGAATTAAAATGAACCTATGTAAGCCACATGACGATAGTTTCGAAGGGTTGTAAAACACTTTGGAAAACACGTAAATAAGCAATGTAACGTATTTACGTGTTCTCATCCTTTATATACACACTAACACTTTAAAAATAGAAGTGACTTTATGGGTGGTCAGCAGCGGAGCGATCGGAAGAACAATCCGCACGCGAAGCGGCCTCCCCCCCGTAACTCACTTTATTTTCCAAGGAGGAACCACGATGAGTGACAAAGCGTACGCCTTATTCGAGGAGCAACAGCAACAACGGGGCATTGACCTGGAGCAAGTAAAGGCAAAGCTGAAAGCGCTTAGCATAGAAACACCATCCTGGGGATATGGCGACTCAGGTACACGGTTTAAAGTCTTTCAGAAAACAGGCGTCCCGCGTGATCCGTTCGAAAAGTTGGAGGATGCCGCGCAGGTTCATGCTGTGACAGGCTTATGTCCATCCGTTGCGATCCACATTCCGTGGGATACAGTGGACAATTACGGCAAGCTTCGCGGTCATGCCGAAAGCCTCGGTTTGCAGATTGGGGCCGTGAATCCCAATTTGTTTCAAGATGAGGACTACATGCTCGGCAGTGTCACCAATGTAGACCCGGCCATCCGCCGTAAGGCCATCAACCATTTGCTGGAATGCGTGGATATTGCGAAGGAAACGGGCTCTAACGATTTTAGCTTATGGTTCGCAGACGGAACGAATTATCCCGGTCAGGGGGATATTCGCAAACGGAAAAATTGGATGCTGGAAGCGCTCAGTGAAATGTATAAGGCGCTCACACCTGACATGCGCATGCTGATTGAATACAAGGCGTTCGAGCCAGCCTTTTATCATACGGATATTGCCGATTGGGGCATGGCGTACAATTACGCAACCAAGCTGGGGCCGCAGGCACAGGTGCTGGTGGATACAGGGCATCATCTGCCGGGAGCCAACGTGGAGCATATTGTCGCGTTTCTAATTGATGAGCAGCGACTAGGTGGGTTCCATTTTAATAGCTATAAATATGCAGATGATGATCTGATTGTAGGTTCTACCAATCCGTATGAGTTATTTTTGATCTTTTATCAAATTTTAAATGCCGCTCAGGATGTAGAAGCTGATATCCGCCAAACCGTGGACAAAATCGCATACTTGATTGATCAGTCGCACAATATTGAATCCAAAATCCCGGCCATGATTCGCTCCGTGTTGAATGTACAGACTCAATATGCAAAGGCACTCTTGATTAATCATGCAGAGGTGGAAGATGCAGCAAACCGCCAGGATGTGCTGGGTGCAGAGGATGCTGTACGCCAGGCGTTTGAGTTTGATGTGGCACCATTGCTCAGAGCGATCCGTGAAGAGCAGGGATTACCTACAGACCCGATGAAAGCCTACTTGGCATCTAATTATGGCACGCAGATTTTACAAAGAGGCAAGGGCGGTGCAAGCTGGTGAGTATCCTCGCTTATGATTTGGGGGCAAGCAGTGGCAGGGTTCTACTCGGAGAATTGATAGATTCACGTATCGTGGTGGAGGAAATCCATCGCTTTTCGAATGAACCGGTCAAAGTTGGGGAACGTCTGCACTGGGATCTGTTGCGTCTGTATCACGAGGTTCAGCAAGGATTGCTCAAAGCCAAACATATGGGAGTGAATCCGTCCAGTCTTGCGATTGACTCTTGGGCGGTCGATTTTGGATTGATTGGGGAAACCGGAGAACTGCTAGGCAACCCTTATCATTATCGGGATTGGCACACCCATGGGGTGATGGAAGAAATACAGGGACGGCTAGGGAAAGAGTCCATTTTTCAGCGTACAGGCATTCAGTTTTTGACGTTTAACACGATTTATCAGCTGGCTGCTATGCGAAATGCGAGTTCACCATTGCTGGAGCAGGCAAAGCATTTCTTGATGATTCCAGATCTGCTGCGGTATTTTCTGACAGGTGAAATGTACAATGAGTTTTCGAATGCGACCAGCACGCAATTATATAATCCGTTGCAGCAAAAATGGGATGAAGAGCTTTTGTCTGGAATCGATATCCCCCGTTCCTGGTTTGGTGAGGTCCTAGAACCAGGAAATGTTGTAGGAACGATCCGCTCGTCGGTCATGACCGATCTGGGCATTGGAGCGATTCCTGTGATTGCAGTAGCAGAGCACGATACAGGATCTGCTGTGGCTGCCGTACCTGCGCTGGAGCGCTCGTTTGCGTACTTAAGCTGCGGAACATGGTCCCTGATGGGAACGGAAACGGCACAGCCTGTAATCAATGACGATACGCTTCGTTTTAATTTTACGAACGAAGGTGGGGTTGGTCGAACTTACAGGCTGCTTAAAAACATTATGGGCTTGTGGATTTTACAGGAGGCGCGCAGAGAGTGGAAGCGGCAGGGATACTCCTATTCCTTCCCCGAACTGGTTCATATGGCAGAACAGGCTCCAGCATTCACTTCTTTGATTGATCCGGACGATGAACTGTTCCTGCACGCCGGGGAAATGAAAACACGTATCCGCCAATATTGCCGCAACACTGGGCAGCCGTTGCCGGAGACGCCGGGAGAGATTACGCGCTGTATTTTGGAGAGTCTGGCGTTAAAGTATCGTTACATTTTGGAGCTTACGGAACGGGTGTCAGGACAACGGTTTAATGGTTTGCATATGGTCGGAGGAGGGATTCAAAATCGCTTGCTGTGCCAATGGACGGCCAATTCAATTCAAAAACCCGTGTGGGCTGGACCCGCAGAAGCGAGCGCAATCGGCAATCTTGCGGTACAATGGATGACACAGGGAAAGTTCGCCGATATATGGGAAGCACGCCGGGTCATCGCGGATTCTATTTCCGTGGAGGAATATGAACCTGCCGAGTCAGAAGCGTGGGAGGATGCCTACGGGCAATTCCGGCGAGTGGCGGGACTTTTTGTACATTAAAGATGTGGAGTGAGATTGCCATGCTGGTCGCAGAAAGATATGAGATGATTGTGCAGCTCGTTAATGAAAAAGGAAGCATACGGGTGTCCGAATTGAGTGAGTTGTGCAAAGTAACGGAGGAAACGATCCGCCGTGATCTGGACCGCCTGGAGCAGGCGGGACGACTGCGCCGTTCGCATGGGGGAGCGGTCAGTGTCAAAAACGAGCAACCTGAAACGCCCTATGCGGTACGGGAAATTATGAACGCAGAGGAAAAGCGTAGGATTGCCGAAGAAGCGGTCAAGCAGATTCAGCCGAATGATCGTATTTTGCTGGATGCTAGCACAACCGCCTGGTATATGGCGTCCAGCTTACCGGATATTCCTTTGACAATATTAACAAATTCGATTCGGGTAGCTACAGAGCTGGCGGGTAAGGAAAAAATCGAGGTCATTTCGACGGGGGGGCAGTTGCTTCAACGCTCGTTGTCATATGTAGGCCCGCTCGCAGAGCGTTCACTAGAAACCTATTATGTGGATAAATTGTTTTTCTCCAGCCAAGGGGTTCATCTGGATCGCGGTATTAGCGAATCGAATGAACTGCAAGCTCGCTTGAAGCAGAAAATGGTCAGCATTGCAGACCGTGTGATTTTACTGGCGGATGCGAGCAAATTTGGGCAGCAGGCGTTTACGCATGTCGTGAACCTGTCGCAAGTGTCCGAGATCATTACAGATTCACGGTTGTCGAACCCGATTCGCAGTCAACTTGCGGAGCTGGCGATTCCAGTTACAGTTGTATAAAGCGGGGAGTTTCCAAGGTGAAGGCCGCTTTGCATTTTATTTGATCTTACGATCGCTGTTGCAGGAGGATTCTTTGATGATGTAAAAAAGGTATAATTGAGAATCCCACTGCAAGCTTCTAAATTATCACTTCCCCGGATTTTTAGCAGTGAGTAAAAAATCTGGGGGCAACAGTGATGGGAAGCAACATCCGACTGCGCAGTGGCACTAAAGGTAACTTTTCAGTTATAAAGTAATAGCAATTCCATGGACGGAAGGGGTGTTCCGTATGAAGGTATCTTTATTTATTACCTGTCTGAGTGATGCGATTTATCCCAAGGTGGGGGAAGCGATGGCACGCTTGCTTGCCAGATATGGTGTTCAGCTGGATTTTCCGAAGGTGCAGACATGCTGCGGACAGCCGTCCTATAACAGCGGCTATTGGGATGAAACGAGGGCTGCGGCCAAAACGATTTTGAAAGCGTTTAACGACAGCGATTTTGTCGTATCTCCTTCCGGCTCTTGCACATATATGATTCATCATTACCCGGAGTTGTTTAAGGATGAACCCGAATGGCTCGATTCGGCACGGAGGCTGGAGCAAAAGACGTATGAGTTTACGCAATTTATGGTGCAGGTGCTTGGCGTGACCGATGTGGGCGCGTCTTTTCCGCATACGGTAACCTACCATCCGTCTTGCCATGGCACACGTTTGCTCGGCGTGAAGGAGGAACCGATGAAGCTGCTTGGCAGTGTAAAGGGGCTGCAATTAGTACCACTTCCCTTTGCTGAGGACTGCTGTGGCTTTGGCGGGACTTTCGCGGTAAAAATGCCGGATATTTCGGGAGCGATGGTGACTGAAAAAGTGGACCACATCAGGGAGACCGAAGCCGAGGTACTGGTCGGACTAGATATGGCCTGCTTGATGAACATTGCCGGAAATCTCAGGTATCGGGAGGAGCCAGTTCGGGTCATGCATCTGGCTGAGCTGCTGTACGAAGGGGTGAAGCACGCATGACCGCCGTACACTCACATTCCATGAACCAAAAGGTTAAGAAACGCGCAGAGCTGGCTCTTAATGATGATTTTCTGCGGAATGCAGTTCGTTTCACTACAGAGCGGCTGCGCAACGGTAAGCGGGTGGCCTCAGAGCAGCACGGAAATTGGGAGGAATGGCGTGAGCGCGGGCGCCAAATTCGTCTTCATACCATTGCCCATCTGGACTATTACTTAAATCTATTTGTAGAAAATGCCCGCGCCAACGGGGTGCATATCCATTTTGCCGACACAGCAGCCGATGCCGTACGTATTACACTGGATATTGCTGCGCATAGCCAAGCTCGTTCCGTCGTCAAATCCAAGTCGATGGTGTCGGAGGAGTTACATTTGAATCAGGCGCTGGAGGGGGCGGATATCGAGACGATTGAAAGTGACCTCGGTGAATATATTATTCAACTGGCAGGAGAGCCCCCGTCTCATATCGTCATTCCGGCGATTCACAAAAACCGCTATCAGATTGCCGAGCTGCTGTCCAAAGAAGCAGGGGAGAAACTGTCCGCGGATACGACGATTTTGGCGGGCTTTGTCCGCAAAAAGCTACGTGAGAAGTTTCTAGAAGCAGATATTGGCATGACCGGGTGTAACTTTGCCATCGCCGAGACAGGCTCCATGGTTCTGTTTGAAAATGAAGGCAACGCACGAATGGTATCCACTTTGCCCAAAACGCAAATTACGTTGATGGGCATGGAACGGATTATTCCATCTTGGACGGATTTGGAGGTGATGGCTACATTACTGCCACGATCTGCTACCGGACAGAAGCTGACCATGTACATGTCTGGTATTTCAGGCCCCCGGCGCAGCCAGGATGCCGATGGGCCTGACGAAATGCACATTATCATCGTAGATAACGGACGTTCACTACAGCTAGGCAATCCCGAGTTTCAAGAGCTGTTGAATTGCATTCGCTGCGGGGCTTGCCTGAATGCCTGTCCGGTGTACCGACACATTGGCGGACACGCGTATGGTGGGACATATAGTGGCCCTATCGGTGCAGTGCTTACGCCTGCCCTTCATGGCAACATTGAAGAGTGGAACGATATTGCGAGTGCGTCCAGTCTGTGTGGTGCGTGTTATGAAGCCTGTCCGGTCAAAATACCGCTGCATGATATGCTGGTATATTTGCGTAGACGTAAGGTGGAGGCGGGACAAGGAGATAAGCTGGAAACGGCAGGAATGAAAGGTTTTGCGACAGTGGTTTCCAGCTCGAAGCGATTCGCAGCGGCGATTCGGCTAGGGCAGATTGCACAGAAAGCGGTCGTCCGTAAGGGCGAAATTACCCTTAAGCTGGGCCCGCTAAAGGGATGGAATACGTACCGCGTAGCTCCCTCTCTGGCGAAAAAATCCTTTCGTCAGCAGTGGAACACGCTGGAGCATAAACTGGAGCAGGAACGCAACGTGATGCAGCCGGATGTTCTCAGCCGCATGGAGAAGATTTTGGCAGATAGAAGTAAAGGAGGGACGCAGCATGAGGGAACAGAGTAATCCTTCTGCGCAAGCAAAAGCGGCCCATGAAGCGTGGCTTCAGCAAATGGAAGCAGAATCGCGTGCTAAGCAAGTACGCTTTATGGACGGCATCGCGACGCGGCTCAAGCGTCCACGACAGACGGAGCCGCCAGTTCAGCCGTTTCGCGGGGCACCTGCATTTTGGCACGAATTCGAATGGAGCGCGGAGCAGCGCATCGAGGAGTTCACCGCCAACTTTACAAGTGTTGGCGGGCATGTCGTGCGTCTGCCGGATTTGGAGCAGACCGCAGACTGGATCGCGCTCAAAGCGCGAGAGCTGGGAGCGGCCTATATCGTCCGGCAGAATGAGCCGGACCTGGATGCGCTCCAGCTGGAATCGGCGCTGCCGGAAGTCCGTTTATCGGTGTGGAACACCGATCCAGTCGAGGACTGGAAGGCCCGCGCTGCCGAGGCGGATATCGGCATCGTCATCGCCGACGAAGCGGCTGCTTACACCGGTTCGGTAGCGGTGCTATCCTCGCCGAAGAAAGGCCGTGCGGTAAGCCTTTTGCCAACCGCACTGATTATTCTTCTGCCCGTAGAGCGCTTGCGAACACGACTGGGCGAGATTCTAAGTCGCTTTGACGAAGTCGGGCGTGAGCAACTGCCCGCAGGCATTCATTTTATTACTGGACCGAGCCGCTCGTCGGATATTGAAAATGATTTGACGATTGGCGTGCATGGACCCGGCATCGTCTATACGTTGTTAGTGGGCTAGCGTGTAGACTGCCTAAAGAGCATGATACAGGGGAAAACGGGTTTCAAAATCTGTTTGTCTGCGATTACTCCTAACCGAAATGCGGCCATCGTGCAGCTCAGTAATACTTTTTGTAATCGCAAGGCCCAGTCCGGTGCCCCCAGTTTCCTTGGAACGTGATTTATCCACCCGGTAAAACCGCTCAAACAAGTGCGGGACATCTTCCGCAGGAATTGGGGTGCCGTAGTTGGTGCAGATTACCACCGCCTCGTCGTCTTCGCGTCCTATGGTGATATCGAGGCGTTTGCCGTCTTTTCCGTATCGAATAGCGTTGGAAAACAAATTTTCATACAGGCGTACCAGCTCGTCAGTATCGGCTAGAATCCGAACAGGCTCGACGATTCGGACACGGTAGGACATGCCCGCCTGTTCCAGCGAGGGTACAAATTCCTCAGCAAGCTGAGTGAGCAATTTGCCGACATCTACAGGCTCCAGCTCCAGTGGCAGACTGCCACCGCTCACACGCGTGTATTCAAATAGCTCGTCGATCAGCTTTTTTAGCGTCAATGACTTTTCATAAGCAATGTTCACATAATAGCGCAGCTCAATTTCATCCCGATAGCGGTCGGTTTCAATATATTCCAAAAAACCGATCACGGATGTTAGCGGGGTACGAAGATCATGAGATACGCCGGTGATCAGGTCGTTTTTGGCTTTGGCGGAAGCCCGTTCTTCTTCCAGTGAGAGACGGAGCTTGTCCGCCATGGTGTTCATATTTTTCGCCAAGGTACCCAGCTCGTCCGCTGAAGAAACAGGAATCGTATAGGACAGATCTCCATCAGCAAACTCCTGCATCCCCGTCGTAATTTCGCGAAGGTAGCCAATCGTATTTTTGGTAAAAAGGAAAAAGAAATAGATATATGTAGGTAGCCCGCCCACCAGCATGATCAGTGGGGATCCAATGTGATTTACGGTCCAGCGAACCAGACGGGTGCCAAAAAATGAACGGGAAGGGTTCAGCCATAGCAGCAAAGATGCTCCATAATAAAACACCATCAAAATCAGTCCGGTTAGAGCGAAAGCGGCAAGGCTAAGGGCTGCCAGCTTCCATCCCAATGTGTCATATCGTTTTGCCTTCAAGACGTGAATCCTCCATTAATCGAATTTTTCCATTTTGTAGCCGATGCCCCACACCGTTTTCAGGTATTTGGGTTTTCTCGGATCAGTCTCAATTTTCTCGCGAATTTTACGCACATGAACCATCAGCGTATTGTTGGATTCCAGATATTGCTCTTTCCACACTTTTTCATAGATCTGCTCCATGCTCAGTACTTGACCACGATTACGGGCCAACAGCTCGACAATGGCAAATTCGCGCGGGGTCAGCTTAATGGATTCTCCGGCGAGAGTGATCTCATGCGTAGCAGAATTAATGGTGAGTTCATCCAGTATCATTTCATGCTCCAATGCAGGGGAGGAGTGGGTATATTTCCGTACTCTGCGGAGCTGGGATTTGATGCGTGCCACCAGCTCCAACGGGCTGAATGGCTTAGTGACATAATCATCGGCTCCAACGCTAAGTCCTGTGATTTTGTCCATATCTTGTCCCTTCGCAGACAACATAATAATCGGAAAATGCTCGGTTTCCCTGATCTTCATGCAAGCTTCAACCCCGTCCATATTGGGCATCATCACATCAAGCACCATCACATCTATCGATTCCCGACTGACTTGCTCCAGCGCTTCCAGTCCGTCCCGTGCCATGAGCAGTCGATATCCTTCATTTTCCAAATAAATTTGCATCAGCTTAATAATTTCAGGTTCATCGTCTACTAATAAAATGGTTCCGTTATGCATGGTTGCGCACCCTTTCTGTTCTTTCTAGCAGTAAACAATATGGGCGTATTATATACCTTTTTAAAGATGGAGGCTATGGACACTCATCTCAGTTCGCTTGCTTGGGGTCGTCAGCCTTTGGATAGGGCTGTTTCAGTTGAAGAAATGCGGTTTTCTTGCTTGAATTGTCTTTTTTCTATTCCCGGTAGTTGACCGAACAAGATCCAAGCAAATGGCAGGAAACGAGAGATGATCGACACGACGAGCCAAGAGCAAAGAAGTGCAAAGAGAAAACCTCCGGCATACCACACATGAATAAGCTGCGGAGAACCGATATGTGGTGAAAACTGCCGATACAGGAGCAGGAAGAACGGATGAACCAGATACACACCAAAGGACAGTGTGCCTAGACGTTCCAGTTTGCGAGTGACAAAGGAATGTTGCCGTCTGTACATTAAAAAGGAAATCTGTAGTATTACCAGCGTGCTAGACAGGCTGTACATATTATACATAAGTTCAAAAACTAGCGAATTGTACGAGATTCCGTACATTCTATTTTCGTACCACATATAGACATGCATGGTGGCTGAAATCAGCCATAAACCCCAAATTGCGATCCATGTCAGCACGCCGGCAACACTTCGTTCCCCCTTACGCATCAGAAACCACGTTTTCAGCTGTGGGTAGTAGTAACCGAGAGCAGCACCCAGCATGTAGCAGGCTATATAAGACAGTGCCCAACTGCCCTTATTTTGAACCTGAAATAGAAATTTATTTCCAATAACAAATGACCACTGTACCAATAGCCCAAGGACAATAGACCATTGTGGAAGTTGCCGACAACGCTGGAACAGCCACAGTACGAATGGAAATGCGAGATAGAATTGCATCATGATAAAAATATAATATAAATGAGTATAAGCTTTGCCTGTGGCCAGTTTCAGAGCAAAGCTCTTCGCAAGTGTGGCTATATTCCATGGTTCGGAGCTGCCAGCTATAAGGGACAGAATGAAATAAAACAGAGAGAACATGACATAAGGTAAGAGGATGTACAGCAATCTCTGCTTATAAAAGCGGCTCAAGAGCTGTCGTCCCATCGGACGATCCTTGTAGTTGTAGAACAGCACCATGCTGCTAAGCGCGATAAATACGGGGGTTCCATACTTCATCAACACATTGAGGGCATTGTATACAACATATAGGCTGGAATTTGTAAGCTGAATAGTTGCATAAGAAGTGGCATGTACCATTAAGACGGCTAAAATCGCCATGGCTCTGACCAACTGCAATTCGGGAATTTTTTCTTTGGTTTTAGGCTTCATAAGCTTCATTTCCTTTCAGGATTGAACTATATCTTGTTGAACTCTTTCTATTAAAAGATAAAGTTCTTAACAACCTGAAAGGGAACGGCTTAAGAAACGCTTATGAACTTCTTAACTTTTGTTAAGAATTGAGGATTTTGCAAAAATCCCATAAGCGACTGGAATTGAATCTTGCAAAATCCTGAATTAAAAAGAACTTCCATAGCCTCAAAATGAGTGGCATGGAAGTTCTTTTTTATACTCATGTTCATTCGTTATTTGCAACGTTTGATAGGTGCGCGTCTAATCTGTCCACGAATGGCACCGTTCGGATGACGGATCGTGTGGACATTGACGTAGGCATTGCCCTCTCTAATTTGGCACACCAAATCATAAATGGTTCTGCCTCTGAGTGGACCGGTAAGATCACATGCACGAAGCACGCCGCTAACGACGCCTCTTCTAACGGTTATTCCAAACTTCGAAGGACCAAACAGTGTAGCAACAACAGGGCCATTTTCACCTCTTCGTCCCAGATGAATATGCGCTTCGGTTACCCGTGAAATATTGCGTACAGTCAGTTCAAAGCTTAATTGTTGGCTCGTTGGACGGTAACGAAATTCGGCTGTTCCTGTCGCATTTGTTCTGACAGGAGGCACTTCATTAGCCCCCCTTAAGGTGGCTCTAAACTTATTAGACATGACATCCCTCCTTTCCCAGTGTTGGTTTAGTGTATTCACAGGGCCAGAGAAAGGGCTGTACATTAGCCTATTCATCGGAAGTTGTGTGTTTTACAAGTTATTCAGTCCAAGCACAAAACAAACTTTTTCATAGTCTATGAGTATCTGCTAGAGAGAGGAGGGGAAACCATGGGAACATTTATTGATGGAAGAACATCCCAAAATGCTTCGACAGCCAACTCTATTGCCATTCCGATCACTGTTTTAAATACACCTCAATTGTTCGGGCAGATCGGATTAAACACACAGGGAGCTACAGGTACGCCACGGGTTCTGCTTAAAGGAACCATATCGCTTCAACTTCCGCTTGCTTTAGTCGGGATAACGATCACTATTGTAAGAGGTACCCTGGTCACTGACCCTGTTGTTTATTCGGCTACGTCTACTTTTAGTTTGAGTTTATTAGCTCCACAGGTTATTGCGTTCTCAGCTGATGACTTTAACCCGCCGATTACACCACAATTGGTTTATACAGCTTTTGTTTCTGCTAACCTGCTGGGTACAGTACGAGTAGGTCCAGAGAGCTTTGACGGAATTCTGGTTGCGGATTAATGTAGTAATTTTGATATGACGAAATATGCTTCATAAAGCTTCGCAGTTGTAACTGCGAAGCTTTTTTGTGTACAAGTACAAGTTTCAGCTTAACGAATAAACTACTTTTCTTTTGCATAAGAATTACATAGGCATACCCCTGCAACAATGGGTAGAATTTTATGTATACGCTTACAAAAAACGAAATGTCTTTGCTTCATACAATTAAAAATTTGGAGGAGGAATGAAGAATGAAGTGGAAAAAAGGATTGACTGGTATGCTTTTAGCAGCTTTTTTATGTGGTGTACCAGTTGTAGGCATAGCTACCCCGGCACATGCATCCGCTGGCGAGTACAAGTTTGATTTTGGTGGAGGTACGGTCGAAACGGGTTATACTGGAGTGAGCGCTTCGCTGTCCTATGACTCAGCACGTGGCTATGGCTTTCGTACCCCTGAGAATATGCGTAATGTCAGTGCTTCGGGGACTGGAGTGGCAAGCGATGCGGTACGGTTCCTGGCTACAGGTACGAAAAGCGAGAATACTTTTGACGTTGATCTTCCTCCTGGTTTGTATGAGGTGTCGGTTACTTTAGGAGATACCTCTCGTTCGAGTATTGCGGCTGGAGGGGTGTATCAGGTCATTAATATGACAGGGAATGGGGCCAAGGATCGCTTTCAAATTCCAGTGACAGACGGACAGCTAAATCTGCTGGTTACTGAAGGCAAAGAGGGTGCGGTCTTCACACTCAGTGCATTGGAAATCAGGCAATTATCTAGCAATCCGGTTACGAATCGAACGATTTATATCGGTGGAGATTCTACGGTTTGTAACTATTATCCGCTAGATAGCAGCGTGCAGGCGGGATGGGGTCAACTGCTGCCAGAGTTTGTGAACACGAATACTTTTCAAATTCGCAATATGGCGTCAGGAGGCCAAATTGCTAGAGGCTTCCACCAGGACGGTCAGTTGGAGGCCATCGTCCAATATATCAAGCCGGGGGATTATTTTATTCTCCAATTGGGCATTAATGACACCAATCCAAAGCATAACGAAAGCGAAGCGGAGTTTAAGGACTGGATGCGGGATATGATCCGGCAGGTTAAGGCCAAGGGGGCGACGGTAATCCTGTCAACTCCGCAAGGACGAGCCACTGACTTTAATGCTAACAATGTACACAACGCAGAAAATAGATGGTATAGAAGCGCTATTTTGGCGCTGGCTCAAGAGGAACAAACACCTTTAGTCGATCTGAATGTTCTTAGCTCAGCTTATTTCACTTCTATTGGTAAAGACGCTACACTGGCCTTGTATATGAATGGGGATACACTCCATCCAAACTATGAAGGTGCAAGGGAACTGGCCAGATTGGTAGCACAGGATTTAAAAAGGCAGGGTCTGAGCGGATTCTAAATTTAAATGATGGGTTTTCCCCTGCTTCTTGCATTCGTAGGAGCAGGGGTTTTTAGCCTCTGTTCAAGGTGCTATAATTATTGAAAAAGCAATAGTAATACGGAGGAATTAGAACATGCAGCCTTTCACTGCCCGTGTGCTTCAAATTATACTGTTGATCCCTGAGGGAAAAGTAATGACTTACGGTCAAATTGCGGCAGAGGCCGGAAGCCCAAGAGGTGCCAGGCAGGTGGTGCGAATTTTGCATACATTGAGCCAAAAACACCGACTTCCTTGGCATAGAGTAGTCAACCGCTTGGGGGAGATTGCTTTGCAGGAGGATGAGTCCGCATCCCTGCAGCGTCTGTATTTGGAGGAGGAAGGCATACGTTTTAATGAAAGCGGGCGTATTCCACTAGATCAATATCTCTATGATCCGCAAGCGGAGATGGAAGAATAGGAACGGAACAAGCTATGCGGTTTTATATTAGATTTGATTATCACAAAAATCCGGGACAAATCAATTATCGATTTGTCCCGGATTTTTTTCATCTAGCATACGAAGCAGATAACTAGAGGTAATCTGTTATTTATAGCATAAGATTCACTTTTCATTTTATCCGATAAGATGCTGCTGATCCCGTTGGGCAAGGTGAAAAGAAATGCTGTTCATCAGTGGTATATCGTTATTTTTCCGGGCTTCCCGGATTAGTTGTTTCTTTTTTTGTTCTGATTCACGTAAAAAGCGGGTCATCCACAAATCAGACGGTTCGTTAGTGGTTGTCATGCGAGATTCTTTTATCATCTATTAACCCTCCCAGTGAGCGGCTGTTATTCTTTCTCTAGTATATGTTCCAAACCTTAATAGATGCTGTTGGTTTCCTTAAAATTAGCTGAAAATTAGGTAAAGTTCAGGTAAAAATAGCTTGAATCAATGTCTTATTGGACGAAAAGTAGTATAAAGCGAGTAATCAGGAAGTAAAGGTTACAAAAATGTATTGTTTTGACACCTTGTACCAACATAAACCTGAAAGTACAATTAGAATGCAAAGAGTTCGTGGAAATTTATGTCGAAAAGAATGGAAATGATTCGAAGAATGCACGAAAGGGGAGAGATTCATCTATGAAGCAAAAAGCGGCTGCCGTGCTGCTTGTATTGTCCTTATCATCAGGCTTGGCCTCCACTGTACAGGCTGAGAGTTTACCAGGAAATGTAGCATCAAGTACATCGGTTAGTCCATCTACTGCGGCTACATCGAAGACATCATCCGTAACGGGTCAGGCTTTACCTACATTGACACTCAAGCAGGCTGCGGAATGGGCACAGACGAACAGTTACAATACGCGTACCGCCGAACGGGACGTAGAGCGTCACAGAATGGAACTAAAAAATGCAGAAAAGGATCTGGGGAATGCATTTGTTGATTTTATAGACGGCGAATATGTTGATGATAATACCTCTTGGAGAAGTTATAACTCCTCGACGCTATCTTATCTAGCCAGCAAAAAGCAGGCGCAGTTCGCCAAAGACCAGATTTATTTTAATGTGATGAAAAGCTATCAAAGTGTGTTCGTGGCAGAGAATCAAGTGAAAAATGATCTAGAAGCGCTTGAAATCGCCCAAGCGGAGGAAAAGATTGCACTTGCCAAATTTGCGCGCGGCAAGCTGTCTGAGTATGCAAAAAACGAGAGTACACAGGCCAGAAACCAGGCTCAGCAAACAGTAGAACAGGGGAAAATTGCGTTGCAAAAATCCAGGGATGCTCTGAACTTCCTCATGGGACAACCTAACGGAACAGCCTATGAAATGGTGGATCGACCCGTGTACAAGGAACCTAAAAAACTGGATATCGAATTACATATACAACAGCTGACAGACATGAATCCGAATTTATGGAAGCTGGAGGATAGTATCAAAACTTCGGAGCTCAATGTGAGATACTTCGATTTTAACAGCGGCGCAGGTGCTTACGATCTAGCTAAAATGGATGTCGATACAGCCAAAGAGGAGCTCGACAAAGGCCAAAAGGATTTTGCCGAATCACTCCGCAATTTGTATGCCACGGTTAAGGAAAACCAAAAGAAATACGTACAACTGGAAGAAAGCTTGCGTACGGCAAAAGAGGCCTTGGAGTTATCACGCAAAAAGTGGGCCAGAGGTCTAATTATCGAGACGGAGTTGAAAAATAATCAGCTAAAAGTGAACCAGATTGAACGGCAAATGGAAGAGCTGGCGATCGAGTTGGATCAAAATGAGTATACGTTGAACAAGCCATGGAGCACATAGGGAGGAAAAGGCGTTGGCAGAAACGGTTTTAAATGATGCTTTAATCAAGTTACGGAAAAAACGGAGAAAAAAGTGGATATGGACTGCAATTGTTCTACTGGTTGTAGGTGGAGGCGGAGCGGCAGTATATCTGAATCTGCCCAAGGAGCAGGAGGCACCTTTAGTTCAGGATGAGACGCTTAAAGTAGAGCGCGGCGATGTGAGTGAGAAGCTGGACACGTCCGGCACTGTGCAAGCATCCAAGGAAGTGAAGTTAAACTTCACGAGTGCAGGTGATAACAAGCTGGCAGCGGTAAATGTGAAAGCCGGGGACAAGGTGAAAAAAGGACAGGTGCTGGCTCTTCTGGACAGTTCAGAAATTAAAATGCAAATTCAGACTGCGTCTGATACTTTGGAAATATCCAAAGCCAAGCTGGCTGAATTGGAAAAAGGTCCGAAGGCAGAGGACATTGAAATTCAGAAGACAAATGTACTTCGGGCCAAAATGGCTATCGATACAGCGCAAGAATCATTTGAATTGGAGGAAGCCGAAAGTCAGAAGAAAACTTCCCAAAAGCAGTTGGAACAGGCGCGAAAGGCATATGAAGACCAAAAGTTTTTACATGATGCCGGGGCGGTGTCCAACAGTGAATTGGAGCAGGCAGAGCAAGCACTGGATAAAGCACAGACGGACTATGATGGTCTGGATCTGCAGTTCCGCAAAATCATATCGCAAAAACGTCGCACCATTTCAGAAGCTGAAATCGGATATCGTACGGCAATGGCAGAGCTTCGCAAAATTCAGGTTCCTGCTGATGCATCCAATATTCAAGCCTCACGGATAGAGGTTCGAAGACAGGCGACGGAACTGGAGCAGAAGAAAAATGAATTGAACAAGCTTCAGGTCACAGCACCTTGGGACGGAGTGATCTTGAAGGTGAACGGGGATGTGGGGACCAGTCCGACCGCTCCATTCATTGTCATGAATAACTCGGATTCCAACGATCTTAAGGTAGTTGTAAAGGTAAGTCAGACCGACATTGTCAAAGTAAAGAAGGGTCTTTCAGCCGTGTTGACTACCAATGCCTATCCGGGTGAATCTTTTCCAGGGAAGGTGCAATTCGTCTCACCGGAAGCCTCTACGGATGAAGGGATGACGACGTATCTGATGGAACTGTCTGTCCATGACCCGAAAGGCAAGCTCAAAACGGGCATGATTATGAATGTGGCCGTTATTTTGGGAGTACACAAAAATGTACTGTTCGTACCTGCGACTGCGCTGAGATCCGAAGGAGGACAGGATGGCGTGTATGTTGCCGCTAATAATGCTGCAAATCCAGGGGCGCGCACTTTCAAGCCCGTAGAACTCGGATTTTATACGCCAGATCGAGTCGAACTCAAGTCAGGTGTAAAGGAGGGTGACACGCTTATTGTGCCTGCTCCTGAACCTCCGCCGGATCCTTCCGCTATGGGCGGCATGCAGGGAGGCTTTTAAACGGGTATGAGATACGTCATTCAGATTGAGGATTTGAAAAAAGTGTACCAGGTCGGAGATCAGGAAATTCATGCCCTGCGTGAGGTACAACTTGATATTGCTGACGGTGATTTTGTTGCGATCATGGGACCGTCTGGATCAGGCAAGTCCACGATGATGAATGTCATCGGCTGTCTGGATTTACCTACATCGGGACAATTTTATTTGGATGGCTATTCGATATTAGATGCCCGCGAGGATGAACTGGCTATTATACGTAATCAGAAAATCGGATTTGTATTTCAAAAATTCCATTTGCTCCCGCGAGCAACGGCTTTGGAGAATGTGGAACTGCCTATGATCTATGCGGGTATTTCTGCCAAGGAGCGTCGTTTGCGGGCAATGGAGGCCCTCACTAGCGTAGGTCTAGGCGATCGGCTGAACAATAGGCCGAACGAATTGTCAGGCGGTCAGCAGCAGCGGGTATCCATTGCGCGCGCACTTGTGAACAATCCGGTTATTCTCTTGGCGGATGAACCGACAGGCGCATTGGACTCCAAAACTAGTGTTGAAATCATGGGGATTTTTCAGCGTCTGAATGATCAGGGGAAAACGGTTGTATTGGTTACTCATGATCAGGAGGTTGCGGAATACGCCAAGCGTCTGATTCATTTTCGAGATGGGCGGATTGAAGAGGATCAGCCTGTGGGGAAACGAAGAATGGCGGCAGAGGAAGTGAAGGCATGAAGTTTAAGGAAATTATCCGTGTATCGCTCAATAGTTTGCGAACCAATATGCTGCGATCTTTGCTGACCATGGTGGGCATTATTATCGGAGTGGCCGCTGTGATTATGATTGTAGCCATCGGTAAAGGATCAACGGCTACGATTACATCTCAGATCAACAGTATGGGAAATAATCTGCTGATGATTTATCCTTATGCTCCATATGATGGATCAAGTTCCATGTCGTTTAATCAGACGAAAGGAATATCTCTGGAAGATATCGAGGCGCTAGAGCAGCAAAAAGCAGTAGCCGAGGTGGCGCCAAGTGCGATGACCAATGCAGATATTACATGGAGTCGCAATAAGGTCAGCGGGCAAATTGAGGGGACTTCGCTGGCATTTGTTCATGTGAGAAAGCTGTCGCTAGCTCAAGGTAGGTCCTTTACCCACCATGAAGTGGATAAACGAATGAATGTGGCTGTGCTTGGGAGTGATGCGGCCCGTAATATTTTTGGTCCGGATGCTTCCAGAGCGGTCGGTGAGACGATCATGATCAAACAGCTTCCTTTTAAGGTGGTTGGTGTGCTGGCAAATTCCAATTCCAATATGAGTAACAGTGGTCAGCAGGTATATGTACCGATTACAACGGGGATGGAACGGCTAGGCAATATGAGTATTCAGCAGGTGAACGCCTCCGCAACAACAGAGGAGAAGATTAGTCAGGCAAGTGCTGAAATTCGGCAGGTACTACGTGTCAGACATGAGCTAAAGCCATCAGAGGGTGATGATTTTCAGATTATGACCCAGACGGAAATCTTAAAAACAGTGTCCGGGGTTGATCGGATTATGAATATGTTGCTAGCCGGTGTAGCTGCAATTGCGCTTGGCGTTGGTGGTGTCGGCATTATGAATATTATGCTGGTGTCCGTTACGGAACGCACAAGGGAGATCGGGATTCGCAAAGCGATTGGTGCGCAGCGCAGTGATATTATGTTGCAGTTTGTGGCTGAGGCTGTTTTTCTCAGTCTGATGGGTGGACTGGTCGGCGTAATGGTGGGTCTCGGAGGTGCAAAGCTGCTCGAGAAATTCGTCCAAATGCCGATTGTGTATTCGATAGAGCCCGTGCTGTACTCTTTTCTGTGCTGTATGGCAGTCGGGGTGTTGTTCGGAGTATATCCGGCGCGGAAGGCGTCGAAGCTACGTCCGATTGATGCTTTAAGATACGAATAAGGGAGCGGGTACTTCGCCTTACTCGAAAGAGCAGGGTGTAAGTACCCGTTTTTTGTGTGTAATAAGTGTTTTAAATGATGGAAAGACATGAATAAACACTTTAGTTTTATATATATGATGTTTTATATGATTTTTAAGGTTGATTTATTGTTATATATGACGTATTATATTCAATATCAGATCGAAAGAAAAAAGGAGGGACGTTCATCATCGACCTTACGGCAAGACAAGTAGAAATTTTAAACATTGTACAAAAGCATGCCCCGATTACCGGGGATCAGATTGCGGAAATGCTTAATCTCAGCAAGGCGACCATTCGGACCGACCTATCCAAATTGGGCATTCTGAATTACATAGATGCAAAGCCCAAGGTCGGATATTTTGTTGGTAAGCGGGGCACGCCAAACCGGGAGGAAAAATTCCGGCTGTTGCAAATGAAGGTCGGCGATCTTCATGGGGTTCCAGTCATCGTACGTGAAACAACCACGATTCAGGAAGCTGTAGTGGCTCTCTTTTTGGAAAATGTGAGCAATTTGATCGTCACCGATGAAGACGGAGATTTGGCAGGGGTGGCTTCCCGCAAGGATTTGCTCAAGGTAACGTTAGGCAATCCCAATGCAGCAACCATTCCTGTCAGCCTTGTGATGACCCGACAGGCGAATGTTGTCACCGTTTCCCCAGAGGATACAGTATTAGAGGCAGCGCGCAAAATTATTGCCCGTCAAATCGACAGCCTGCCTGTCGTCGTCCCTTCCGACTCCGACAAACCAGGGGAGCATTGGAAAGTCGTGGGACGCATTACAAAAACGAATATTATTAAAATGTTGCTCGATATGGTAGCAGAGGATTAATGGGAGGAATCGAATGGTTCAGGCGAGCAGTCATTTTATAGCGATCTGTTCAGACTCGATTGGCGAAACGGCAGAAGCTGTCGTACAGGCGACCATGCGCCAATTTGAGTTACCAGACACAGAGATCAAAAGATTTATGAACGTGAGGGATGAAGACGAGCTGAGCCGGGTGATGGAGGAAGTTGCCGAGCGTAAAGGCTTTGTAGCTTATACGCTGGTGCAGCCGGAATTGAGAGAGGCGATGAAAGAGGAGGCTGTCCGGCTGAATGTGCGGGCTGTGGACATTATGGGACCGATGATGCAGGCGTTTGCCGATACGTTCCATGACGATCCCAAAGAGAAGCCTGGTCTGCTACATCGACTGGACGACAACTATTTTCGCCGTGTAGAGGCCTTGGATTTTGCGGTTCAATACGATGATGGCAAAGATGTGAGCGCCATTCTCAAAGCGGATATTGTATTGCTGGGGGTATCCCGTATTTCCAAAACCCCTTTATCCATGTTTCTCGCGCATAAAGGTTATAAAACGGTCAACATACCGGTTGTACCAGAGCTGACACCGCCTGTTCAGTTGAAGGATGTTCAGCGTGGTCGAGTGTTCGGATTAACGATCGAGCCAGAGTTACTGTTAAAAATACGCAGTGAGCGACTAAAGGTTATGGGGCTTCCTAATAATGTGCAGTATGCTACAGCGACGAGGGTGGAAGAGGAAATAGCGTATGCGCAGTCTTTGTTTAAAGAGCTGAATTGTCCGGTTATTGATGTTACAGATAAGGCGATTGAAGAGACGGCAGGTTTGATTATCAGAATGTTATAGAGCCTAGTAGCTGGTCATATAACTAAAAATTAAAATCGTAGGATATAGGAGTTTAATAGATAAATAGAAAGATTGCAGTAAAACTGCCCTAAATAATTCATTTGCTTAAGGGTAACAATTATTTTTAGGAGAGGTGGAGGGATAGGTATGGAGAGTCAAATGGCTTTGGAATTCGTTCGGGTAACAGAGGCAGCGGCACTGCAATCAGCACAATGGACAGGGCGTGGAGATAAGAATAGCGCGGACGAGGCGGCTACGGTAGCCATCCGCACTCATTTTAATGCGGTATCCATGGACGGCACGGTCGTCATTGGCGAAGGCGAAATGGATGAGGCTCCCATGCTGTATATCGGAGAAAGAGTAGGCAATCGTAGAGGACCGGCTATGGACATCGCTGTCGATCCACTAGAGGGAACCGAAACAGTAGCAAATGGTTTGAATAACGCTCTGTCGGTCATTGCTGCTGCACCTCGTGGTAGTCTACTCCACGCTCCAGATATGTACATGCAAAAAATGGCCGTTGGCCCAGCATTGGCTGGAAAGCTGTCACTTGAGGACCCAATCCCAACTACATTGTCAAAAGCTGCACGAGTACTCGGTAAATCCTTGTCTGATCTTACCGTGTCCATTCTGGATCGTACACGGCACGCCGGGATCATCAAGCTTCTGCGGGAAAGCGGCGTTCGAATCAAATTGCTTGGCCATGGGGATGTGATGGGCGCGATTGAAACATGCCTGGATAGCGGTGTGGATTTGCATATCGGTTCTGGTGGCGCTCCTGAGGGTGTATTGGCCGCTGCAGCGCTGAAATGCATGGGCGGAGAAATCCAGGGTCGCCTGCTGCCTCATGGTGAAGAAGAGATTGAGCGTTGCAAACGTATGGGCATTACTGACCCCGGTGCGTTGCTTTCCATGGATGATATGGTCGGACGCCAAGGCGTGATGTTTGTGGCTACAGGTGTGACACCTGGAGAGTGGTTGCAGGGGGTTCGTTCTCTTCCCGGTCACAGAGCGGAAACTCATTCAGTCGTAATGCACTCGGAAACAAAAACGATTCGCTTCGTTCGGAGTATTCATCATACAGCTGATTCTTCCGGTACGCTTGCGGTAGCGGCATCCTCTTGAATATTAAAGTCATGGCTTCCTAATTCTGTCTCCACAGTAGGCAAAAGGTTCCTCTTCACCTTGCATCGTCGAGAGGTGAACTCAAAGCAGGAGTTGCGTATGCTGTAAACACAATACGGAGATTAAGTTTATCGTTTAACAAACGAGGAACGATAGTTCAATAAAACAGCGGTATCTAGGACTCGTCTAAAGATACCGCTGTTTTCCATATTTCGGGATCAATCTAACTGTCATAGAGCAGATGAAGTTATTAACTCTTGGAATACGCATCGAGTAAGCTCATTTTCATTGAGTGATGTAAGCATAATTGTTTTTGCCATAACTACTTGACAAAGCAAATCCTTATGTAAAATTAGAATAACACAGATTTAAGTAATACTTCCGCCTATTGGCATTATGAATTACTTTGGTGTTTATCTATAGTTGTCTATTAAAAGGAATTAATTGCAAGTAGAATTAATTTGGTATACGTGTTAAATTACTAGTCCAGCCGATAAAACAAGATCAAAGAATTTTAATAAGTTTGAACAAGCTGGAAATTTTTACAGGTAGACTTAATTGCTTTAAATTGATATATTGTTAGTCCAGCCCGAAAATGATTATTAAAAATCTGGGTTGGATGAATCGCCTGGAATTATTTACAGGTTGAATGAATCAGATGAAAATGTTATACTATTATTCTGGCTCAAACAAAGCCGCATGAAAATTTGATCTTTGAAAACTGAACAACGAGTGAGTAAACGATTTTGTTCGCAAAATCAAACAAGAGATATTTTATCTCGTCAGTTTCAAAATGAGCTTATCGCTCTTTCTATAAATCAACTTCGGTTGGTCTTTAATGGAGAGTTTGATCCTGGCTCAGGACGAACGCTGGCGGCGTGCCTAATACATGCAAGT